>JAJZWS010000109.1 GCA_021846565.1 Bacillota bacterium
CACCGCGTTTCTAAGCCAGGTGCTGTCCGCCTGGGCCAAGAGCCCGGCCTGGGCCGAGAGTCTCGTCCTGGTTTTGTGGGATGACTGGGGCGGGTACGTCGACCATGTGCCCCCGCCTGTCGTGGAGCGATGGCGGGATGGCACCCCGTTTCGCAACGGGTTTCGGGTGCCCGCCTACGTGTTTTCCCCCGAAGTGACGCCGGGGTTGGACGACACCCCGTGCGCGGGCTTGAGCCTTTTGAAGCTCATCGAGCAACTCTGGGGCCTCCGGCCCCTCACGTGGCGTGACCTAGGCGCGCCGCCGCTCTTGAATCTCGTGGCCGGACGACCCGTGGCGCCGCGGCCAACGATTCCCGCCTTGCCCCTGCCGCCGCTGGTGCTGCAGCAGGTGGGCGACCGCCTGGCCCATGTGGGCAGCCAGGTCACATGAGCGACGGCCGCCGGGACACACTGACCCCGGGGGGATGGACGCTGGGGACGGTGATGCTGGGCGGCGTGCTGGTAGTGCTGCTGACGATGGGCGCGCTGTGGTGGCTGGTGCCCACGCTGACACGGCGCATGCTGCGCCAGCTGCTGACACGCACGGCCCATGAGCGACACGCTGGCCGAATTGTACCTGTCCGTGAAGTCGACACCGCCGGCCGATTTCTTATACTCCAGTCTGCGGAGCCAGTCGGGCCAAGTGGTGATTCGCCCCATGGGGTCAGCACGACCGGCACACGGATTTGACGACCTGGCGCTGGTGCCGGCCCAGCTGGCCGACACGCCGCTGAACGAAACCGAGCCGGTGGACCTCACGGCGGTGTTCGGCGGGCGGGCCAAGAAGCCGGTGCACACCGCCATGCCTCTCTACCTGTCGGGCATGGCGTACGGGCTGGCGCTGACCCAAGACGCGCGCCTGGCGTTGGCCATGGCGTCGGGACGAGCCGGCATTCCCTTGAACTCCGGCCAGGGGCCGTTTTTGGCCGCCGAGCGCGAGCGGTGCAGCACGTTTGTCCTGCAGTTTGGACGCTGGGTATGGAATCGCGACCCCAAAATCCTGCGCCAGGCCGACATGATCGAGGTGCAGGTGGGTCAGGGCGCCATGCCGGGCAATGCGGTGGTGGCCACCCCGGGCGAGGTGGGGCCGGACATCAAGCGGCTGATGGGTCTCGGCCCGTCGGATCCACCGACGATTCACGCCAACTTGTTTTTAAAGACGCCTGGCGAGCCCACGCCACTCAAAGAGGTGGTGCAGTTCCTGCGGGGCGAAACCGACGGGGTCCCTGTCGCCCTGAAGATGGGTGCGGGCCAGCGCCTCGAGGCGGATCTGGATGTGTGTCTCGAGGCGGACGTTGACGTCATTGTGATTGACGGCACCGAAGGGGCGACGGGCAACGCGCCCATCACGCTGTCGGACCACTTCGGCATCACCAGCCTGCAGGCGCTGGTGCGCGCCGTGGCGCACCTGGAACGCCGCGGGCGCCGCCGGGACGTGACCCTCTTGCTGTCGGGCGGGTTTCGCGAGCCGGGCGACTTTCTGAAGGCGTTGGCGCTAGGGGCGGACGGCATAGGACTGGCAACTATCGCCATGTTTGCGCTGGCCCACCGGCAAATCTCTGACGCCATCCCGTTTCACCCGCCCACGGACCTGGTGTTTTACCGCGCGGACCCTAAAATCCCTCTGAAGCGGGACCAGGCCGCCCTGAGCCTCACAAACTTCCTGGAAAGCTGCCGAGCGGAAATGGTCATCGCGCTCAGAACCATGGGGCACCGCCGCATCGCCGACCTGAGCCCTCGGGACCTGTGCGCACTGGATCCCGAGATTGCGCGGCTGGCGCGCGTGCCATACGCGGGGGACCCGGTGGGATAAAGTACGGCCAGGGCACGGTCCCAGTACGGCGGAACGCGGGACGTGTCCTGCAGAAACGGGACGTGCCCGAAGTTCGGCATCCAGGGAATCGCCCCGGTCTCGACATGGGGGAGCACAGGCACGCCGGCCACAGCCTGCGCCCCAACCGAAGAAGGGTGCTCCGAGTGTGATGGGGTTCGATGAATTGACCGCGTGAGTGCGCCATGCGGCTCCGGTCGACCCACACACCGGGCGCCCCGGGCGGCGGTGTGGGTGTCGGTTTCAGCCAGCGCCACCAGGCGGAGTTGGGGAAACGCCCCATTTCCCGCGGCCTCGCGCCCGTTGGCGGCCGACCCAACGCCGCCGCATTCGCCGGGGTGTCCGCCATGTCGCACGCCGTGCCATCCAGGCTTAGGAGCCGCCGCCCCCAATACCCGTCGTGCACCAGACCAGATAGTACCCAATGGAGCGCCCTTGCGCCGCGGTCCTGTCCAGGGCTCCCGGATCCCCCATCTGGCGTCCGGCTTACGCGGCGGGCGGCACCGTCCCGGGCGGTGGGCCCCGCACCGAGACCGCCATCTCCCGCAAGTAGCCGCACAGTGCTCGGGCGGCCGACGCGACCGACGGACCGCATCAAGACGAATCAGACAACCCCTGGCTCCCAGAGGGGGTCGCGCAGTTTTTGCACCACCTTCGCGGCCCCCACCCGCCCGAGGATGCACCCTGCGTCTCCGTCCCGTTCTCCCTCCAACCCGGCCAAATGGGTCGACATCTATAGGATGCATATTCTGGCCAAGTTGGCCACGTGTTCCGGAAAGTGCTGGCCAGTCAGTCTGATAAGTGTTGGCCAGGGGTCGAGGGGCGGTCGTCCCTCTCGGAGCCGGTGAGGTCCGTTGTACCGGAAGCGGCCCGCGTTGACAAGACCTTGCGCATCGATTCGCCGCGGATGGGCACCTGAATGGCCTGATGGACGATGCGATCGAGTACCGCATCCGCCGTGGTCGGGTCGGGAAACCAGTCATGCCAGCGGTCGACCGGGACTTGGCTCGCAATACAGGTCGCGCGGGTCTGATACCGGTCGTCGAGAATCTCGAGTAGGTCCCGACTTTCTTCGGTGGTGAGCGGGGCCTGGGCCCACTCGTCGAGGATCAGTAAATCGAAGCGTTGGAGGTGGCGCAACCATGCAAACCAGGTGCCCTCCTGCTTGGCCGTCAGGCCCGCGGCCAGCAACCGGGGCAGGCGGGTATAGCGCACGCGGGCGTTGCGCCGACACGCGGCGGTGCCCCAGGCGCAGACGAGAAAGGTCTTGCCGACCCCGGTGGGGCCGGTGACCAGGACCGTCTGGTGTTGCGGCACCCACAACGCCTGATTCAACTGGCGAATGAGCGTAGCATTCCACTCGCGGGGGGTCGCGTACTGTAGCGCTTCGGGCGCTGCGGCGACGCGGAAGTGGGCCTCCTGGATCCGGCGGGCCACTTGGCGATTGGAGCGGGCGACCCATTGGGCATCGACACAGAGGCCGAGCCGTTCGTCGAAGGTAAGGGGGAGGCAGTCGGGCGTCTGTTGTTGGCGGCGCACTTCGTCGGCGAAGGCGGTGAGGCCCAGCGTCCGCAAGCGGTCTTCGGTTACGGCTTCCAGCATCGGGGACGTGCTCCTTTCGGTTCCGATCGACGGGGGCGGCCGGCGCCCCCCGTGGTCTCACACGTGACGCGTACGTTGGAGCGGGCGGGCGCCGGCGCCGGGGGGCCGCGGGCGGGGGACGGGGGCCGCGACCCGCTCCGCTGGCCGGGCGCCGGGGTGGGCGCCGACGGGGCGGAGGTGCTGTCACTAGTGACCGGCGATGCAGAGGCGGGCGCCGAAGGCGCGGGGGCGCTGTCACTAGTGACCGGCGATGCAGGGGCGGGTGGTGGGACACCCGGCCCGCCGGCGTCGGTCCACGCCAGCAGCACCTCCCGGGCGGTGCGGTGATGGCGCGCGAGGGCCCACTGGACCCGGCGGTGTTCCTCCGGATCGCGAAACGTGACGTTGATTTGCGGATGGGTGGTCCGATACCATTCCTGGCGCTCGGCCCCCGGACTTTGCCGCCGTCGGCTCATGACGAGCCCTCCGCGGGGGGCGCCTCGGGCGTGGCCGTATAGTAGCTGCGCCCGCGGACATTCGCATGGGCGCCCGCCGTCCCGGCGGCCGGCGCGTCCGCGGCGGCCGCTTCCGCCTGACAGAACGCCGCCAGCGCTCCATAGGAGGGGGATCCCGCCCGCAGGGCCCGGGCGGCGGCCTGTTCCACGATGCCGGCCCCAAACCGCGGCACCAGCCCCAACACGCCTTGACACCGGCGGAAGATCTGTTGGGGCACGCGGGCTTGGGCCAACCACGCCGCAAACAGCGCGGCGGTGTGCGGCCCGACCGCGTCCGCGCGCCGTTGCAACGCGTCCAGGTCCCCTCCCCGCTGCACGGCTTGGTGCGCCGGCGGCATGTGGGCGACGACCGTCGCGTGGTGCCCCGCGGGGCGCCGCGGATGGCTGGCCACCCGCTGCCGGTCGTGAAACACCTCGACAGTCGCTGCCGTGATCCGGACCTCGACGGCCTGGCCGACGAGGGTATACGGCACGCTATAATAGGCGTGCTCCGCTTCGACGTGATAGTCCGGGGGCACCTTGGCCGCGCGCCCGCGTTGGTCGACGAAGGCCGTGGGCGGCAAGGGCGTCAGGGCGGTGCGTTCGTGGTCGCGCCACAGGCTCTGCCGGGAGCCGGGCAGCTTTTGGAATGGTCGGGCGTTGAGGACCTCGAGCAGCGTGGCGACGCGGGTGTGTACCGCGTCCCATCCGAGCAGGCGTTCGTGCCGGAGTCTGGCGAGGATCCAGCGTTCGGCGAGCAAGACGCCCGCTTCGGCGGGCGCCTTATCTTTGGGCGCGCGGACGCGGGCCGGGATGATGGCGACACCATAATGCTCGCCGAAGGCCTGGTAGGTGCGGTTGAGCGTGACGTCGAAGCGTTCCGCGCGGGTGACCAGCGGTTTGGGGTTGTCGGGCACTACGATACGCGGCACCCCGCCGAAATAGGCAAAGGCGTCGACCTGCCCCCGGATCCACCACGCGGTGGTTTGCTGGGGATGGACGGCCACATACGTGTAGCGACTATACCCCAGCACCGCCACGAAGATCTGACCCGGCTGGACCTCCCCGGTGCCGGGGTCCACGACGGGTAGCGTGGGGCCCGCGTAGTCCACGAAGCAGTACTCGCCCGGCTGGTAGACCTTGCGCATGACGTAGTCAACCGTCCGATGGAACGCCCGGTACTTCTCGCAGAATTGGGCGTAGCCAAGTCCGGTCGGATGGACCTCCCGATATTCCGCCCACAGGAGTTGCAGCGTGACGCCCTTGCGCGCCAGTTCCTGGTGGATGGTCGCCCAATCGGGTTCGGGGCGGACGCGAGGCCGACCGAGGTTGCCGGGGTACAGGAGCCGGGCCAAGGCGGTGTCCGTCTGGTCCGCCGGGACGGGCCAGGACTGCCCCGTGCGCTCGAAGCGCCCAACAACATCGCCGACGGTGGTGTGGCTGACGCCATAGGCACGCGCAATCTCGCGCGCCGACCGACCCCCTTCGTAATGTAAGCGGAGGATTTCGCGAATCTGCTGCATACGGAGCCCTCGTTTCGTCATGATCTCAGGCCTCCTGTCGTGTAGGGGTGAACCCCGACCGGGGGTTCGCCTCGCGCCCAGGAACATCCTGGCTGACTCCGCGTGGCCAGTCTTTTTCAGAAACGGTGGCCAGTCTTTACTGGAACCCGTGGCCAGTCTTTACTGGACTCGGTGGCCAAGTCCGGCCAGAATACGCACTCCACGACAGGCGGGGGCACATGGTCGACGTACCCGCCCCAGTCATCCCACAAAACCAGGACGAGACTCTCGGCCCAGGCCGGGCTCTTGGCCCAGGCGGACAGCACCTGGCTTAGAAACGCGGTG
>JAJZWS010000004.1:0-51877 GCA_021846565.1 Bacillota bacterium
CCGGTCGCAAATTCGCACGGGCCATGGCCCGCGAGTCATGGCGACCTGGCGCAACACCGCGATGGGCCTCCTGCACCGCCTGCAGATCCCCAATCTCCAACGGGCGGTGAACTACCTCAACCGCCACGCGGACCACGTGGCGGACGCGCTCCTCGGCGCCTAGCGTGGCCGGGCTCGGACATACCGCTCACCGCCCCGGGCGTCCGCCCGGGAACGACCCCTGCCGCCCGAGGGCCGGGAGGCGTCCACGCCGCCGGTCCCGCGCGGCCTGGTACGCCGTGGGCGACTCCTCCTCGCTTCGTGGAGCGCGTCACATCGGCGCTTCCACCCCGAATCGGCTACCACTTTGACGTTACCGTGGCTACCGAGGCACCGTCATGACCGAGCACCGCCCGCTGGCCGCCGCGGCCAGCCGCCTATCGGCCGTGACCAAGGGGCAACGAAGGGTTTCTGCCAGCACGAGGTACGCCGCGTCGTAGGCGGAGACGTTGTGCCGCAGGTCCCAGATCTCCCCGAGCAGCGGTAGCATGGGCCACCTTCTCATCCCCAGCCCCCGCCAAGCGTCCGAGCTCGCCTGGGCCTGGGCATCGGAAAGCTCCTTCGCCAGCATGAGGCGGCGCAGGGCGTTCGACACTTCCACATCAATAAGGTGCGGCACTTCGAGATGTTCCCGAAGCATCAGGGCCCGCGCGTGCCCGTCCCGCAGCAGCCCCGCCAGGGCAGCGGACGCATCGAGGACGATCACGCGTCGGGCCGTCCCGCTCGGACCGCCTCCACGAGGGTGGACAACTCAATCTCCAGATCCGGCAGGCCCGCCACGATGTCGGCGTTGTGGGCGCGCGGCGCCAGAATTCCCAATTCGCGTACGGCGGCCGCTGAGACCGAGATACCTGCACGAGCCGCCAGGCGCTCCAAGTTCTGGACCACCTCGTCCGGCACGTTGCGCAAGTACAGTGTTTTCATGTCTCTATGCTAGCACATCGCAAGCGGTTTGCCATCACAGCCTTTCGCCCGTACGCGCTCGGTGGAGGAGCTGGCCCATCGCCGCGGGGTTGGAAGGAAAGTAGAGATGGGTGAAGCCCGCCACCAGGTTGGGCGTCACGACCCCTTCCTCCTGCTCGCCGCGGCGCAACCGGGAATGCCACGCCGCTTGGCGGGGCTCCGCCGACACCACCCGGCCGTGGTGAAACTCATGCCCGCGAAACGTGGTGCCGGCGGGCCAGGGCCCGCCATGTCGGGCCGTCACCGTGCGGTAGCCGATGGCCTGCAGTCGCCGCTCGAGCCGCATAGCGGCCGGCACCACCCCCACCAGCGGCACGGGCTCGCCCTCCACATGCGCGAGGGATTGGGCGAGCCACATGTAGCCTCCACACTCGGCCAGGGTCAACAGGCCCCCTTCAATGCGCCGGCGATATGCGGCATGGGCGTGGGGCTGTTGCCCCAACTGGTCCAGAAACTCTTCGGGAAACCCGCCGCCGGCATACAGCAGCTGGGCTTCAGCGGGGATGGGCTCGCCGGCCAGCGGACTGAAGGGCCGAATCTCGGCACCGTATGATTCCAGCAATTCCAGGTTGGCGGCATAGTAAAAGTGAAAGGCCGCGTCCTGGGCCAGCGCCACCACCACCGGCGGCCCACTCGCCGGCGCGGGAGGTGGGGAGGACCGGGGCAGCCGGGCATCGCCCATCAACCGGCCGAGGCGTGCCCAGTCGAGGGTGTCGCGGGTCGCCGCCGCCCACTCCCCCATCTTGCTCGCCAGGACGTCCCGCTCGATGGCGGGCACGAGACCCAGATGCCGTTCGGGCAGGGTGAGGTCGGGGCGCTCGGGGATGTACCCCAAGAGCGGCACCCCGGTGCGGCCGCTGATGGCGTGTTCCAAGAGCGCGTAGTGGCCGGGGCTGGCAACTCGGTTCACAATGACGCCCGCAAGGCCTGGGGAGCCCGGGACCGTATGAAACCCGTGCACAATCGCCGCCACACTTTCCGCCATGCGCGAGGCGTCGATGACCAACAGCAGTGGCGCCACGAGCGTCCGCGCCACCTCGGCCGTGCTGGCCAGCACCCCATCGGGTGCGCCACTATCGAGAAGCCCCATCACGCCCTCGACCAAGCCCATGTCGGCGCCCTGCATCCCCCGCGCGGCCTGCTCCCGCACGTCGTCGGCCCCGCCCATCCACAGGTCCAGGTTGCGCACCGGCCGCCCGGTCAAGGCGGCATGATACGTGCCATCAATGTAGTCCGGCCCACACTTGAACACCTGCACGGTGTGCCCACGCGCTTTCAGTCCGGCCGTCAGCGCCAGCGTGGTGGTCGTTTTGCCGCTGCCGCTCCAAGGCGCCCCCAGCACAGCGCACCCCTTCGTGTCTGCCAAGACGCCACCTCCCCCTCCCGAACCATCCTACAAGGATCTGACCACATGCGGGGACGTCCGCCACCCCAAGGGGGTTGCGCGTGTGCTATCGTGTCTAACACGGCTCGCGGCGAGGATTGCGAGGGCATGAGTTTAACGACGTTGTGATGGCGGTGATGACGCGTGCAGGGACTCGCGAGGACGCTTGATGGACACCCCTGATGTTTTGGCCCAGCTGCCTCCGGTTCCCCCCCTCGATTTGGCCAGCCAGGAACGTGCCCGACGGCGATTGGCCGACCTCATCAAGCCGTTGGGCAGTCTCGGCCGCCTCGAGCAACTGGTGGTCCAGCTGGCAGGCATCACGGGCCGACCCGTTCCCACCGTGGCCCGGCCAGCGGCGCTGCTGTTTGCCGGCGACCATGGCGTCAGCCGACAGCGCGTGTCGCGATACGAACCGGACGTCACGGAGGAAATGGCCACCGCCATCGCCATGGGGGGAGCCGTCTCCAGTGTGCTGGCGCGAAGCCAGTCGCTGCCGCTGCAGGTGGTAGACGTGGGGTTGTTCCGCCCCGCGCGCCACCCCGGCGTCGTACGCGCCAGGGTGCGGGCCGGCACCGGCGACATTCGGACCGAGGCCGCGATGCGACCCACCGAAGCCGTCGCCGCGGTGGAGGCGGGAGCCCGGGCGGCCCTCGCGCTGGTGGAAGGGGGCGCCGATCTGCTGGTGCTGGGCGAGATGGGCATCGGCAACACGACCGCCGCGGCCACGCTGGCCGCTGTCCTGTTGGACGTCCCGGCCGAACGGACGGTGGGCCCCGGCACCGGGATTGGCGCTGAGGACCAGGCCCACAAGTTGCGGATCGTGGCCGAGGCGATAAAGCGCCAGGCCGCATTGCCCCAGGATCCGTGGACGGTGCTAAGCAACATAGGCGGGCTCGAAATCGCGGCACTGGCCGGCGCCATGCTGGCGGCGGCCGGCCAGCGCGTGCCCGTCGTGTTAGACGGTGTGATCACCGCGGTGGCGGCACTCTGGGCGAGCCAACTCGCCCCTGCCCTGCCAGGCTCCTTGGTGGCGTCGCATTGCTCGCCCGAGCCGGCCCACCCGCTCACACTGGCGCGGCTGGGCTTGGAGCCGCTCGTGGACTGGCAGATGCGGCTCGGCGAGGGCAGTGGGGCCCTGATGCTTCTGCCCATCATCCGCCAGGCGCTGGCGGTGATGCAGGAAACGGCCACGTTTGCCGATGCGCGCGTAACCAACCCGCATGTCACGGCGTCGGACGAACCGCCTCCTTTGCCGCCCGGCGCCCCGGTCGCGTCGGATTTCGCCGCCGTCGAGCGGGCGGCCGTGTACCGGGCCATCCACGTGCGCCGCGACATTCGGAGCTTTCTGCCCGACCCGGTCGACCCGGCGGTCCTCCGGCGGATCCTCTCCGCCGCCCACGAAGCTCCCTCCGTGGGATTGATGCAGCCCTGGAACTTCATCCTGGTGGACGATTTGCCCACCCGCCAGGAATTGGCCGCCCTGGCCGAGGCCGAACGGCTCCGCGCCGCCGACAACTACGAGGGGATGCGCCGCGAGCAGTATCTCCGGCTCAAGGTGGAGGGGCTCGCCGACGCGCCCTGCACCATCGTTGTCACCAACGACGCCACCCGAGGGGGGACGGTGCTGGGCCGCAACACGATTTTGGAAACCGACCTCATGTCCACGGCCTGCGCCATTGAAAACCTTTGGCTGGCGGCCCGCGCCGAGGGGGTGGGGGTCGGCTGGGTCAGTTTCTACCAGAAGGCGGACGTGCGCCAGGTGCTAGGGATCCCCGACGAGGTGGATCCTGTGGCACTGTTGTGCCTCGGATACACGGCGCACTTCCCCGACCAGCCGCTGTTGGAGAGGGTGGCGTGGGCGCGCCGTCGGCCGCTGGATGGAGCGGTGTACCACCATCGCTGGGGTCGGGCCTGGCGCCTCAGCGGCAAGGACACCCCCCAACCGGAGCGCCCCGATGCCTGAGGGGCGGTTTCCCGTGCTGGTACTGGGCGGCACCCGCAGCGGCAAAAGCCGGTGGGCGGAGCGGCTGGTGCAGCGTGCTGCGGCGGACACGGGGCTGCCCGTCTGCTATCTGGCCACGGCCGAGGCGCTGGATGGCGAGATGGCGTCTCGCATCGCTCTTCATCGGGCACGGCGGCCCGCCGGCTGGGTGACCCACGAAGAGCCTGTGGCGGTGGCGGACGCGGTCCAGCATTGCGCCGAGACGCACATCGTGCTGATCGAATGCCTCACCCTCCTGATGAGCAACTGGATGCGGGACGACCCAGACGACGCAACCCTCGAGGGTCGCGTGGAGGCACTGGCGCAGGCCGTCGCCGGCAGTGCGGGCCCGGTGGTGGTGGTCAGCAACGAGGTGGGGTCGGGCATCGTGCCCATTCATCCCTTGGCCCGCCGCTATGCGGACTGGCTCGGACTGTTGAATCAGCGGATCGCCCGCGACGCGGCGCGGGTGTATCTGACGGTGGCCGGGCGCCCGCTGCTGCTGCCCTCCGACCCCGACCTCGACCGATGAACACGGTCCTGGCCACGGCGCTGGCCATGCTGTTGGACCGGCTGGTCGGCGACCCCTTGTTTCCGCCGCATCCCGTGGTGGTGATGGGCCGATACATCACGTGGTGGGACCGCCGGTTCAACCAGCCGGAGCGGCCCGGCTCCAATCGGTGGGCGGGCGTCGCGCTGGTGGTCACGGGCGCCCTGCTGTTTGGCGGCATCCCCCTGGTGGGGCTCGTGTGGCTGGCCCGCACCGTCCCGCTGCTGGCGTGGGCGCTGGGCATCTGGCTCATCAGCACGACGATTGCGTGGAAAAGCCTGGTCGACGCGGGCCGGATGGTGGAGGAGGCGCTGGCGCATCGCGGGCTGGCGGCGGCGCGCGCCGCCGTCGGACGCATCGTGGGGCGCGACACGCACCAGCTGGACGAGGCCGGGGTGGTGCGCGCCACCGTGGAGACGCTCGCCGAAAACCTGGTGGATGCGGTGGTGGCGCCGGTGCTGTACGCCTGTTTGGCCGGCGCGCCCGGGGCACTGGTGTACCGGTGGATCAACACACTGGACGCGATGGTGGGCCACACGACGCCCCGCCACCGCACGTTCGGCTGGGCGTCGGCGCGCGCAGACGACGTGCTGAACTTTATCCCCGCGCGCCTCACCGCCACCCTGATGCTCCTCACGCTGCCGCTGGCGCGTCTGGACATCGCCGCCGGCGCTCGCCTGCTGGCCCGCGATGGGCGACGCCACCCCAGCCCCAACAGTGGGCTCCCCGAAGCAGTCATGGCGGGCGCGCTGCACGTGCAGCTGGGCGGCACCAACACCTATGCGGGGGTACCGAGCCACCGTCCCCCGCTGGGTGACCCGGGTGACCCGTTGGTCCCGGGCCACATCACCCGCACACTGGCGGTTGTGAACTGGTCTGCGGCCTCGCTGCTGGGCATAGTGGCCGCGGTGGGGTTTCGACCGTGAGGCAGTGGCGGCGGCTCGCCCTGGCCCTCACGTTTCTGACCATTGTGCCCATCCGGGTGCCCGCGCCGGTGACCGACGCGGATATGACCGCCAGCGCCGCCTACTACCCCCTGGTGGGTGCGGGGCTCGGGGGCCTGCTGCTGGGGCTCGCCGATCTCATGCACGCTTGGCCATCATTCTTAGCGGCCGCGGTGCTGGCGGCCGTCTACACGGTGGCGACGGGGGCGCTGCACCTGGATGGCCTCATGGACACCGCCGATGCGCTGGCGAGCCGACAGCCGCCCGCAGAAGCGCTGGCCATCATGAAAGACAGCCGGGTGGGGGCCGCGGGCGCCTTGGCGGGCGTGCTGGTGCTCGTGATCAAGATCGCCGCGTGGACCGCCCTCCTCCACCGGCCCCTATTTCCCTGGTTCGTCGCAATTCCCGCGGTAGCGCGCACCGGCATGCTGTGGGCGGTGGCGCACGAGCCGGCGGCACCTCGCGGCGACGCGCCCACCCTGGCTGGGCAGTACCACGGGGCCGTCCCCACACGGGTCGTGCTACTGTGGGCGGCAGGCGTCCTGGCCGCGCTGCTGGCCGCGGGTGGCAGTTGGACCGCCGTCTGGGTGACCGCCGGCGGGCTGGCGCTGGCGGCGGGCGCTGCGCGCGCGACCACGCGCTGGCTCGGCGGGATGACGGGGGACACGTATGGGGCGGTGAACGAACTGGTGGAGGTTTGGGGATGGATTGTCGCGGCGGTGGCATCGTGAGCGCGTCCCAGCATGGGGGCCGCATTCATGCGTTCGCGCGCCAACACCACCTGCCGCTTGAGCAGGTGCTGGATGCCAGCGCCAGCATCAATCCCCTGGGGCCGCCGGCGTCGGTCCTGGCCGCCCTGGATCCCCTCGCGCCCTGGCTCCGGCACTATCCCGACAGCGACCAGTGGGTGGTGCGCCGCGTGCTGGCAAGTCGGTTTGGGGTGGATCCCGATACGATCTGGTGCGGCAACGGCGCCACGGAGGTGCTGGATCACATGGTCATGGCCTTAAAGCCCGCCCGCACGTGGCTCGTGGAACCCGCCTTCTCCGAATATGCCCGCGTCGCCGCGCGGCACGGATCAGCGGTGCAACGGGTGGTCATGCCGCCGCCGTTTGACTTTCCGGGCGCGCTGCTGGATTCGGGGGTGTCGGCCCACGACTTGGTGGTGCTGAACAATCCCCACAGCCCCAGTGGACGCGCCTGGCCCCGGTCCGACTGGGAGCCGTTTCTCCGACGCTGGACCGCACGCGGGGCGTGGGTTGCGGTGGACGAGGCATTCCTGGACTTCCTGCCCGACGACCAAGCGCTTTCGGCGCTCCCGCTCACGTCGGCAGGTCGGGTGCTGGTCATTCGGTCCGCCACGAAGATGTTTAGCCTCCCAGGTCTGCGTTTTGGGTTTGGCGTGGGTCCCCGCGACCTGGTGGAGCGTGTCAGCGCCCTCCGCGACCCCTGGAGCGTCAACCAACTGGCCCAGGTGGCCGCGGTGGCGGCCTATCGGGACGACGCCTTCCTGCGCCAGACGCACCGCTGGCTTAAGGACGAGCGCCCCGGGTTCGCTGACGCGCTGGGCCGCCTGCCGGGAGTGCGAGTGCATTCCGGCCGGGCCAACTTTCTGCTCCTCGAGTGGGCGTCCGAGACCGCGGCGCAAGAGGCGGCCGACCAACTCGCGGCCGCGGGCATTCTCATCCGCTCGCTGGCGGCGTGGCGCGGTCTCGGGGCCCGGTGGTCCCGCGTGGCGGTCTCCACCCACCCGAACAACGAGCGGCTGCTGGACCGTCTGCAGACCGCCCTCACCTAACGCGCGGACTTCTTTGGGAAAGCGTGACTGGTGGACAGGAGGTGCTCGCCGAAGTGAAGGCACGCAGCATCATGGTGATGGGCACCGCATCCCATGTGGGCAAAAGCCTCACAGTCGTGGGACTCGGCCGGTGGCTGGCCAACCAGGGGTACCGGGTGGCGCCGTTTAAAAGCCAGAACATGTCACTCAACTCCACGGCTACGCCGGATGGCCGGGAGATTGCCTGGTCCCAGGCGATGCAGGCCGAAGCCTGCCGCACCCTGCCGGACGCCGATATGAACCCCGTGCTGCTAAAGCCGTCAGGCCCGCATCGCTCTCAGATTGTGCTCCAGGGGCGTCCCTTGCGGGACGTCTCGGCCCGGGATTACTTTTATGGGAACAAAGCCCGTTTGTGGGACACGGTGCAGGAAAGTTACTTTCGCCTGGCTGCCCAACACGACGTGATGGTTGTGGAAGGCGCCGGCAGTCCGGTGGAAATGAACCTGAAGGCCCGCGACATTGCCAACATGCGGGTGGCGGACATGGCGGATGCCGCCGTGCTGCTGGTGGCCGACATCGAGCGCGGAGGCGTCTTTGGCTCCCTGGTGGGAACGGTGGACCTATTGGAGCCCCGAGAGCGCGCCCGGGTCCAGGGCCTCGTCATCAACAAGTTTCGGGGCGACCCCTCGCTGTTTGAAGACGGGACCCGGTGGCTCACCGAGCGGCTCCAGATCCCGGTGTGGGGGGTGGTGCCGTATCTGGAGGACCTGGACCTGGAGGAAGAGGACAGTCTCGGGCTGGACCACGGCCGGTATGCCTCCCGCCACGACGCGGACGCCGCCGTGCGGGTGGTGGCGGTCCGCCTGCCTCACCTGTCCAACTTCATGGACCTTGACCCGCTGTTTCGGGACCCGCGGGTCGCGGTGTCCTGGGCCGACCACCCCGAGGAAGCCCAGGGCGCCGACGCCATCGTGATCCCCGGCACGAAAAACACGATGGATGACCTCGGGTGGCTGGCAGAGCGCGGCTGGGGGGATCAGATTCGCCACCTGTACGATCACGGCACCTGTTTGCTGGGTATCTGCGGGGGATACCAAATGATGGGCTCCACCGTGGCCGACCCGCATGGCGTGGAGTCGCAAGCTGGCGTTCGCCGCGGCTTGGGCCTGACCCGTCAGCGGACCACGCTCTCCCGGGAGAAAACCACCCGGCAGGTGCGCGGGGTGCTGCACCCCCCGTGGCCTCCGGCGCCCGTCACGGCATATGAGATCCACATGGGCACCACCGACAACCCGGACGCCCTGCCCCCGTTGCTGTCGATCGGAGACCGGCTCGAAGGCATGGTGGCGGCCGACGGCCGATTGGTGGGCACGTATCTGCACGGCCTGTTGGACAACCCGGGGTTCCGCGAAGCGTGGCTCGCGCGCATCGCCCACGCCCGCCAAAGGCCGCTTGCACCGGCCCAGGCCACGCCCGAACCCCGCGAGCGTCGCGATGCCGCTTACGAGCGGCTGGCGCACCACTTGGAGACTCATCTAGACCTCGGTCGCCTGACGGCCTTGGTGGGACCGCCGTCCCACCGGCCGTAGGCTTGCCGCCGCCCGTGACCTGATAAGTTTTTAGGGGGGTCGTTCATGTATCCCGAGCGCATCGTCTGTCTGGGGGCCGAGCTCCCGGATATTTTTCATCGCCTGGGCTGCCTCGACCGCGTGGTGGGCATTTCGGCCTACACCGACTGGCCGCCGGAAGCCCTCGCCATTAAAAAAGTCAGCGGGTTCCGCCACGGGCGTGCGCGCCCCATCTTGGCCATGGAGCCAGACCTCATCATCCTGACATCGACGGTTCAGCAAACCCTCGCCGAGGAGCTGGCGGGACACGGCGTGCCGGTCCTGCACCTCTATCCCCACCGCTTGACCGACATGTTTCAAACCGTACGGCTGTTGGGTCATGTGGTGGACCGCGCGGCGACGGCCGAGGCGCTGGTTTCCGACTGGATGCGGATCGCAGAACGGTGGCAGGCGCGACGCGACGCCAACACCGATCCCCTCCCCGTGTACTTCGAGGAGTGGATGGACCCCCTCATCGCCGGCACCGGCTGGGTATCGGACCTCATCGAGCTGGCGGGGGGCCGCGATGTGTTTCGGGCGCTCGCCCTGGACGGGCGCACCGCCCGAAACCGGACGGTCACGCCGGAACAGGTGCTGGCGGCGCGCCCCCAGCTGATTTTCGCGTCGTGGTGCGGCAAGCCGTTCGACCGGGCGGCGCTGGAAAGCCGCCCGGGCTGGAGCGCCGTGCCCGCCGTGGCGCATGGGGCGGTCGTGGAGCTGCCCCCGACGATTTTGCAGTGCGGTCCGCGCTTGATGGACGTCTTAGACGACCTCCACGCGCACATCCGCCAGGCCGCTCCAGGTTCGTAGCGCGAAAGGCCGCTGCCTCGGGCAGCGGCCTTTTCTCATGACGCCCTCACTTCAGCGCGTGGGGGTGAATGAGGCGAATCAGCTCGGTGAGGCCCTGCACCAGTCCGAGGGAGGGCTCGTTGACGTACGCCGAGTTGGGTACGGCTTCGATGCGGCCCGTGCGAGCGGCCTCGGTCGTGGAGAAACCGGCGATCTGCTTCTCCTTGGCCACCGAGGTGGCGTTGGGATCCACCAGGATGATGGCCGGATTGCCTGCCACCACCTGTTCGGCGGTGACCTGGGGGTACTGCGCGTGAGACAGGCGGGCTCCCAGGTTCACGCCACCCGCCATCTGGATGAGCGAGGACACAAACGTGTGGGGTCCGGCGGTGTAGAGGCCCCCCAAATCGTAAAACACCAGCGGGCGGGTCGGCCGCCGCTTCGCCTGAGCGGCCAGCGCATTCATCTGACTCTGGAGTCTCTGCACCACCGTCCGCGCGCGCGACCGGGTGCCAGTCAGCGTGCCCACCAGCTGAATGTCGTGATAGACGGCCGCCACCGACTGGGGATTCAAAATCAGCACGGGAATGTGCAGCGCCTCCAGTCCCTTGAGCCCGCTGATGCCCGTCGTGGCAATCACCAAATCGGGGCGGCGCGCCACGACCCGTTCGACCGAAATGCCGGGATACGAGGTCCCCACACTGGGGAGATGCTGGGCTGCCGTCTTCCACGGGGCGGGCGTGTACGTGGGGATGGCGGTGGCCGCGCCCACGATGTCCTTCCTGAGACCCAACGCGTCGGCGATTTCGAATGCGGACGGCTGCAACACCACGAGGCGCTGCGCCGGATGCGCCAGCGTCACCAGGCGGCCCAGATCGTCTCGCACTTGAAGCTTGGGCGGCGCGGCGTGGGCGGCCGGAGCGCCGCAGGCCGCTAAGCCCATCAGGATCGCTGCGGAAGCCATGAGCGCCGACAGGCGCCGTAGGGCGCCTTGGAACGGACGCGGTAGGCGCGTGGACAATAGTTGCACCAAGATCCTCTCCCCGATCAGTAATGGCGGGCAGAGGTGTCCTGAAAGGGCATCAGGCCAGCCCCAGCTACCCGCAGGGCTTGCCGATCAATCCAGGTAGGTCTCCTGACTCTCGGATCCTTGCCGTCTGGTGCAACCTTCCCCATGATGGATCCCGGGTGGATGCACCGGCTCCCCGATTACAGTGGCGGGCGCCGCTCAGGTCTTGCACCTGATTCCCTGTTATACACCTGGTGACTGGACGTGTAGAGGGTATTCTCTGGGCTCCCATCGGTCAAGGGCCAAGCTTTCGGAAAACCCATCGGGTCGACTCCACCCGTCAGCCGACGCCCTAGAGAAGGGGACAGGGGGCAACTCTTGGTAGGTGGCTCACCCGCTTTGGATACGGATTCGGGCGCTCCCACCCGACTCCTGCTGATTCGCCATGCCCAAACGGTGGGGACGCGCCACTATCTATTGGCCGGGCGGACCGATGTGCCCCTGTCACCCCTCGGGCGGCGCCAAGCCCGAGAATTGGCGGTCGCCCTTAAGCCCGTCCCGCTGGCCGCGATTTACCAAAGTCCGCTGGCACGCGCGCGCGAGACCACGGCCGCCCTGGCGAGACATCGAGAGATACCCGTGCGGACGTGCGCCGACTTGCGCGAGCTGGATTTGGGCGTGGCGGATGGCTTGGACGCATTCGAGGCGTATCGCCGCTGGCCCCGCTGCCTGGACCGCGGCCTGGACACGGCGACGGTCGACTTTGCGTTTTTGGGCGGAGAGTGGTGGAGCGAGGGTGAAGCCCGGGCCGAGCAAGCCATCACCGCCATTGTCCACGCCCACCCCGGCGAGACGGTCGCCGTGGTCACGCACGGGGCGGTGCTGGGTCTCCTGCTGGCGCGATGGCTGGGACAGCCGCGCGGATCCTGGCGGCAGCACCAGCCGGTGCTGGGCTCCCTGTCGATCGCGATCGCGTGGCCGGCGGACAACGGACCCACCATCCAGCTGCAAACATTCAGCGCCACAGCCTTCTGGAGCCGTTCCGTTGCCGCGGCCGTCCGGCTGCCGACGCGCCTTCCCCACCGGAGCCTCACACCGCATCGCCGGTGATGCGAACGGAGTGCGGCCCGGTGCCGTCGCTGCGGATTCCGAGCGCAAGCCTAGGGGCCGGCCGGGTCCCGCGGGGCCACCTGTTGCCTCAGGACGCCGACGGCCGTCATCCGGCGTCGCTCCCTCCGTCCCACCCTCGGCGGCCCGTGCGCTACACTTTGGGACAATCGGTGTGGACGATGACATAGGAGGCCAGCGATGCACAGGATGCGACGAACGAAGATTGTGGCCACCCTGGGACCGGCCACTGACGACCCGGCGGTGTTGGCCAAGTTGGTGGCGGGCGGTATGGACGTGGCGCGATTGAACCTGTCCCACGGCAACCGCGACGACCACGCTCGGCGATTGGGGCAACTTCGCGATGCCGCCCGCGCACAGGGCCGCTTGGTGGCCGTCATGCTGGATACCCGGGGACCCGAGGTGCGGCTGGGCCCAGTCGGCGCGGCTCGCGACGGCTCAGTGGTGCTCGCCCCAGGGGCAACCGTCCATCTGCACTGCACCACGGATACCCGTGGCACGGAGGGGACCGCCACCGACCTGTGGGTGAACCATCCGCACCTCTGGAGCGATGTGGACATGGCCGACACCCTCTTGGTGGACGACGGCGCGCTGGAGCTGGCCGTCACCGGCACCGGTTCTGGATGGGTGGATGCCCGGGTGGTGCGCGGCGGCGCACTGCGTGGTGGCCGCAAGCTCAACGCACCGGGCGTACACCTCACCCTGCCCGCCCTGTCGGACGCCGATCGCCACGACCTGGTTTGGGGCCTCGAAGAACATGTGGACTGGGTCGCTGCGTCGTTTGTCCAGCATGCTGGGGATATTTTGGCGATTCGCCACCTGCTTGAGGCCCAGCACGGACACATGGGCATCATCGCCAAGATTGAGTGTCAGGCCGGTGTCGAGAATCTGGAGTCCATCCTGGATGTCGCGGACGGGTTGATGGTAGCTCGGGGCGACTTGGGCGTGGAGTTCCCGGTGGAGCGAGTCCCGGTGTTGCAGAAGCGGATGCTGTCCGCCGCGCGGCGGCGGGGGCTGCCGTCCATCACCGCGACCCAGATGCTGGAGTCGATGGTGACGCTGGAGCGTCCCACCCGCGCCGAAGCCTCCGATGTCGCCAATGCCATCTGGGACGGCAGCGACGCCGTGATGCTGTCCGAAGAAACCGCCATCGGCCAGCACCCCGCGCGGGCCGTCGGCGTGATGGCGCAAATTGCGGAAGAAACCGAAGCGGCGTTCGATTTTGGAAGCTACCTGCGCTCGGCCGTCGAAACAGACGGCCCGACCGTCACCGAAGCCATCACCGCGGCCGCGTGCCGGGTGGCCGATGCCCTGCATGCGGATGCCATCGTCACGCCCACCACCAGTGGGTTCAGTGCGCGCATGGTGGCCCGGCACCGCCCCGCGGCCCCCATCGTGGCGGCAACCCCCACGCCTGCCGTGACCCGGGCCTTGGCCATTTTCTGGGGCGTGGCCCCCCTCTTGATGGAGCCGCTCGTGGATGAGGAAGCCACGATGTTTGACCGAGCGCTGGACGCCGCCACCCAGAGCGGGCTGGTGGCGGCGGGGGATTTGGTCGTTTTGACCGGCGGCGTCCCCGTGGGGGTGCCAGGCACCACCAATCTGTTGCAGGTGCGCAGCATCGGGCAGGTGGTATGCCGCGGCACCGGCATCGGCGGGGCCGCCGTCGTGGGAACCATTCGCCACCTCGAAACAGCCGCCGACGCCGAGAACGTTCGCCCAGGTGACGTCGTGGTGGCGGTGTCAGGCGACACGCCGGGCTTCGTGGCCGCGCTGACGCGCGCAGCGGGGGCCGTAGTGGAGGTTGGCGGGCTCACCAGCGCAGCCGCCATCACCGCGCTTGCCCTTCCGCGTCCCATCATCTTGGGCGCCCAACGGGCCCGCACCCTGTTGGAGGAGGGCGCCGTCGTCACCCTGGACCTGCGCCGCGGCCTCGTGTATGCAGGGACGGTCCGCGTCGATGCTTCATCGACGTGAGGCGACGGGACGAGGTGTGGACTCTGCCGGGAGAAAATGGTGCGACATGTGGCCCGTCCCGTGGTACAGCCCATGTCCCATTCGAGGAGGCATCAACGGGGCCATCACCGCCAGCGCGGCCCGCAAGCAACTGTTCGGGCTCATCGCGCGGGTGAACGACGACCGCATTCCAAGGGAGATCACTTCACGGCGAGGGGACGCGGTGTTGCTCTCCCGCCAGGACTATGAGGCTTAGAGGAGCCGCGTGGTTGCTTCGCGTCCCGGCCAACGCTCAGCATCTCTTGGAGAGCCTGGCGCAGGCACAGACTGGTCAGCGCGAGCCGCATGAACGCGGCTGATGCGATTGGTGTTCACGCCGAACGGCTGAGCGGACCACTGACACGGCAATGCTTCGACGCATCAATCGCCTTCTGGACGACGTGCTGAGAGATCCTGCGGCCGGCATCGGCAAGCCCGAGGCGCTCTCCCACCTGCTGTCCGGTTGCGGGGCGCGGCGCATCGACCCTGAGCATCGCTTGGTGTATCTGGTAGACGGCGAAGACATTGTGATCCTGCAGGCACGATTCCACTACGACGCCTGATGCGGCGTCCGGCCTGTCAGCCAAGCCAGCGCTGGAACCACGCATCGGCGGCGTGCTGGACCTCGGCCACGTCGCGAGCCTCCTCGGGACTCTGCGGCGCCAGTCGGTGGTGCAGGTGGGGCAGCACCTGATGCGGGTGGCGCACCGGGTCCTGGGCGCCCAAGGCCTCCGCCAAGGGTCGCATCCACTCCCAGCGGGCTACATCATCCTGGACGCCGTGCAGGATGAGGGTGGGGGTGCTGCCCAGGCCGTCCAACCGCGTGAGCAGGTTGCTGGCCGCTCGCATCGCCGCCACCGGCTCCCGGTCCCAGGCGTAGTCCGGATAGTACGTGGTGAGATAATCAAAGTTGGGCACGCCGCCCACGGCCACCGCCGCCCGCACCGCCGCATGGTCCAGCGCCCCCCACAGTGCGAGGAATCCACCGATCGAGAAGCCAAACAGCCCGATGGGCCGGTCCCCCAGCGCGTTCAGGAGTGCACCCAGCTCGGCGCGGACGTCGGACCACACCGCAGCGAACAACCCCAAAAACAAGTCGTCATCGCGCCGGCGGCGGAGTGCGTCGCCCCCCTCCCGCAATACGGGCAGTCGCCAGTAGAGGCGGTCAAATTTTTGGTTCGATGCGTCATCGGGCCAGCCCAGCTGCATCATGTCGGGGGTGGTGCTCATCCCGTGCAGCACAACCACCACAGGGCTTTCCGTCCGTTCCACCACGCCGGGACGCGCCAATACCGGAATACCCGCTACCGTCTGTTCTACCGCGTGACGCGTGCCGTCTCCATCCATGAGACCGCCCTCCCTGTTCCTCAGTCATCGCCCGTCATCGCCGGCTGACGGCGCGGGCGCCGCCCATGGTACCGCACCTTAAGCGCCTGTGGGCAGACAGAGCCGGCGGCGCCCAAGCACGCCGCCGGCTCCTGGAACCACGCTCGGGAAGTTAGGCGGTAAAGCCCGACCCCGCTGCTTCGGCGCCTTCTTGCTCCACGGCCTTCAGTGCCGCGACGCCTTCCTCGGTCTGGATCCCGCTGGCGACGGCCCAGTAGTAGAACACAATCGCCAGAACAACCACGATGATGAGGTCCAGCGGATAGTGGATCAGTCCCGTGGCCACCTTCGAACCCGCGGGGGTATACGGCGAGCCGAACCGGGCCGAGCCGAAGTAGCTCATGCCCAGCATAAGGATCAGGTACACCACCAGCCAGAGGCCCGACCGGATGTGCTGAGCGGTCGGCTTGATGATCTGATCGGGCATGATGCTGCTAAAGATGAAGTACAGCACCAAGCCTAGCAGAATCGCCGTCAGAAGCTTCCAG
Source organism: Bacillota bacterium (assembly GCA_021846565.1). Classification (GTDB taxonomy): domain Bacteria; phylum Bacillota; class Sulfobacillia; order Sulfobacillales; family JAIMBI01; genus JAJZWV01. Next base: position 16,044 of record JAJZWS010000004.1, read on the forward strand.
TCTGTAAGCCACCCGGTCCAGTAGATGATGAGCGAGCCCATCACAAAGGCGATGGGTGCGATGATCTTCATCCCGCCCAGCCGGTACGGCCGCGGCGCATCGGGCGCGTCGCGCCGAAACACCGCCAAGGACACCGGTCCGATGATATAGGTGAACACCGTGGCCGACGACACCACGCCCACCAGGGCTGCCCAGGACGGAAACGGCGCGAGGAAGATGAGGCCCAGAATCAGGGCCACGACCAGCGCCAAGCGCGGAATGCCGGTCTTCTCGTCCACTTTCGTGAGCGCCTTCGGGAAGTAGCGGTTGTGGGCCAAGGCGTACACCACCCGCGTGGTGCTGGCCGTGTAGATGTTGCCCGTGCCGGCGGGCGACAGAATCGCGTCCGCGTACAGCAGCACCGAGAACCACGCCAGGTTCAGCGAGATGGCCACCTGCGCAAACGGCGCCGACAGGGCCGTGGACAGCGACGACGTCCAGCCGCCGGCCTTGCTCACCAGCGCGGGCGACAGGCCGGCCGTAAACACCACCTGCAGCAGCACGTACAGCACAATGCCAATGCTGATGGCCGTGATGATCGCTCGCGGCACGTCGCGCTGCGGGTGCTTGGCCTCACCGGCCAAGTCCACCGCCTGCCGAAAGCCCAGATACGAAAACACGATTCCGGACGTCGCCACCGCCTGCAGAATGCCGGCCGTGCCGCCGGGAGCAAACCCGTGGGCCGAGTAATTGCCCCAGTGCAGCTTGGTGAACAACAGGAACACGATGATCGTCGCCAACGGCATGACGAATTTCACGTAGGTGACGGACGTGTTGATGCGGGCAAACAGGCGGACGCCGTAGTAGTTGATGACGAAGAAGACGACCATCAACAGGGCCGCCACCAACGTGCCGGTGCCCGTCATAAGGCCGGCCGTCGAGTTCCAGAGCGACGGGATCCAGTGCCCCGTGTATTCGACGGTCGCCTCGGCTTCAATGGCGGGAACAGAAGCGTAGGCGATCCACGCGCCCCACCCCATGATGAAACTCACCAGACTGCCGTGTGTGTACTGCGGGTACCGGGCAATCGCGCCGGACTCCGGCAACATGCCGCCCAGCTCGGCGTACACGAGGCCAATGAGCATGACCACAATGCCGCCGATGATCCACGAGATGATGGCTGAAGGGCCGGCAATGCTGGACGCGATCAGCGCACCAAACAGCCAGCCCGACCCGATGATGGCGCCCAGCGACGCCATCGTGAGGTCGGTTCGGCTCATCTCTCGTCTGAGGCCTTTGTTTACCACCGATAAGTCCCTCCTCCAAGTAAAAATCGCTTAGCACGAAAACGTAGTCCACGGCCCGCGCCGCCAGCCATCCCCCACGGATGCCCGACGGTCGACCGACCCCGGCCGTCTCGAGAGCGAGACCGCGCACGGGTCGACTGCACTTCGACACCAATTCAGCCGATTCCTGCAGACCCGCCTGCCTGAACGAAAGATACGTGCCGCGTATCCGGGTATGTGTGTCTCCTGGTCCGCCCACCGCCAACCTCGGGGCCCGCGGTTTAATCACCGATCCTGGCCCAACTTTCCGGGATTATTTGATAGTCGAGCACGGGTTAGGTCGCCGGGTCGCGAAGGAGCCGCCCGGCAGATGGCCCAGGAGGCTCCTTCAGTGCGCTATCGGATGCGCGAGGCGGCGGCGGGCGTGTCGGCACGCTGGACGGCGGCACGGCCCCAACTCAACGAACGGACGCAGCGGTTGACGGCCGCCGCCGAGGCCCGGGCGATCGGCCGCGGTGGAGGGGCCGTCGCGCACGACGTCACCGGACTCAGCAAGGCCATCATCATCCGGGGCCGACGGGATCTGGACGCCGCCGCCGCGGGGACGCCCCCGGGCATCGTGCGGCCCCGGGGGCGGCCGCCGACGGCGGGTGGGCACCGACCCACGCTAGGCCCGGATCGGGATCAGCTGGGGCAGCCCGTGACCCGCGGCGACCCATGTCCCCCTGTGGCCCGTCAAGAGTGCCGCGGCGTTGGTGCGGGCGTTGCAGGGCCACGGACATCGGGTGAGCGCCACCACGGTGACCTCGCTCTTCACGGAACGGGGGTATCGCTTGCACGCCAATCGGAAGCGCCTGGAGGGCACCTCGCACCCCGAGCGGAGCGCCCAGTTCCAGCACATTGCCACCTAGACCACCGCCTGGCAGCAGGCCGACGTCCCCGTGATCGCCGTGGATGCGAAAAAGAATGCGCGGGTCGGCGACTTCAAGACCGCGGGCCCGCGCGACGACGTCCCATGCCACGACTTTGCGACCTTGGGGATCGGCAAGGCCTGTCCCTCCCGCGTTTATGACGTTGCTCGCCACGCGGCGTGGGTGAGCATGGGCCAAGACCACGATACGGGGCCATGCGCGGTCTACACCATTGAACGGTGGCGGTCGGAACCAGGCCAGACCCGGTACCCGGCGGCCCACGACCTCTACCTCGTGGCCGACGGCGGCGGCAGCAATGCGGCCCGGGCCCGCCTGTGGAAGGTTGAGCTCCAACGCTGCGCCACCGCCCGCGGCCTCACGATCCATGTGAGCCGCGGCCCTCCCGGTACCAGCAAGTGGCACTATGTCGAGCACCGGCTGTTCAGCTTCATCAGCAGGAACTGGCGGGGGCGGCCCCTCACCACCTTCAAAACCCTTGTGGAGTGGATCGGGCACACCAAAACGCAGACGGGGCTCACGGTCTGGGCGGAGTGGGGCCAGGGCACCTATCCCACGGCATCCCCATCACCAAGGCAGAGATGGGCGCCTTGGCCCCTAAATACGATGCCGTCCGGGACAGAGCACCTCATGGTTGGTGGCGTTGGGCTGGGACGCCAGTTCTTGGGCGAGATCGAAAAACCCCGTCCATTCAAAGGCCACCGGTCAGCGCACCTCGGCAGCGTCCCGGATGACCAACGCAAAGCCGATCCCGCTGGGCCATGGCCCGAACCGATCATACTGTCCCCGGAAAAGCGCTGACGTGCCCTCCGCGTCCTCCTCCGGGGCCATGTCAGCAAAGGCCCACACCACGAGCGTCGGGCTCCCGGCGCCCGGGGAATCTTCCAGCGTCAGCTCCGATGCCGCCGCCACGCCGTCGCCCCAGAGGGAACGCACCTGTCCGTGAAAACATTCCAGTCGCTCGACGAGATGGGCTTGCGCCTCGAGAGAGTGCCCCAAATTGTCGCAGACACCGATACGGAACTCGACGGCTCGACCCGCCCCACCGTGTCGCCAAACGCCAACAGGTGTTCGGGGGACGCAGAGACTGCATAGGCTGTCGCCATGACTACTCCCCTCGTGATGCGGGCGACGCATCAACCTGCACTCGTTGCACGGCAAGCACATCACCGTTGACAACCACGGTAACCTCAAGGACCCCTTCCCGGGCCAGCTGGAGCAGCCCCTGGGCGATGACGTGAAAACTGGGCGCGTCCGGTTCAGGGGGGCAGTGATTTTCACGGGGTCGGGTGGAGCATCCAAGCTTGTCCCGCCGAAGTGAATCTCGATGGTCGCGGGTTCGTGACCTGCGACTTGAGTGATCTCGGCAAATATCCTCGGTGCGAAGAATACGGGAAACCTTGGCACGTTCACAGAGCGAAATGCCCCTGCAATGGTGGCTCTGCCCTCCCGGTCCACGCTCGCCTACTCTGCGATGAGTAGACTGCGCACCTCGTAGGTCAGGGGCAATCCCTCCTTGCGCCACGGCCTGCAGCAATGCTTGTGGAGGCGCGGCCTCCGCCTGCGTCACGCGGATATGTGGCAAGCCCATCAGATCGGGGATCGCAAGTCCAACCGGCAAACATATGGAATCACAAAAACGCTAAAGTCCCGCAGCCGAAAGTGCGGCGCTCGCGCACCCCATGGACCACACGTCCGCATCATCCAGGCGGCCGACATCCTTGCCGGGTGAGGGCCGCCATACACGTTCCCGCAAGGACCCTGCGTTAGGCTGACCGCCAAGGCGTCCCCCCGACGCGGGTCGGGGGGGCGGGGGGCACAATCTTGAGTGGGGTGACTAAGGCTCTAGATGGGAAAATTTCCAGCTGCCCACGCCCAGAGCCACCACGGTCCAGCCGGCCAGCACCAGCGCGCCCGTGGTCAGGGTGGCGCTGCCCATCTGCAACTGATTGGCCAGCGTGCCGTCCCACGACTCCATCAGCGACAGGTGCAGCGCAGGGTCCCCAAGCAGCAGCGGGGAGTGCAGCTGCGCGAGAAACTGAGCCGACAAAATCACGGCCGCGCCGATGCCCGTGGCCAGTCCGGACGATGAAAGAAATGTGGAGACGCCCACCAGCAGGACCGCCCACACCGCAAGCGACAAACACGCCAGCACCACCGCCCACCAATCGAAGCCGAATTGCGACAGGATGGTCACGTGGCTCGACGCGTACGTGAAGTTTTGGAGCGTGCCGCCATACTGCGCCCCGACAACCTCCGGCACACTCGGCGATCCAACCCCCATCATCAGGCCCCCCAGGACAAAAAACCCGATGGCGGCCCCCACCACCAGACCCCACGTCGTGAGCACCACGGCGACGGCTTTGCCCATAAAGGTCTGCACGCGATTGCCCGCATGCAAAAACATCAGCGGGATGGTGGCCCCCTGGCGCTCGCCCGCCACGTTGTCGACCGCCACCAGCAGCACCAAAAAGCCCAGTGCGATGACCCCGGCGCCGCCCAGCACGATTCCAGGCAGCAGCCAGCCGCCATCCGTGCGGCTCGACATCGTGCGGATGTTGTGCGCGAGGTCGTACTGATCGGTTTGAATAGCCACCTCGATCACGTAGCGGCTGGTTCCGTGCAACTGGGCGAGCGCGGACCGGTTGGACGCCAGGTTGGCCTGCACGGACACCCCCTGAGCGTTCAACTGGTTCAGTTGCTGCTGCATCTGGACCAATTGGATCTGGTCCTGCACTCGGGCTTTGCCGGTCGCGTGGGCCATTTGGGCCTTCAGCTGCCCGATGTTCAGCGCCAGAGCCCCCGCCTGCACCTGAGCGGACCGCGCCAGCTGGGAAGCCGTGTTGGCGGCAAACAGGGTGCCCACCACCACCATGGCCGCGAGGCCCAACACCAGCACCCAGCGCTTGCGCGCCCACAGCTTCACCCATTCGTTTTTGACCACCGCCCAAAGCGGGGCCCGCAATTCACCCACTGGTCCAGGGTTGCTCGTCATGCTCCGGCTCCTTCATGCACCAAATCCTCGGGCGCCGGCAACCCGCCGGCGGCGTCGGCCGTCATCTCCAGGTACCGCTGCTCCAGGGTGGGATGCTCGGCGCTCACGCCGTAGACGTCAAGCCCCGCCCCCACCAGCAGTCGCACCGCTTCCGGCACCTTTTCAGGTGCCAACAAGGGCACCACCACGTCGCCCCCCTCGACGAACACGGCCGGCGACAGCGGGGCCAGCACCTCCGTGCCGCGCGCGGCCCCCGCCGCGAGCCGCACGCGCAGCTCGACGGCGGCGGTGCTCTCATGCACCAGACTGTGCTGGCCGATAAGCCGGCCCTTGTCAATCAGGACGACCCGGTCGCAGAGCTGCTCCACTTCGCCCAGGAGATGGCTGGAGAGAATAATCGTCACGCCACTGGCCCGCATGGCCAACAGGCGATCCCTCAAATCTTTGATGGCCACCGGGTCCAAGCCGTTCATCGGCTCGTCCAGGATGAGGACCGACGGCGATTGCAGCAGCGAGAGCCCCAGCGCCAACCGCTGGCGCATCCCGAGCGAGTAGCCGCGCACGCGGCGGCGGCCCGCCTCTCTCAAGCCCACGGTGTCCAGGACCGCCAGCACCTCGGGCGGGCTAGTGGGCAGTCCTCGGAGCCGCGCCACCTGCTGCAGGTTCTGAATCCCGGTGAGATAGGGGTAGAACCGCGCCTCTTCGATGATGGTCCCCACGGGTGCCAGAGCGCGCTCCCGCTCGCGCCGGATAGAGTGGCCGTGAATCAGGACGTCGCCCTGGTTGGGGGCGGCCAGTCCCAGAATCATGCGCATCGTGGTAGTTTTGCCGGCCCCGTTCGGCCCCAACAGACCCAGGATTTCCCCCGGTGCTACATCAAAGCTAACATTGTCCACCGCCAGCACCTGGCGATAGCGCTTCGTGACCCCCGCCACCCTGATGGCTGGTGCATCCATTTCCTGCTTGGCTCCCCTCGTATCCGCGTACGGGTTTCGATTCGGCATGCCCCCAGCATTTCCTGTCGGATCGCGTCCCGAATCCCAGGAAAACTGCTGGAAACGCGCGCCACCATGCATCACGATGATGCCTGTGCCGACGACTCCGGGCCCCTCTGTCAAGACGCCCCGCTCCCTCGGGTGGTTTTGCGGGCGCCAGCGGGCGGAGGACGTGCCCGGCCGCCACGCGGACGCCCCCCGACAACAGCCGGGGGGCGTCCGCGCGAAGGGTCCCGGGCTTGTTTAAAGCCGCGCTTCCGAGAATCGCTCTACCAGAAAGGGTGCCGACAGCTCGCTCAGGCGCCGCGTGACTTCATCGGTCCACGGCACGTTGACGGCGGCCGCGTTGTCCCGCACCTGCTCGGCGCGGGTCGCACCGGCGATGGCACTGCCCACGACCGGCTGGTGAATCAGCCAGGCCAGGGCCAGCTGCGACGGCGTGACCGACAGTTCCTGGGCCAGCGCTGTGAGGCCGGCCGCCAGATCCATGCGCGCCCGGTCCTTTTGCAGGCGCTCCCCAAAGCGCGGCGTGGTGGCCGCCCGGGATCCCGGTGGTGGAGCCTCGCCGACGCGGTACTTGCCTGTGAGCACGCCCCCCGCCAGGGGAAAGTAGGCAATGAGTCCCACCCCCTGATCCAGGCAGCAGGGGATGAGCTCCGCCTCGGGCACCCGGTCCGCCAGCGAATACGAGGGTTGCACGCTGATAAACCGCGTGAGCTTCTCCCGCTCGGCCACGCCTTGGGCCTTCATGAGTTCCCAGGCGCGATAGTTGGAGGCGCCAACGTAGCGGACCTTGCCTGACCGCACCAAGTCGTCCAGCGTGCGCAGAGTTTCCTCCAGTGGAGTTGCGGCGTCAAACGTATGTACCTGGTACAGGTCTATGTAGTCGGTCTTGAGCCGTCTGAGGCTCTGGTCCACCTGGGCCATGAGGTGGAGTCGGCCCGTCCCCCGATCGTTCGGCCCCTGTCCCGCCGGCAAACCCCCTTTGGTTGCCAGCAACACCTCGTGGCGCCGGCTGCCCAAGATCTGGCCGATCAACGTTTCGGAGCGACCGCCACTATAAACGTCAGCGGTGTCAATCAACGTGATGCCCTGATCCATCGCTTCGGCCAACACCTCACGCGTGGCGTCCTCGGACGCCCGACTGCCAAAGGCGTTAGTACCCAGTCCCACCACCGAAACCTTGAGTCCGCTGGCGCCGAGACGCCGATACTCCATCGCCACGGGGATCCCTCCCTGCTTTCCGGGATGCAAACCCGCACCCCGGCTGCGGCGCCAGATTGAAGGAACTTGGGCCGCCCCCATACCATACCGCACCCCCGGCCCGACACGCCCACCGACCGACGCCGATCGCCCGGTCGCGCAGCCGTTGACGACGTCAGCGATACCGTGCCCGCGGGGCTCCCGCCGGCATCGCGGAATCGGTCCCGTTCCATGGCGTAGAACCGCCGCGCGGCATCACGCTCGGGCTATCCAACGGCGTGCGGTGTGGCGGAGCCGGTGACAGGGTTGCCGCAGGCCCCGTGCGCTGCACGCTCGTAGGGTGTGAGCGTTGTGATGACAACGACTCCTCGCAGACCGTCATCTTCGGGGAACCCGACGCCTCAGGCCATGGGCCTTCCGAGGCTCGGGTCCGTCCCCGATAGGCGGGAAGCAGAAGGCCGCTTTTGACGGGACACTGCCCATCAGCTTCCCCGCACGCGCCCCCGGGTCGGTCGGAGCCAGTCCTGGTCGCGGCGTCGACGCTTTTGGACCACCGCCACCGCTCGCCGTGGACCGCGCAGGTGGCGCGGGCACCCTCTCCTGGGGTCCTGCCCACTGCGGGCGGTCACGGCTCTCCGCCCATCCGTCACGGCACCAGCAGGAGCTTGCCGCGGGCATCGCCCGATTCCAGCCTCCGATGAGCGTCAGATGCTCGATCCAGGGAATATATCTTGTCGACCACTGGTTCCCAGGTGCCCGCCATCACGCCGTCGAACACGGCGCAAGCGGCCGCCCGCAGTTCCTCGGGGTCAAGGTAGTGCGCCAGCACCGGTCGGATCACCGTCAGAGACCCCCGCTGACCGAGGGTGGAAATGTCCACGTTCGGAAGAGGACCCCCGGCCTGCCCGAAGCTCACCACGGTGCCCCTCAGCGTTACGGCAGACAAGCTCATGTCCCACGTCGGTCCACCAACGCCGTCATACACCACGTCAACGCCCCGCCCGTCAGTCCACTCCCGCACAGCCTTGGACAGGTTCGTGGCCTGGGTTAGGGCCGTGACCTCCGCACCGGCCGCCTCCGCGGCCGCCAGTTTGCGGGCGTCGTCGGCGGTGCCCAAGACGTGGGCCCCCTGAGCTCGACTCATCTGAACCAAGAGACGTCCGACCCCCGTACCGGCGGCGTGCACCAACACATGCTGGCCGGCACGGATCGGGTAGACCGCTGTCGTCCACTCCCACGCCGTGACACCTTGAAACAAGATTGCCGCTGCCACACGCATGGAGAGATGGGGCGATACAGGGACCAGCCGTCCTTCGGGCACGATGGAATATTCCGCATACGCGCCCGGTACCAGGAGCCAAGCGACCCGATCCCCCGGAGCGACGAGTCGGACGGCGGATCCGACTTCTGTGACGGTGCCGGCCGCTTCTTGGCCGGGTGTGAAGGGCAACGAAACGGGATAGGCGCCACTGCGCTGATAAACGTCCAGGTAGTTGATGCCCGCCGCTTCCATCCGGACCAATACTTCGTCGGCAGCGGGCTTGGGCATGGGGGTCTCTTGCGCCACCAACACGTCAGGCGCGCCAAACTGATGCAGTCGTATAGATCGCATGGGTCACCAAGCTTTCTTGACAAGATACGCCATTGCTGACTCGGCGTTCGTGGCGTAGGGTAAACCTTGACGCTAGCGTTAAGGTCAAGGGGTTAGACGCGATGACAGCATGGTCGTTTTCGCCCGGCTCAAACCACCAGGGGAGGTGAGGCGCGGAGCCGACCTGCGAGGCCGTCGACTTCCCTTGGGCGGAAGTTTGGCGGGATCGCCATCCGGGATCCGATCACAGGTGCTGTGCGGGCGAACCGATGGAGAACAGCCTCGTGCCGCAGCGATCCGGCAGGGTGTCGAGACTGGGATCGAAGGGAGAGGTGACGGTGAGGATTGGTGAATTGGCCCGACGCACGGGCGTCAGTTCGCGCGCCCTCAGGTATTACGATCAACGCGAACTGCTAAACCCCCACCGGCAGCCCAACGAATACCGCGATTATGACGAGTCATCAGTTGAACGTGTAAAACAAATTAAAGCACTTCTTAGCCTTGGATTTTCGATTACAACCATCCGTACTCTGTTGCCGTGCACCACGACCTCTCCCGGTAGCCTGCGCCGTTGTCCTCGAACGCAGTCCGCGCTTTCCGATCAGAGGAGGGAACTCGACCGCCAAGTCGCCGCTCTATATCATATCCGTACACTTATAGACGACGCTTTACACATCTTGATGGACGATCCTGTGGGTGGTGCAGACGGGGAACCGTTGCGTTGAGGGGTTGCGCCGCACCTGCCGCATGGATGGCGGCGACGTGGCGGCGACGTGGGGGACGACACGCCCCGCTCAAGACATTTTTCGCCCGTGCCCTTAAGGAGGACAACGATGCTAAAGAGCTTCGTGACCGGACGATGGGTGGAACCCCAAGGGGACGGGGTGTCCATCGAGGACGCCGTGACCGGGGCAGAAATTGCCCGTGCGTCCTCGGCCGGCATTGACGTGGCCGCTGCCTTGGCTTACGGTCGGCGCCACGGCGGCCGGGCGCTCAGGGCGCTCACCTTTCATGAACGGGCCGGCCTGCTGAAGGCCCTCGGGTTGTTCCTCAAGGATCACCGCGCCGAACTGTACGAGCTCTCGACGCACGCGGGCGCCACCCTCGCCGACGCGCGCATCGATGTGGACGGGGGCATCGGGGTTCTGCTGAGCTATGCCAGCCGTGCCGTGCGCGAACTGCCCGACGACACGGTGATTTTGGACGGACCCCTCGAACCGTTGGGGCGTACGGGACAGTTTGTGGCCCAGCACGTGCTCACCAGCCGTCCCGGCATCGTGGTGCAGATCAATGCCTTTAACTTTCCCGTGTGGGGCCCGCTGGAAAAATTGGCCCCCACGCTGTTGGCCGGCTTGCCGACTCTCATCAAGCCGGCCACGCCCACCGCGTACGTGACGGTGCGGCTGGTGGAACTGGTCCTGAAGGCCGGAGTGCTACCCGAAGGCGCCCTACAGCTGGTGTGCGGACGTGGGGAGGGCATCCTGGATCACTTGGGTGGCCAGGACGCGGTTGCGTTCACCGGCTCCGCCACCACCGCCCGCCAGCTGGCCGCCCAACCCTCGGTGTTGAACCGTGGGGTGCGGTTTCAGGCGGAGACCGATTCCCTGAACTGCTCGATCCTCGGCCCCGACGCGACCCCGGGCACCCCCGAATTTGACCTCTTCATCGCCCAACTGGTTGGGGAAATGACGGCCAAGGCGGGGCAGAAGTGCACCGCCATTCGACGCGCGCTCGTACCCGCGCACCACGTCGGGGCCGTGGTCGACGCCACACGGGCCCGCCTGGCGGCGGTCGTCGTAGGCCATCCCGCCGATCCCGCCGTGACCATGGGCCCGCTCGTGAGCCGGGCCCATCGGGAGGGCGTGCGCAGGGCGGTGACGGCTCTCCGCACGGCGGGCCGCCTCGTGGCCGGCGACCCCGCTAACGTTGCCGTGCTCGGCGCCGACCCAGAGCACGGCGCGTTTCTCGCCCCGCAGCTGCTGGTCGTGGACGACCCCACCCGGCCCGAGCCGCACGAGATTGAGGCGTTCGGACCGGTGAGCACCGTTCTCGGCTACAGCGACCCTGAGGACGCCATCCTGCTGGCGACCCGCGGGCGCGGGAGCCTGGCAGGGTCGGTGGTGACCGCTGACGCGACCTTCGCCCGCAAGGTGGTGCGCGGCCTCGCACCTTGGCACGGGCGCATCCTGGTCCTCGACCGCGACGCGGCTGGTGAATCCACCGGGCACGGTTCCCCGCTGCCCATGCTGGTGCATGGCGGCCCCGGACGGGCCGGGGGCGGTGAGGAGCTGGGCGGCATGCGGAGCGTCCGGCACCATCTGCAGCGCACTGCCGTCCAAGCGAGTCCCCGCCTGCTGGCGGCCGTGACCGACCCGCCCGCTACCTCCGACGCGCCGGCGTAGGCAGGGCCTCGACCGTGTGTCGAAGCCGTGCTCGGGCGCGCTGCCGCCGCTTCTTGACGGCGGCCGACGCGCGGGGGGCGGCCGGGTCCCGCCGTGAGGCGAGCCAGTCGGCCAGGACCACCCGATCTTGGGGTCGCAGTGCGTGCCACGCGGCGGTCCAATCGATGCGGGTTTCCACGTCCGCGAAATGCCCGTCGTCGTCGGCCGCGTCGCGCGCTTCCGCCCACGCGTGACGATAACGGCGCCGCACCTCCGCCACATAGGCCGCCCGCACCCGCCGGTGCACATGGTTCTGCACGTAATGGGCCAGGTCGGTCCGATGCTGGGTGGGCCGGTACCCCTGGCGCGCCTCCCAAAGCGCGAGCCACGCCTCGCCCGCGAGGTCGTCCCGGTCGCCCCCGCGCCGCGCGTAGCGCGCCACCTCCGCCTCCACCAGCCGCCGGTACTCGAGGAGAAACCGCTCGGCGTCCGCGTCCGCCGCCCCGGTGCCGGGCGGCACGGCATCGGCAGCCCCTCCAAGCAGCACACGTGGCCGCCAGACCGGTGCGTCACGACGCATCATGCTCAGGGCGGACGCACCCGCGGTGGCCCAGCTCCCCATGCTCCCCATGATCGGTCCCCCTTCAGCACTTCGGGCCATCAGCGTCACTCGGGCGACGAATCAGGAGTCACCGTCCGACCGGTCCAGGGACGATGGCGGTTCGTTCGGGTTGAACGAAGAACTTCGCGATGCGTCGGCCGGTTCCTGCGCCGAGTCCGCGTCCCGGTCCCGCATGACGTGGTCCACCAGCCCGAAGACCTGGGCCTCCTCGGGGCCAAACCACCGGTCGTGCTCCATCTCAGCCAGCACTTCCGGGACGGTCCGACCACAGTGACGGGCTAAAAGTCCCGCCAGTTGGCTCCGCTGGGCGGCAAGCTCCTGGACGTGAATGGCCAGGTCGGTCGCGTTGCCGCCCAGCTGATTGGGGACCCACGGCTGATGCACCATGATCCGGCTGTTGGCAAGCGCGGTGCGGCGGCCCGGTGCGCCGGCTGCCAACAGCACGGACCCCATGCTGGCTGCGAGCCCGATGCCCACGGTGGCCACCACAGGCCGGATGTACTGCATGGTGTCGTAAATGGCCATCCCGCCCGTGGTCGATCCCCCCGGCGAGTTGATGTACACGCTGATGTCCCGGTCCGGGTCCTCGCTTTCGAGAAACAGCAGCTGCGCCACCACCAGGCCCGCCAGGTTATCGTCGATGCCCCCGGTCACAAACACGATCCGGTCCCGCAGGAGCCGTGAATAGATATCAAATGAGCGCTCCCCCCGACTGCTTTGCTCCACCACCATCGGTACCAGCGCCATCGCCACCGCCTCCCTCTCGCTCGCGCCCGCCCACTTGATTAATGTCTCGGCAAAGCGCGGCCGGGGACATCCCGGCGAAAATTCAGCGCGCATCGGGGTCATGCTACGATGGCCAGGGTGCCCTTAGGCATCCCAAGTTGTCGACACGAGGTGAGACATGGCCAACGAACACGCCCCCGCCGCGCCCCGCATCACGTACACGGTGGATTGCCTCGATCCGGGCCGGCACGTGTACCAGGTGACGCTGGACCTGGCGAACCTTGAGCCTGGGCCGCACCGACTGGACATGGCGGTGTGGACGCCGGGATCTTATGAGGTGGCCGACTATTCCCGCCACGTGTTTGGCGTGGCCGCGTTTGACGCGCACGCCGAGGCGCTCGCCATTAAGAAGACGGCCAAGAACACCTGGACATTTGACACGCCCATGAGTGGCGCGTCGGTCCGGTACTCGGTGTACGCCTTCGAGCTGGGCACCAGCAGCAGCCACCTGGACGACACCCATGCCTATTGGAATGGCGCGAACTTGTTTTTCTGCCTGGACCAGCGGCAGGACCTGCCGGTCGACATTCACGTCCGAGCGCCGGCCGGGTGGTATGCTTCCACCGGACTTCCGGGCGACCCAGCCGACCCCCTGCATTTTCGTGCGCCCAACTTTGACGTCCTGCTGGACTCCCCCGTAGAGGTCGGCACCCACCGGCGCTACACGTTCACGGTGGACCAGAAGCTGCACACGGTCGCCATCTGGGGCACCGGCAACCAGGATGATGAAAAGCTGGTGACCGACACCCGCACCATCGTGGAAACCCAGGCGGCCATGTTTGGCGGCCTGCCGTACCCGAACTACACATTTATCTTTCACCTGGCCGCCCGGGGCACCGGGGGCTTGGAGCATCTCAATTCCACCACCTGCGGATTTGACCGCAATGGTTTTAAGCCCTGGAAGCGCTATCGACGGTCGCTTTACCTGATTGCCCACGAGTTTTTCCACCTGTGGAACGTCAAGCGCATCCACCCAGACATGCTGGGACCGTTTGACTACTCGCAGGAGGTGTACACGCACCTGTTGTGGGCCATGGAGGGCTTTACCGATTACTTCGCGCTGCTGTCCCTGCGCCGGTCCGGGCTCTACACCGTCAAGGACTATCTTGAAGAGGTGGCCAACGATTTAAAGGCCTACGAGCGCCAACCCGGCCGCCACGTGATGTCGCTGGCACGGTCGTCGTTCGACACCTGGCTCGGCGAATACGGGTGGGACGCCGACAAGCCCAATCGCCGCATCTCGTACTACCTCAAAGGATCGCTGGTCGGCTTGGCGCTGGATTTGGAGATTCGCCGCCGCACGAAGGGCACGCGGTCGTTGGACGACGTGTTGCGCCTCCTGTTTGAGCGCTATGGCCGTCATGGCCAAGGCTTTGCCGAGCCGGTGTATCAAGAGACGGCTGAGGAAGTTGCCGGCGGTTCCCTGGCGGAGTTTTTTGGCCGCTATATCGAAGGCGTGGACGAGCTTACGCTGGACGAGTGGCTGACCGACGCGGGGCTCACGGTCCACCGAGTGACCAAAAACGAAGACTTGCACCAACAAGATCCTGAGGACAAACCCTCGAAGGCGGAGGAGCCGCCCGTGTCCGACCCGCCGATGGCGTGGCTCGGCATTGAGACCCGGGCACAGGAAAACCGCCTCTTGGTACGGATCGCGTACGACCCCGGGCCGGCGGCGGGACAGCTGTATCCTGACGACGAGCTGGTGGCGCTGGACGACGTGCGCCTTCCGGATGCGAACAGTCTGGATGAGCGGCTGCGCATCAACCATGCGCCGGGCGACGTCGTGGAGGTGGCACTGTTTCGCCGCGGCCAGCTGTTGCGCCGTTCCATCACCCTGGGCGACGCGCCCCCCAACGAATACCAAATCCGTCGCGTGAAGGACCCCACCCCAGGCCAGCAGGCCATGTACGCCGGCTGGATGGGCGAGGACTGGCCAGCGCCCAAACCCGAATGAGGACCAGCGCGGCCATGGGCCGAGCCGGCCGGCGGCGGCAAGCCGTCGCACGAGTCGCCCAGGTTGGCTGAGGCGGCTTTACGCTGGGGTCAGGAGCTGGTGGAAGAAAGGAAAGGAGACCGTGGGCATGTCACAGCGACTGGACAACAAGGTGGCCCTGGTGACGGGAGCCAGCCGCGGGATCGGGCGAGCCATCGCGCGTGGGTACGCGGACGCGGGAGCCACCGTGCTGTCGGTCGCCCGGTCCGCTCGCGAGCTTGCCCAGACCGTCGCGGACATCAAGTCCTCGGGGGGGCGCGCAGCCGCCTATGTGTGCGACGTAACGGACCCCGACCGCGTGAACAGGGTGTTTTCCCAGGTGGCGGCGGAGTATGGCGGGATCGACATCGCGATCGTGAATGCTGGGGTGGGGGACGAGCCGGTGGAGCTCGAGGCCAGCGATCCCGCGCGCTGGACCCAGGTGGTCACCACCAATCTTTTCGGAGCGTACTACTGCGCTCGGGCCGCGATTCCCCTCCTGAAAATGCGGGGCGGTGGGCGCATCGTGATGGTGGGGTCAGGATTGGGGCACCACGGCCACGCGACCCACTCGGCCTATTCGGTGTCGAAGGCGGGGCTCTGGATGCTGGTCCGTGTCTTGGCCGATGAAGTGGCGCAAGACCACATCAGCGTGAACGAACTGATTCCGGGCCCGGTTCACACCCACATGACCAGGCCGGCCACCGACCCGAGCAGTGTGTTTTCCATTGAGAGCGAGTGGTTAAAGCAACCCGAGGACGTGGTCCCCCTGGCCCTGTTCCTGGCCACTCACCCGGATCCCGGTCCCACGGGCCAGTCCTTCAGCCTCATGCGACGGACGCTGTAGCGGTCAGACCAGGGTGGCGGCGCGGCAACGCCACCGTGGCTGTCCCACGGCCTGCGGCCGACCGTGCGCGATGGCGCCTCGTGGCTGGCGTCACCTGGCATACGTTGCTAGACCGCCTGCGCCCGTTCGTGAGCCATGGCCCCTTCCAACACCCCCCGGCGCGCCACAAGCGCGGCCGTGCCCAGCACCAGCATCCCAGCCCCGACGAAGAACGGCACGTGCACGCCGAACGCTTGGTCCACCAGCCCCGAGGCCACCGGGGCGATGGCCGCGCCGGACCAGCGCAGAAAATTATAGGCACCGGAACTGATGGACCGCGAAAAGGGCGACACCGCCATGGCCATGGTGGTGAACAGGGCGTTGGCCACCCCACAAAACAAACCCGACACCACGATGGCATCCAAAAGCCCCGATCCATGCACCAGGCCCGCCACCACAAACAGGATGGCCAGGCAGCCCAGATTGACCGCCAAGATGCTGGTGGCGGCCCAGCGCGCCAAAAGCCAGTTGACCAGCAGCACCGAACTTAAGGCCACGAGGATCCCCCAGAAGAAGTACGTCACCCCCAACTGAATGGGTGTCAGATGCGCCAGCGTGAGCGGCGAGTAGGCCAGGATCGTGAAGAAGGCATAACTATATGAGAGGCCGATGAGCGCGTTGGTGAGGACGGGCCGGTTCTTCATCGCCGCGAGAATGTCGCGCGCCGTCCGCGCCGCCTCGCGTCGCGGCGGCTCCTTCACATAGGCCCAGGTAGCCACAAAAGCTATGGCCATCAGGGTCGCGGTGCCGAAAAACGGATCGCGCCAGTAGTGCGAGCCCAGCCAGCCGCCGATCAGTGGCCCCGACGCGATGCCGAGCCCCAGCGCCGCCTCGTACAGCGTGATGGCCACGCCCATGCCGCCCAGCGACAGGCCCACGATGATCGAAAGCGCGGTCGAGGTGAACAGCGCGTTGCCAAACCCCCATCCGCCGCGCACCAACGCCAGCACCCCGATGTTGGGCGACAATCCCGAGGCGGTGGCAAACACCACCACTACCCCCAGCCCGGCCAACAGCGTGCGCTTGCCGCCGAGCCGGGTGGCCAACACCCCGGACACCAGCATCGCCACCGCCATGACGGCGATGTAGCTGGTGAACAGCCACTCCACCTGAGACGGCGTGGCCCCCATCGCGCGGCCGATCAGCGGCAGAATGGGATCCACCACGCCGATGCCCATGAACGCCACGAACGTCGCAAACGCCGTGGCCCAGACGGCAGGAGGAAAGTGCGAGAAACGAAACGGAGTCGACCCATGTGCTTGATGGCGCGTTGACTCGTGCATAGCCATGCATCGACTGTACCAGAAGCGTCGCCGGGCTGCGGCGCGAATTCGTCCGCCAGCCCTTGACCCTGCCGCTGCGTGAGGCCTTACCCTGTTGGATGGAGGTGGCCCAGTGAGTGAGTTGGTAGGAATCGTCGCCCGCCGGCACGGCGTGACCGTGCGTCTGTTGCACCACTACGAGGCCATTGGGCTCCTCATACCCGGTGATCGGGATGCGGCCGGATATCGGCGCTACTCGGCCGCTGATGAGGAGCGGCTCCGTGCAATCCTGTACTACCGCGGCCTCGGGGTGGCGCTGCAGGACATCGGCGCCCTGCTGGACCATCCAGATAGGGAGGGGTGGACGCGCCAGCACGACGCGGCCCGCCGCCGCGTTGAGGAGGCCCAAGGGGCGCTGGACCAGTGGGACGAGGTCGCGAATCTGCGGAAGGTGGGCATCAGACTGGCGCCCCACGACCTCCCGCAGGCATTTGGGGGCGAAAAGCCCGGCCGCTGGACAGCCGAAGCCCGCGAGCGATTTGGCCAAACGGATGCATGGGACGAGGCGAAGCGCCGCACGTCCCGATACTCTCGCGAAGACTGGGCAACCATTCGCCAGGAACAACACAGTCTCGGCGATAAACTGGCCGCGCTGCAGCGCTCGCGCGTACCGGCCAACGACCCGCGGGCGCGGGAGCTGGCCGAAGCGCATCGCCGGCACATCGACCGCTGGTTCTATCCCTGCAGCCGCCCCATGCACCAGGGTCTCGCAAGCCTGTACGTCAGCGACCCCCGCTTTCAGGCGTATTTTGACCGACACGGCCCGGGCCTGGCGGCTTATTTGGCCGGGGCCATCGCCGCCACGGCGACCCAAACCTCAGGAGGTTGAATCCCATGGCCCAAGACTCTCCGTTTGAGGTGCCGACGCCCCGGGTGGACACGAGCATCTATGCCATGCCCTTCTTTGCCACGCTGTCGGTCACCGATCGCCAAACGTCCACGCGCTGGTACGTGGACGGCCTCGACTTCGTGGTCCTGGCCCAGCTGCCCGGGTTGACGCATCTGCGCCGGTGGCGCTACCAGGACGTGCTGCTCATCCCACGCGCGGAGCCCGCACCGCCAGCACCGTCGTGGCGGATTCGCCTCACGTGTTCGGCCGAGGGAACCGATTTGGATGGCCTGGCCGCACGCGCTCGCCAGCACGGCGGCGGCACGGTGGAGGAACCGGTCATCACGCCGTGGAACACCCGGGACCTCATCACGCGCGACCCCGACGGATTCACGCTGGTGTTCACCAGCCTGGCCCCGCCAAACGAGCAGAGCCAAAAGTGGCGTGAACGTCTGGATCAGTGGACGCCGCCGCGGTAAACCCGCACTGGTCTCTTCCAAGCCCGGCGGCGCATAGCCTTACCATGCTGAACTGGAACCCGCCGCGTGGGGTGGTACTGCGGACCGGCTGCCGGGGGCCGCCCCAACTGGCGTTGCCTGTGAGCCCCCATCCCCGCTGCCTCCTTCAGGTGGCGGGTCCGTAAGTGCCCTGGCGCGCCACTTGACTGGAGCCGCCCACGCGCTTGTCGTATGTCGTATGCATAGACTAACCGTGAGCATCCCAGCACAACTGGCCGAAGCAGTGAAGCGGGACGCGCGGCGCAAACGCCTCCCGGTTTCGGAGGTCGTCCGCCAGTCGCGGGCGCCGCGCTTCCAGACCAGCAAGAGCCAAGCGCGGACACTCGGCTTTGCCGGCATGGGTCGAAGTTCATTCACCCATACCTCGGTTCACGTGGAAGAGCGCTCACCCAAGAGTGGGTTGCCCCGGCCGGCGAGCAGCGGGACCCGTGATCTCCGTGGTGGACGCCGCGCCCTGTACGCAGCGGCCGATCGCAACGATGCTCACCACCTCCGGTCAGTCGAGGCGCTGGCTTGCCCGGGCGCGTGCTGGTCATCCCCGCGCTGGCACTGGAGGACTTTGAGGTGGAAGCTCGGCTCCCCAACGAATGGATGCGAATCACCGCCCTGGCCCGACAGTATCAGGACGTTCCCCGGGGGCGGGGTGGACGCCTCGGTGGTCGCACTTGGGGCGGAGCGCGTGAATACGCCGCCGTTGGCCCAGCTGGACCGACGGCGCCTTCAAGCCGCGCACCCGACGCCTTGTGACGTCTTCAAAATTGTTCCCTAACCTGCCCTAAGCTGCCCTAACTTGCCCTGACCATGATGAAGCCAGACTTGACGACCGCCTGCACGGGTCTTCGGGCGCGGGTCATGGCTTGCCGGCGGCCACTACCGCGCACGCCTCACATGGGGAACATCGTGGCTGATCGGGGTAAAACCCACTCCGTAATACAGGTCGCGGGCCGCAGGATGGGCCGCCGCCCCCACACAAGCCACCAGCATGGTGTCCGCGCCGGCCTGGCGGGCCTTGTGCATCCCATGCCACAGGAGCACCGTCGCGAGGCCCTGCCGGCGATAGGCCGGATGTGTCCCCACCGGCTCAAATTCGGCCGTGCGGCTCACGGGATCGAACCAGATGATGGCGGCGGCCGCCAGCGTGGCGTCGGGGGCTTCGACCAGCACGTGCAGATCGGCGCGATACGGCCAGGTGGCCTGCACGCCGGCCCTGCCCGTCGCCGGGAACGATGAGGGGTGCCAGGCGTCAATGTGCGCGCGGGTCGCGGCCTCGGGGCCGACGTCCGCCGCGGAACGGAACCGGAAGCCGGCCGGCAGGACGGGGTCCAATAGGCTGGCGAGCGAGCGGCGGTTGCACTGATGCCAGTCGCCGTCGTCACCGGCCCCCTCCTCATCCAGGGTGTACCCCTGTGCGGGCAGGCGGGCCAGCATGGCGGCGTCCGCATCCTGTGGAATGACGTACCGATCGAGGCCTGCCGCCTGCTCCGCGTACCAGTCCAGGATTTCGTCCATCCGCTCGGGGTGGTCGGGATGGACCTGCCACGTCAGGTTCGCACTGGGGGACGTGCCGACGGATCCGTCGGTTCGCGTCACGGAGAATGGAAGCCGGACCCAGGCCCAGGCGTCCAGACGGTGGGTGCCGTCGCCGCGAGGCCAGAGCCGGTGATGCCACGTGTGGCCGAGGGTTTTCCGGTCCTTGCCGAAGTTCCAGGCAAGTTCCCCGACCGTGGCGCCGCCCACCAGAATCTCGGGACAGAGGATGGTGACCTCTTGGGCCAAGCCCTGCATCATCCGCAGCTGAGCGGACCCGCATCCGCTGGAGTGCGCCGCTCGCCTCAATGGGTCGCCTCCCTGCTTGATGATGACGGGACAACGCGGACCTATGGCTGACCTTCCCCCAACAGCGGCGGCACGGAAGTTTCGTTCTGGACACGGTGGACGTCGTCCCCTCACTGTAGCGACGCGCTTTGGCTCACGGCACCCAGTGCGTTCCAGTCTGTCGCCCACACTGTGCTGCCGTTGGCGGCCAGCAGGAAGCTGAACACCGCCCGATGAGACGACGGGTTCATTTTGACGCCGTAGATGGCACTGTTGCTGGAGACCGCGAGCTGGCCGCTGGTGAGGCTTGAGGCACCAGGCAGGCTTCCCAGCGAAATCTCTCCCGCCTTCAGGAGGCGGTGCACCTGCACGGTCATCACCACGGACACGAGAAACCGATTCTCGGAAGATCGACTGACGTGCACCTGGCCCGGAAAGTGGGCCAGACGGCACGTGGGCTGACCGGTGGCCGTGCACATCGCCGTACCCAGGTTGTTGGCATCCTGATCCGGCACAAAGTGCAACAGCACTTCGGCGGCAGTGCTGGCCGTCACCTGCTGGCTATAGCCGGACGAGCTGAATACCGGCGCCGGGTGGACACTGTTGCCGGACAGGTGGCTGGCGGCGCTGTCCAACACGTAGAGCGCGGCCGCTCCCACCAGGGCGATCCCGGCCACCAGCCCCACCACGGTCATCCGATGCCCCAGACCTCCTGCCATGCCGTTTGGCTCCCTTCGCCTACGCGGGGTCGGCCGCGACCGCCACCGCGAGCGCCAGCGCTTGGCGCAAGAGCGCGTACGGCCAGGCGGGCCCCCCACCCTGCACCTGTTCCACCATCGCGGGTACGTGAATAAATCCCGTACGCGGCACCCCCAGCTGCTGCGCTGCATGGCGGGCCACGTAGAAACTGCGGTTGCAGAGGTACGTGCCAGCCGAATTGGACACATAGCCCGGAACATCCGCCGCCCGCCAGGCCGCCACGATACGGGCCACCGGCAGCGTGGACCAGTACCCCACCGGCCCGTCCGCGATGATGGGCTCGTCGCGATGCTCCACGCCGTCCACGTCACCGATGCCATAGTCAGCCACATTGATAGCTACGCGCTCCACGGCGACGGCGTGGCGGCCTCCCGCGAGTCCCACTCCAATCCACACGTCCGGCCCCCACTCGGCCATGAAGCCCGGCACTTTAGCGACCTCGGCGTCCGCGGTGCGCAACACCAACGGTACCACGTCCACGCCGGATGGGGGCGACTCGGCCAAGTCCCGCACCAGACGCTCCGACGGATTCACCTGAAATCGGCCAAACGGCCCAAACCCCTGCAGCACCACGCGCATGGCCGCCCCCCTTTTTCACAGTGCGCTATGTTCTTGACCGCGCGCCCAATCCCTTGTGGGATTCTTCGCATCGAATCCCACCCTGCCGCCCTGAGGCGGCGGCGCACCCCTTTGTGCATCCTATCGTAGTGGTAGGAAACGAGGAGGTTTCGCAGACCCCGGGTTAAGCCCGAAGGACCCGGTCGGGTGCTCCGTCCCCACCTGGTGCCCGAACCCGACCGCTCCGCGGTGCTTGCCGACGCGCGGCGGATGCCCGCCCTGCCCCTCACCAGCCGGGACGCCTCCAACCTCTTGATGCTGGGCATGGGGCCTACACGCCTCGCGTGGGCTCCCGAGCGTCCCGAGACTAGCAAGCCCCTGTCTCATCAACGTCTCGGCCACGCGGGCCCTAGCCGACCGGCTGCGACTGAGATCCGACGTCGCTCTCATGTGGCGGCCTACCCCGGACCGTGCTGCATCTGGCGGAGAAGTGTGCATCGACGCGCTGTCCGAGTGCCAGCAGGTGTTTGGCACCACGGAGCCGGCCACCCCCGGCGCCAGTTCACGGAGCCGGGATGGAGCCGGGTGGCCGCGCCGCAAACCCGCAACTCGCTGCATACTCGCACAATTTTCTCGCCAAAATCGCGCTGGAAGTTTGCGGTGGCTTGTTCGTTCCCCAGGTGCTGGACCAGCTGAAACCCCGTCACCTTCCCGCCGAGATCCGAGTGCAGGCCGTCGACCGGCCGGCGGCGCACGACTGTGTGCCGGGCAGCGTCCTGCAGGCCGGCTGTCCCCTGGAGATGCCTACGGGAAGCCTCGCTGCATGCCGTGACACGCCAGACCCTTGACGTGAGCCACCGGCTGGCGGGCCGGGACCACGCGGGAATGGGTGGGGACTACGGCCCCGATGCCCGGACACGGACCGCGTGCTGATCCCCGGGACGCGCCTCAGGGAGCTGTTGGCCACGGGCCAGCCGGTGCCCGACCACTTCACCCGCCCCGAAGGGTTGGAGGTCCTGTCCCGGTACTACGCGGCCGAGACCTCCGGGGGCGCGTGACGGGGCGCCTCGTCTCAGGGCGCCGCCCGGGCGGCGCCCTCTACGCCCAAGCGAGGGCACCATGCGGACAGCACGCACTGGCCGCAGGCGGGACGCCGGGCGTGGCAGACTTGGCGGCCGTGGCCAATCAGCCAGTGGTGCGCGGGGGCCCACTGCCGCCGCGGGATCAGGCGACACAAATCGTCGGCCGTGTGGTCCGCGTCTTTGGCGGCGGACCACCCCAACCGATGCGCCACACGAAACACGTGCGTATCCACGGCCAGGGCCGGAACGCCGTACGCATTGGCCAGCACGACGCTGGCGGTTTTCCGCCCCACCCCCGGCAGCGCTTCCAGCTCCTCGCGACGGATGGTGGCGGGCAGCTCCGCTCCCCATTTCTCCATGACCACCCGACTGGTCGCGGCCAGATGCCTCGCCTTGGCATGGTACAGCCCACAGTCAAAGATGCGCGCCTCGATCGCCTCCACCGATAACTGGGCCATGGCCGCGGCATCGGGGCACTCGGGAAACAGCCGGGCGGTGATAAGGTTCACGCGCGCGTCCGTGCACTGCGCCGACAGCACCGTGGCCACCAAAAGCTGCCACGGGGTGGAAAACACCAATGCCGTCGCTGCGGCGGGATAGGCGTCGGCCAGCGCCGCCAGCACGGCCCGCACGTGCCGCGGGCGGGCCGGTGCCCTAGAGGCGCTGGACAACCGACAGCACCTCGTCCGCGTGGCCCGCCACCCGCACGCGCCGCCAACTCGCGCGGACCACCCCCTCGCCGTCCACCACGAACGTCGCCCGCTCCACCGATCGCTGGGGCACCCCACGCGCCAGCTTCATCACCGAAACACCAAACGCCTCCGCCACCGTACCCTCTGGGTCGGTGGCGAGGTAGAACGGCAACTGATACCGGGCCGAGAAGCGGGCGTGGCGGTCGGGGGCGTCCGGACTCACCGCCATCACGACCGCGCCCGCCTGGCGAAACGCCTCATAGCGGTCCCGAAAGTCACACGCTTCCGTGGTACAGCCGGGCGTCATCGCGCGGGGAAAGAAGTACACAACCACCGTGTGGCCGACAAACGACGACAGCAACAACTGCCCTTGCTCTGTGTCAAACACCACGCGGGGGGCCTGGGCGCCCACCGCGAGCGCGCCGGCCCCTTCGCCCGGAACCCCACGCGGGTGGCGGAGGCTCTCACTCATCCCGCCACCACCCGGGGCTGCTGGGAGAGGTGCGACAAAATCTCCGGCCCGTCGGCGTGCATCACCGCCACATCCTCGATGCGCACCCCGAAGCGGCCGGGCAGGTAGACTCCGGGCTCGATGGAAAACGCCATGCCAGGCGCGAGCGGCGTCTCGTCCCCCGCCATCATCGAGGGAGGCTCGTGGGTGGAAACCCCGATGCCGTGGCCCGTACGATGAACAAAATACGGGCCGTAGCCCGCCGCTTCGATGACGGCCCGGGCTGCCCGGTCGACCGCCGAACACGGGGCCCCAATCTGCGCGGCCCGTTCCCCCGCCATCCGCGCCTGGTACACGATCTCGTGCACCTTCAGAAACTCGTCATCCGGGGTGCCCACATACGCCATGCGCGTCATGTCCGACGCATAGCCGGCCCCGCGGCAGCCAATGTCCAACGTAATCGGGCCGTCCCCGATGCGGGCATTGCCGGGATGGTGGTGGGGCTCGGCCGCTCCGGCCCCGTAGGCGGCCATCATGAAGGACGCCTGGTCCGCGCCGGCTTCCACAAAGGCGCCGCGAATAGCGTCGCTCAGCTCGGTTTCCGTCATGCCGCGGCGAATCGCCCGAAAGCCCGCCTCCATCGCCTGATCCGCGAGACCGGCGGATATCCTGAGTCGGCGGATCTCGTCCTCGTCCTTGATGAGGCGGAGGCCCCGCATGACGCGACTGGCCAACTCTACCCGCTCGGGCTGCAGTACGTCGGCGAGGCGGCGCGCATGGTCGTAGCGGGCATCGTCCGACACCAGCACGACACCGGCCGTCTCGCTCCCGGTGGCCACACCGAACGCGTGGCGGAGCGCCGCTTGGGGCCCCTGGTCATCCGCCCAGTCCAGCACCTCGACAGCCGCGGCCGCGAGCCGGGTCCTGGCCTCGGTGGCGTTCACACCCGGCACCACCAGCGCCGCCCCCGCCTCCCCCACGATCAAGAAGTCGAGACGTTCGTCATACGGGGGGCTGAATCCCACGGCGTACCGCGTGTCGTCTCCGGGGCAGAGACACACGGCGGCAAAGCCGTCGGCCGCCAAGGCCCGGCGAATCCGATCCAACCGATTGGTACCGTCCAACTGCAATCCCTCCCCGGCCATTATAGCCAGTCAAGTCACGGCGCCCTTTGCACCAACTCCGCCACCTGGTGGAGCACGGCGAGCCGCGTCGCGTAGGGTACGGTCGACCGGCGGCTGGGGTTCGGGGCCACCACGTCCCATACTCCCTCGACGACCCCGTGGGGCTGGCGGCCCCAGGCGACAGGGTCCCGTGGCCGACGGAGGGCGTAGCCGCGATAGACGTCCTTGCCCAGGCAGCACACCACCCGCGGGCGAATCTGCCACACCTTTTGCCGCAGGCGCCATCCGCCCTCTCGCTGTTCTTCCTGGGACAAGTCCTGACTCGAGGGCGTCATGCGGTCCACCAGGTTGCACACTCCGAGCCCCCAGACCGGAAGCTCGTGGTCATCCTGCCAGGTGAGCCGCCGGCCGGTCAGCCCCGACTCGTAGAGCAGGGGCCAAAAGTCATTGCCCGGCCCCGCAAAGTGATGCCCGCGCTCCCAGGAATAGCGCCCCGGATTGTAGCCAACCAGCAGCACCAAGAGCTCCGGTGCCAAAATATCGCGCAGCGGCGGGTTCATGGCGTGCCCCTTTCGTCCTCTCCCCGGATTATGGCGCGCTCGGTCCCCCGATCATAGGTTGGGGCTGGCGTCATAGGTTTCTTATGGCGTCACCAGCGCCACGCGGCTGGACGGCCCGCTGGCGCCGCCCCCGTCAGACGACGGCTGGCGTGCACGCGCGGAAAGGCAAGCCATGGACCCGTATCAGGTGCTGGAACTCACCCCACCCGTCACGCGGGCCGAAGTGCGGGCGGCCTACCATCGGCTGGCCCGCCGCTGGCACCCCGACTTTTATGCGGCGCCCGGCCAGGAGCGTGCGCGCCTCTGCGCGGAGGCGGCCATGAAGCAGGTGAACGCCGCCTACCGGACCCTCATCACCCAGGCCACCGCCCCGGCGGAGGCGGGCGAGGGTCCGCCCGACCCGCCCCCCCGCCCGGTCGTGTGCCCGCGGCACGCAGCAGACCGCGTGCACCGCTGTCCCGCGTGTGGGGCGCCGGCGTGCGCCGCGTGCGTCAGGGCGCGCACGTGCCCAGCCTGCCCCACCCGGGTGGCCACCCCTCGCCGCCGTCCAAAAGAGTGGGGCTCGTACGGTCTGGCGGCAGGTGTTGTGGCAATGCATCAGTTGCACTGGTCGCCACCCGCCAGCTTGGGAACCGTGGCCGCCTATCTTTCCGTGATGGGCGTGGGGGTGCTGCGGCGCACCCGGGGCTGGGGCCGCCTGCTGTGGCTGCTGATACCTTACAGCTTGGTGGCGCTGGGCCTCCTGCGCCTAGCCCAGTCCCTGCGCCGCCGCTGACCCTGGCCACACCGCGGCCAAGCCTCATCCGAGGTTCCACAGCGTGCCGCCCACCACGCCCAGAGACCCAGCAGCCCGAGCGCCAGCCCCGCCGTGGCGAGGCGCTCGGGAGAAAGGTCGACGCCTCTGCCCATACTGGCCAGGATCAAGAGGCGGAAAAGCCATAGACCCACCGCCACCGGGCTTATCCGCGCTCGGCGTCCCACTAGATCCTCCCCCGCGATCCTATGTGGCGGGGCGTGGTGCTTGCCCACCGGACCGCCAGGTCACCGGGGCGTGGGCGCCAGGTTGCGCGAGGCTGGCAGCACCAGGGCGGGGGCAGCGCGCGGGGGGGAGTCCGTCGTCACGCGCGGGCTGGCCGCCGCACGTGCGGCCGACGGAGCGACAGGCGCCAGCGGTGCCTGATGGTTCAGCAGGCTCACGGTCAGGAGCGCGGCGGACCCTACCAGCGTCAGGCGTGCCATCCACTGCTTCATGGCACGCTGCCCCAGACAGCGATGTGGCAGGCGGCCCGGCGCACCACGGACACCCCCCTTGTTGAATCAGGGGTAGGTTGTCCCAGCCGCGTCGGGTTATTCCGCTATTAGTAGGGAATGTGTCGTCGGCTACTCGCCGGTGGTCACGCGGTACAGCACCGTGGGCAGCACGGCCAGCATCCCGGTCATGACCCAGAGTCCGCCAAACGCCAGGATGGGGCCCAGCACCGGGACGAACGCCAGCTGGGCCACGATCCAGAACGCCGCCAAAAGCAGGAGCCCCGTCAGCAAACCAAACCCGAGGGTGGGTCCCCCATGCTGCTGACACCATCGCAAAGCGTCTTGGATGGCGGCCCACGCCCCGGTGTTGGCCGCTGCCAGCGCTCCCAGTCCGCGAAACGCGATCGTCACGGCGGCCAGGATCGCCAGCACCCACACGGCGAGCGCCAGCGGTCCCAGCACGGGCACGCCGCCCACGAGGCTGGCGCCGACGCCCAGAAGGACCACCACCAGCAAGAGTGCCACGCCCGCACCCGTAATGACCAGCCCCCGCCAAAACAGGCGGCGTCCCACGCTGAAAAAATAGAGAAAACTGCGGCGTCCCTCGCTCCCCAGCGACTCGGCCGCGCCTCCGTACAAACCGGCGACGCGAAACGGCGTCACGATCAGGAGAACCGTGGCCAGAAACAACCCTAACCGCAACAGGGCCCCCGGCGCGAGGGTCAGGGGCGCCGCCTGACCGGACAGCAAATGCGCGGGGTTCGTGAGGCTCTTGGGCAGGTCATGCGCTAAGCGGGCGGTGTACACCGACACCACCACCAGCGAAATCAGCAAATCCCAAAACACTAGGTTGAAAACTGGCGGCGTCCGCCACAGCCGGCGCCACGCCACTCGGATAACTCCGACGCTTAACGTCCCCGTGATCCCCCTTGTCCGTGTGTGCGTCCCATTGTATCAGGTGCAGCAGGTGAAGGCGGGGCCCGGGAATGTCGGGGAGCAGCGGGCAGTCGCCGTGGGCGAGCCTCACGGCGGCGGCTCGGCCGCAGGCAGGCGAAGGCGAAACTTCGCGCCGGTGGCGCCGGGCACCAGTGCCACTTCGCCGCCGTGGCGTTCCACCACGTCGGCCACCAGCGAGAGCCCCAACCCGTGCCCGTCGGGTTTGGTGGATACGTAGGGCTGAAACAGCCGGTCGGCCACATCGTGCGCCACCCCGGCCCCGGTATCCGCCACCCAGATTTCTGCCCAGTGGTCCAGCCTGAGACACCTGAGGCCCAGCCGACCGCCGGTGGGCATCGCCTCCAACGCGTTTTTGACCAGGTTGGCCAGGGCGGTTTCCAACTGCGGCGCATCCCCTACCACATAGACGGACCGTGCCTCGACGACTGTGTGCACCCCCCGGGCGGCGGCCGCCGCCTCATAACGTCGGAGCACCCGCATCACGACGTCCGCCACATCCACCAGCGCCCGGCTGGAAGGCCGGCCAGCCGTCAGAAAGTCTTCGAGCCGCTCGTCCACCCGCCGTACCTCGTCCAGCACGAGCGCCGACACCTCATCTTCGCCGCGGTGGCCCAGCAGTTCCGCGTACCCCGCAATCAACATCAAGGGATTGCGCACCTCGTGCGCGAGGCTCAACAGCTCCGCGCGCTGGTGCTGCTGGCTCACCAGCATGCGGTGTACATCCGCCGCCAGCGCCAAAAGCGCCCCCAGCAGCGGGTGCATCTTGTCGGGCGGCACCGAGAGGCCCAGGACGGCGCCGTCCGGCTGGCGAATGAGCAGATGCACACCATGGGGCGTCCGCCGGCGGTGAATCTGGGCCGTGGCGACCGGGTTGTCCAGCGGCACGGGGTCCACGAGCCCCCCCGCTTCCGCCACCACCACCAGTGGATCGCCATAAGCCACCAGGACGCGGTGTGGGGTATCCCCCAAGTGACGGTGGACCGCGTCCACCCACTGCCGGGCCGCCTCGCTTGGGGCCCGGTGGGCAATCACAGGGTGCGCCCCGGAATTTTCACGCCGCGCTGGCGGGCAATCGCGAGCGCCTTGTCGTACCCAGCGTCCACGTGGCGAGCCACGCCCATGCCCGGATCGGTAGTGAGCACGTGCTGCAGGCGCCAATCCGCCTCGGAGCTGCCATCGGCCACCACCACCATGCCCGCGTGGATCGCATAACCCATCCCCACGCCTCCGCCGTGATGAACGGACACCCAACTGGCTCCGGCCGCCGTGTTGACCAGCGCATTCAAGATCGGCCAGTCGGCAATCGCGTCGCTGCCGTCTTTCATCGCCTCCGTCTCGCGGTAGGGTGACGCCACCGATCCTGCATCCAAATGATCTCGGCCAATCACGATGGGCCCTTTGAGCTCGCCTCGCCGTACCAACGCGTTCATGGCCAGCCCAAATCGCGCCCGCTCGCCGTACCCCAGCCAGCAGATGCGGGCCGGGAGCCCCTGAAACTGAATGCGCTCCTGGGCCATGTGGATCCAGCGAGTGAGACGCGGATCCTCGCCAAACAACTCCAGCGCCAGCCGGTCCGTCCGATAAATGTCTTCCGGGTCGCCGGAGAGGGCCACCCACCGAAACGGTCCGCGCCCCTCCTCAAACTGCGGCCGGATAAAGGCGGGCACAAAGCCGGGATAGTCAAACGCCTGGGTCTCGCCGGCCTCCCGGGCAAACTGGCGCAGATTGTTGCCGTAATCAAACACGACCGCCCCGGCCGCCTGGAACGCCAGCATGGCATGCACGTGCTGCGCCATCCCCGCTTTGGCCGCCACCACGTAGGCCGCGGGATCGTGTTCGCGCCAGCGGGCCGCCTCGGGAAGCGACACGCCTGGCGGGATATAGCCGTTCAGGGGATCGTGGGCCGAGGTTTGATCCGTGACCACGTCCGGCCGAAAGCCCTGGGCATAGAGGGCGGGCAGCACCTCCGCGGCGTTCCCCACCACGCCCACCGATCGCGCCTGGCCCGCCGCGCGCGCGGCATTCACGCGCTCCACGGCATCGGGCAGGCTGCCCGCCGCCTCGTCCAGATACCCGGTCTCCAAGCGCCGGCGGATGCGTTCGGGGTCCACCTCCACCACCAGCGCCACGCCCCCGTTCATGGTCACGGCCAGCGGCTGCGCGCCCCCCATGCCGCCCAGTCCCGCCGTCAGCACCACCCGCCCTGCGAGTGACCCGCCGAAGTGCTGCGCCGCCAGCTCCGCCAGCGTCTCGTACGTACCCTGCACGATGCCCTGGGTCCCGATGTAAATCCACGACCCGGCCGTCATCTGCCCAAACATCGTGAGACCCTTTTGCTCCAGATCCCAAAAATGCTCCCAGGTGGCCCAGGCCGGCACCAAGAGCGAGTTGGCCAACAGCACCCGTGGGGCGTGGCGGTGGGTATCAAACACCGCCACCGGCTTGCCGCTTTGAATCAGCAAGGTTTCCTCGTCGCCCAGCTGCGTCAAGGCCGCGACAATGTTCCAGAAGTCCGGCCAGGTGCGGGCGGCCTTGCCCCGTCCCCCGTAAACCACCAGGTCCTCGGGCCGCTCGGCCACCGACGGGTCCAGGTTGTTCAAGAGCATGCGCAGCGCCGCCTCCTGCGGCCACCCCTGGCAATGCAGCTGAGCCCCCCTATACGCTCCCTTCACCCCCGGATCCATGTCGCGAAATTTTTCGTGGCTCGCCCACGCAGGGCGTTCCGCTGACCATTGGGGCACCGTGACCCTCCCTTTCTATGCCGACCGCAAATGTGGTCGGTCCGTAAACTTTTCGGCACGTAAACGATCGTTCGACTCATGCCGGCGCAGTCCTTCTCCCGGGCCGCGCAGGATCCTGTCACCAGCCGGCGAATATGAGGCCGCATTGGCAGGCCGCATGGCGTCGCAAGGCGGTCGCAAGGAGGTCGCATGATGACCAAGCCACTCGCCGTGGCCCCAGTGGACTTGTTTGCGGTGCAACCGTTCATGACTCTGGAGGATTACCGGGACCCCGACGCGTTTGCCGACCACCTGGGACGCCTGGGCGCGCCCGTGGCCAACCGCGCGCACGAGGCGGCGCTGGTGGTGTTCCCGGAAGACGTGGCGACATTCCTCGCCCTGGCAGCGGCGCCCGCCGGTCTCGACCAAGTGGCCACCTTGGACGACGCATTTAATCTCTTGGGGCGCCGCTTCCTGCCGCAACTGTTGTGGACTCGGGCGCGTCATCGGGCCGGCTCGATGGAGGCGGCGTTTTTCACGACTGCAGCGCCGTCCGTCTATCGCGCCTGGTACCGCACCTTTTCGCGTCTGGCCCAGCGCTGGGGCGCCACGGTGGTGGCGGGGTCTGCACTCATACCCGCCAACGCTTTGGGTTACGACTCGGAGGCGTACCGCCCACGTGACGCGCAGGTCCTGAACCTGTGCCTCACCTTTGGCCCGGATGGCCGGGTCTGGGACCACACGGGCAAGGTCAACCTGGTGCCCACCCAGGAGGATCGCCTGCATCTCGCACCCGATGTGAAGCCGCGCTCCGTCTACTCGGTCGGCCCCCACACCGTGGGCACGGCCATCTGCTACGACGCCTTTCATGTGGCCCACACCTCGCATGAACCAAGGTTCGCGGGGCAGGTGCCGGCTCTGGCCGCCTTGGGCGCCACCATCATCGCTCAACCCTCCGCCAATCCTTGGTGGTGGGACCAGCCTTGGCCCCTTGACCGCTCGCCGTCCGGCCCGCGGCTCAGGCGCGAGCAGTGGATGGACGAAGGGCTTCTCGCCGCTATGCAGGCGGCGCCCTCCATCCGCGCCGGGGTTAATCCCCAGCTTCTGGCCCGCCTCTGGGACGTGCACTTTGACGGCCGCAGCATGATTCTCGCGCGACAGGACGGCACAGTAGAGGTCATGGCCCACGCTCCCCGCTCGGATGCGCATCCGGATTCCGAAGCGCTCATCCACTGGTCATTGACATTATAACCGATTTCCACCAGTCTGTGGAACAGGAGGTGGCAGCTTGACGCCCCGCGTGGCCATCAGTCAGGCCCCCTATGACCGTGACGCGACGGCGGCGCTTGCGCGGGCGGTCAGCCAAATGCACCGGGCCCGTGAGTTGGGAGCGGAGCTCATCGTGTTTCCCGAGTGGTCGTTGGGGTTGAACCCGCCCGAGCCCATGCCCAGCCGAGCCATCCGCGTCTTGGCCGATGCCGCCCGCGTGCTGTCTCTGGGGGTGGTCACCGGCACGCTGCGGGTGCTGGACCCGGCCACCAATGCCAAGCAGCAGCGGGCCTTGGTGCTTGATCAAGACGGCACGGTCCTGGGCAGCCAGGCAAAGTGCGACTTGGACCCGCCCGAACGCCCCTGGTTCGAGGCGGGCGAGGGCATTGAACCGATCGCCTCCCGCTGGGGCCGGCTGGTGCTGCTCCTGGGGCCCGACGCGCAGTCCGACCGGCGGTGGGCCGAGTGCCGCCGTGCCGGGCCTGCCCTGGTGGTGATGGCCTCGGTCGCCCGCACGCCGGCCGAGCACCGCGCGTTGGAAGACGTGGCACTGGCGCAGAGCCTCAACTCCAATGCGCTCATGGTGTTGGCGCCGCTGCTGGGACGCTTCGGCGGGGTGGCCCACGTGGGGGCCGCTCAAGGATTTCTCCGGGGGCGCGCGCTCACGGCTCCCGCCCCGGACGATGTCGTGCTGGCGAGCGGTGGCGACGCGGCCCACGTGGAATTGGGCGTGCTGGATGCCTGCTCGTGGGCCCCCTCGCACACCACGGCGCTGGCGGAAGTGGCACTGGCGCCCGAAGATCTGAGGCAGCCGGTGGCGGAACGTCGGGTCCTCGTCGATTGGGCTGCGCTGGACTCGCCCGATCCGTTGGCGGGTGGCCGTGCCCTCCTCAAAATGGCTGAGGACAGCCCGCGCCTGGCGGCGCTGGCGCCGGCCCACCCGGATCATCCTCGGGCGCTGGAGTCGCTGTTGGCCGAAGGCGCCGCAGGCGCCTTTGCGTGGCCCGCCCTAGCCGGGCGCCGGGCCGACGACCCTGCGGTGCGCGTCCTGATGGGCCTCCTGGCCCGCTACCACCGCCCGCTCGTGGTCCGGGTCGGCCCCGGGCCGGCCCCGCTGGTGCTCTCCCACCCCGAAGACTGGGACGAGGCGTTGCTCGGGCACCCCGACGTGCCGGTGGTGCTGGTGTCGGCCGGCGTGCGGGCGCCCTTTCTGGACGAGGCGCTCACCCTGGCCGCGTATCGCCCCAACGTCTGGCTGGAGCTGTCCCGCGCTCCGCGGGCCTTTTGGGTGGAGGCGCGGGCGACGTTGGGCAGTGGACGCCTGCTGTTTGGGTCCGGCGGCGTGCCCGGGGCCTTTGCCCCCGAGTGGGCCCGCTTTCAAAGGTGGCGCGATGAGATGGGACTCGGTCCCGACGAGGCGTCGGCTGTGGCCGCCGACAATGCCCGGACCCTCTTCTTCCCGTTGCGCCCGCGTGACCTGTTGGCGGCCCCTGCAGAGGTTGGACGCGTCTGATACACTACGGAGCAAGATTCAAGATTGATGCAGGTCGCGTGGGCGGCGCTCAAGGAGTGTGTCGATGACGAGGTCCGACGAGCCGGGGTCCCCGCCGGGTCGCCCGGCGGTTGCCGAGGCGCCGGCGCGCGGCATTCTCAATCCGCCTGCCCGTCCGATGGATGCGCTGGGGTGGCTGTCGCTGGCGGCGCTGTCGGGTTGGCTCATCTGGGCCGCCTTCCGCATGATTCCCCCTCAGCTCTGGCACCAGGGGTTCCAGGCGCATCGCCTGGCGGCCAGCTACTCGACTTGGAGCATGCCCAGCATGGCCTACTCCGACGTCATCTGGCTGTATCGGACGCATGTGCTGTATCTGCATCTTCTCCCATATCTGGTGAACCGCATCGAATATCCGGTCATCATGGGCTGGTTCATGTACGTGATGTCGTGGCTGCCGGGCCCGCTCGCCTACTGGATTGGCACGGTGGCCGTGCTGGCCGCGTGCGCCATCGCCACATTTTTCATGCTGCGCCGCATTGCCCCGCGCACGTACTGGGCGTGGGCGCTCTCGCCGCTCTGGCTCCCGTACGCCTTTCTGAACTGGGACCTCTTGGGCATCGCGCCTTTGGTGGCGGCTTGGTGGTGCTTTCGCCGCGAACGCTGGGTCTGGTCCGGCGTGTGGCTGGGCATTGGCGTCGCCGTCAAGTTCTTCCCCATCGCGATGTGGCCCTTCATGGCGGCAGCGCTGTGGGCTCGTGGCAGGCGGCAGGATGCCTGGCGCTTCACCTGGGCCGCCGTCATCTCGGTGGTAGGTTTGAACCTCCCGATGGCCATCGCCAACTTTCAGAACTGGTCCTGGTTCTTCACGTTCAACGCCGGGCGTCCGGTGGGCGGCGACGCGTGGGTGTTCATTCTCCCCGCCCTGAGCAAGCTCACGTCCACGCTCGTGGTGGATGGTCTGTCCTTCCTGATCCTTGG
The DNA here is from genome assembly GCA_021846565.1 of Bacillota bacterium. Lineage (GTDB taxonomy): Bacteria > Bacillota > Sulfobacillia > Sulfobacillales > JAIMBI01 > JAJZWV01. The sequence goes on from JAJZWS010000004.1 coordinate 50,049, forward strand.
TGCTGTGGCCCTCCTGGCCCTATGGGCCACGCTGAAGGGAGCCGACCCGGCGAAAACCGCCGCCCTCGCCTTTGTGGTCTGGATGGTGGTCAACAAAGTGTTCTCGCCCCAGTACATGATCTGGGTGCTCACGATGGCGTCGGTCGCCGAGTGGCCCATCTGGAGCCTCGTGGCCATCACGCTGGGCGGCTTGTCCGACTGGTGGAACTCCTTTGGCGTCCTCGGGTACGGCGACCGCCATGTCTACCCGCTGTTTCTCCCGTACAGCCCCGCCCTGTACTTCCGCGTGCTGGGCTTTCGCTACGTGACCCTCCTGGCCGCCACCGCCGCGGGCGCGCTCGCGGTGTGGCGCCGGCCCCCGGGTGATCCGACGGCGCGCGGGGCTGTCGCCGGAGCGCGCCGGCCGCGGGCGGCGGGCCCGTGAGCGACGTTCTCGCAACCGCGAATGCTCCTAAGCCCACGGTGCCGGTGCGCGATCCCGATGGTCGCGCACTGACGCCTTGCTCCCCCGAGAAGGCGGCCTCCAATGTGGCCGACGGGCTCGCAGATTTGCGTGACGGGGTGCTTCATCTACGCTACCGGCCGCTGGCGTACCGGCGCGTCTTTCGGCGCGTGCTGGCCCGCGACGGGCTCACGTGCGCGTGGTGCGGCGAGCCCGGTTCCACCCTGGATCACGTCATTCCGGTGTCTTACGGGGGCCAGGCGGCCGTGGACAACTGCGTCGTGGCGTGCCGCGCCTGCAACCACATGCGGCACAACGTCCTGCCGTCGCGGTTCATGGCCGCCACGGGCTACGAGCCCACCCATCCCCTGATCCTCCGCGTGCTGGCTCACGAGACCGCACTTGTGAGCGCCACGCGGCGGCAGTTGGCCCGCCGCACCGTGGACACCTGCCGCAGCAAAGAAGAAGCCCAGGTGTGGGTGGACAGCCGCCAGCCCGGCGCCACCGTGCCGGCCCTGTCCACGGAGCCCCAGTGGTCCACGCGCCGTCGCACCAAGGGCACCGTGCTGGAGCCTTACGTTCCCTGACGCAGGACGGCACCGTTAACTCCAGGAAGGTTGTGGGGTGCCTCGATTGGCGCTTTTGCTCGCACGTCCCCCGCGGCGACTCGCCGCGGGCGGCTCCACGGTGCACCCCAAGCGTCCCCCGGCCGGCCAGCAGCGGCGCAACGCTCCCATGGGGGCAGCGGACACGCGCGCCTCCGCTGGCGCCACCCTTGGGGCGATTGCAGCGGATGGCCAACGCGGAGCACGGGGTGCAAAATGGGCTGATTGATGGGGCGGAGGCCCGGAACCGTCTAAGCAGGGTAGGGGGAAGGGGACGACCGCGTGATTCTTGCGACGGTGAGGGCCATCCTGGAGGCTCTTGATGAGCTTTCGCGGCAACCGCTCTGGCCCGCCTTTGATCCTCTGACGATCCCCGTCGTCATCTACGATGGCGAGGACACCTGGCTGATACGCCATCCGCATCCCGGATTGCCCTTCGGCCCATGGGCCGAATCGGAGGGCATTTGGAGGATGCCGGGCCTTCATGAAAGTGTCCGGGGCAATACGGCCACCGCGGTGGAGGGAGTGCCCACGGCGGCTATCATGCTCGCGTCGCTGGCCGGCCGCTCCCCCAGTGAGGTGGCCGCCGTGTGCGTCCACGAGATGTTTCACGTGTTCCAGCAAGATCGATATCCGACCTGGGCGGGTGACGTCGGTGCCATGTTTCGGTACCCACTGTCGGATCCGGCCCGGTTGACCCTGCGCCGCCTGGAGACGGAAGCGTGGCGGCGCGCCCAGGCCGCGTCGGACCCGTCCGCGCGCCACGGGTGGGCACGAACCGC
>JAJZWS010000004.1:52420-87574 GCA_021846565.1 Bacillota bacterium
GCTGGAGGTGCTGGGAGGGAAGGCGCTCACGCGCGCGGCGGGCGAGCATCCTCTCTTCGACGGATTGGCCGAGGTGCTGTGTGTAGGTCTTCCCAACCTCCCCGCGCTCGCTCCGGGTGACAAGCACCTCACATGGCACGGTGAAAGGGTGTCGATCACGGGGGAGGCCGACCAGCTGACCATAACCGGTAATGACCTGGTAATTGATCTGCCCTAACCCGTGAAGGGCTCCCTGGACCTCGGCCATGCTGGGGCGGCCGTGCACGCGAGGGAGACCGGTGATGAAGGCGTCCTGGTGCTCGGTGGGCCGGACGGAGGGGTTCCGCATGGCCGGGCGACCCCGCCCGTCGAGTGACGAGCAGGCGCTGCCTGGCGGGGCGATGCACGGCGACAGCTCAGCGGCATCGCCGCCCCATGGCGTCAGCGGGCGGTGGCCCCTGGGCCGGCCATCACCAGCAAAAGCTCCCGCACGAGCTTGGCGGCCAACAGCGCCGTGCGCTGAGAAATGTCGGCCGCGGGCATGGTTTCCACCACGTCGGCCCCCACCAGCTGGACTTCGCGCAGCAGATGCAGCGCCTGGAACGCTTCGTCCGGCGTGATGCCGCCCGGCTCCGGTGTGCCGGTCCCCGGGAGATACGCGGGGTCGATCACGTCCACATCCAGCGTGAGATAGACGGGCCGGCCGCCGAGCGCCGGCAGCACTTCGGCCAGCGGCGCCAGCACGTGTCGGGGATGGAGCGTGGTGTGCGCCCGGGCCCACTGAAACTCCTCGCGGGTCCCCGACCGAATGCCAAACTGATGCACCGATCCGGGCTGGCAGCGCTCGGCCACCCGGCGCAGCACGGTGGCATGCGACAGCGGCTGTCCCAGGTACTGGTCGCGCAGGTCGGTGTGGGCATCCCAGTGCACCACCGCCAGATTGGGCCAGCGCTCCAGGGCCGCCTCGATGAGGGGGAGCGCCACCAGATGCTCGCCGCCTAAGCCCACGACGCGCTGGCCGCGCGCCAACAGGGTACGCGCGGCCGCCCGTATCATGTCCAAACTTCGGGGGATATTGCCCACAGGAAGCTCCAGGTCACCCCAGTCACCCACGGCGTACTCCTCCAGGTCCCGGTCCAGCATGGGCGAATACGTCTCCAAGCCGTACGACGCTTCACGAATGCGGGTGGGTCCGAAGCGCGAGCCGGGCTGAAAGGACGCCGTCCAGTCCATGGGCAACCCCACCAGGACCACAGACGCGTCGCGGGCGTCTGGCCGCGTGCCAATGAAACGGTCTAGGCGAAAAAAGGCCGGGGGGCTCGCCTCCTCGGCCACCTCGCACAGCGGGGTGCCTACGGGCACCGTCGCCCCTTCGGGCACCAGCCACCGCACGACGACACCCGCCACCGGGGACGGGACCTCCGCGTTCACCTTGTCGGTGAGCACCTCCAAAAGAGACTCCTCGACGGCCACATGCTCCCCGGGTTGCTTCAGCCATGCGCCGACGGTGGCCTCGGAGACGGTTTCCCCCAGCTGGGGCATCATGACGAGTTGCATGCGCCTCCTCCCCCTCAGGTTTGCAGCAGCTCGGACACAAACGGCGGCAGCACAAACGCTGCCCGCTGGATGGCGGGGGTCCAGTAGCGCGTCGGCAGCGAGACGGTCCGCGCGTCCTCGGGCTGGGGCCCCTTGCTTCCCAGGCTGAAGCTCCACCAGCCGGAGGGATAGGTGGGCACCGGCGCGAGGTACAGGTGCACGTAGGGAAACACCGCCCGCATCGCGGCCTGCGCGTGGCGAATCAGGTGCGGCTGGAGCATGGGCGACTCCGTCTGCGCCACCAGGATGCCGTCCGGCGCCAGCGCCTCGTACACCGACCGGTAAAACGCCTCCCCAAACAGTCCGGTGGCCGGCCCGACCGGATCCGTGGAGTCAATGATGACCACGTCCAGCTTCTCGGCCTGGGCCCCCTGCTCGCGCATCCACTGAATCCCGTCCACCAGATGCACGTGGGCGCGCGGGTTGTCCAGCTCCGTCGAAAGCTTCGGGAAGAACTGGCGCGCCACCGCCACCACCCGCTCGTCAATCTCCACCAGATGGGCGGCTTCAACGCCGGGATGGCGCAAGATTTCCCGAATCACGCCGCCGTCGCCGCCCCCCACCACGGCCACACGCTGGGGGTGGGGATGGATCGTCAGCGGCACGTGGGCAATCATCTCGTGGTAGAAAAATTCGTCCCGATCCGTGGTTTGGACCGCGCCGTCCAGCGCCAGGACCCGCCCGTACGCCGGGGTGTCCGCCACCAAGAGGTGCTGATACGGCGTGCCTTCCTGCCACAAGATCTCGCCGACGCGCAGGCCGAGCGTGACGTCGGGCGTTTGGTGCTCAGTGAACCAGATGTCCCCGCTCATGCTCAGTACCACAGCGCGACGGCGGCAAAGGCGCAGCCGATCCGTTCCACCCTGTGGTCGACGGCCCGCACCACCACGCGCGAAAGCTCACGGCGGCGGCTGGCAAACGCCTCGACCACCATCACGCGCACCCTGCGCTCCGCGTCTAGGCGGGTGCCGTGGCCGGAGTACTCCATGATGACGCCGTAGTGGTCATCCTCCCCGATGCCCACCGCGACCGCCGCGGCGATACACATGCCGGGCTCCTCCGACGTGATGGTGCCATACGCCGTTGGCGTAAGCGCCCCTTCGGGAATGTCGAGCTCTGGGACCTCGATCGCCCCCGGAGGTAGGATGGAACTAACGCGCACCAAGTTCAGGTTGCCAATGCCGGATGCCAACAGCGCGTTGTCAAAGGCGTTCAAGCGGGTCGGCCCTTCGGCCGTCCCTGCCAGCAGGGTAAATTTTCGCGGCGTCTCGAGCACGCTCTGCCTCCCAGGTCACTCTCAAAAATTGTGCGCAGGCCCCACGCCCACACACCCGACAAATTATAGCGGCACATTGGGCGCCCGCAAACCCGGGCACGCTACCCAGCGAGGCACGCGGCTCGTTTTCGCCTCCTACGCGGGTCCCGTCCCGGCACCGCGCAGGTCAGACGATCGGGCGGAAGCTTAGAAAGGGAGTGACAGGATTTGTCGACGCCGTCGCGGCGGACGCGGAGCCGGCGTCGCGCCTCGTGGTTGCGTCGCGCGGCCCAGCGCCTGGCGGACGCCGGGGCCAGCATGAGCCTGCCGGTGCTGCTGCTGGCCACGGTACTGGTGGCCCTGCCCGGCGTGTTTGTCATTTGGCCGCCGCCCACGCTACCCGCCGACACCCAGGTGTTAAGCCGCCACGGGCATCTCATTGCGCTGGTGTACGCAAGCGAGAACCGGATTCCGGTGGCGGCGGCCGCCATCCCGGCCGTCATGCGCAACGCCATCGTGGCCATCGAGGACGACACCTACTGGGAAGAGCCCGCCGTGGACCCGGTCGGGATCGCGCGCGCGCTGGTGGTGGACGTCACCAGTGGCCGCATCCTTGAGGGGGGCTCCACCATCACGCAGCAACTGGCCAAAAATCTTTATCTGTCGGACCAGCGGACCATCACTCGCAAGATCCAGGAGCTGGCCATCACCTTGAAGATGGGCGCGCAGTACTCAAAAGAAGAGATTCTGACCATGTACCTGAACGACGTGTATTTCGGCGAGGGGAGCTACGGCATCCAGGCCGCCAGCCAAACGTACTTTGGGCACCCCGTCGCGCAGTTGTCGCTGCCCGAGGCGGCGCTTTTGGCGGGTCTGGTCAATGCCCCGTCCGCCTTGGACCCCTACTACCATCCCACCGCCGCCCGCACGCGCCGCAACCAAGTGCTGGCGCGCATGGCGGCGCTGCACTACCTTACGCCGGCCGCCGCGCGGGCGGCCGAAGCCACTCCCCTGGTGCTGGCGCGGGCCGTCCCCCCCGACGGGTCCACGGCGCCGTATTTCATCCAGTTCATGCGCTCGCAGTTGGCGGGGTTGGACCCCACCGCCGCCAAAAACTTTTTTGGCGGCGGGTATCGGATCGTCACCACGCTGAACCGCCAGGCACAGGCGGCGGCCAACCAAGCGATGGTGAACGACATGCCCGCCGTGACCGGCACGTATCAGGGGGCTGCCCAGCCCGAAGGGGCGGTGGTGGGTCTCAATCCCGCGTCGGGCAGCATCGAAGCCATGGTGGGCGGCCGCAACTTCGCCACCAGCACTTTTAACCGTGCGGTGTACGCGTACCGGCAGCCCGGGTCCGCCTTCAAATACTTTCTCTACACCACGGCCATTGCCGCCGGTTTCCCCACGTCAACAATCAAAGTGTCGGCACCTGTCAGCTTCCCCAACGGCCACGGGGGCGTGTATACGCCGCACAATTTTGGCAATGTGTTTGCGGGGCCGCTCACCATGCGGCAAGCCATCGCCGAATCGGACGACATCGTGGCGCTCAAGTGGATGGCCGCGCTGACCCCCCCGCGGGTGATTGCCATGGCCAAAAAGATGGGGGTTACCACCCCCATGGCCAACAACCTCACCACGGCGCTGGGGTCCAGTTCGGTGAGTCCCCTGGAAATGGCCAGCGCGGTGGCGCCGCTGGCCAATGGCGGGTTTCACATCACCCCTCGATCCATCATTTCGGTGCAGGACGCGAGCGGGGCCTACCTCGTCAAAACGTCTCCTCAGCGCTATCGCGTGTTGACGCCGCCCGTCACTTATGTGGTGGACCAGCTCTTTACGGCGCCACTCACGAGCCCCGTGGGCACCGCGCACAACCTGACGAGCGTGTTCACCCGACCGGCCGACGCCAAAACCGGCACCTCGTCGCAGCAGCGCGACGCGTGGCTGGTGGGCTTCACGCCCCAACTCGTGGGCGTGGCCTGGACCGGCAACGACCAGGACACCCCGACGGGGCTCACCGGCGACCGCGGCGCGGGCCCCGTGTGGGCCGCCTTCATGCAGGGTGCGCTGGCGGGACAGCCGGTGAAGACCTTTCCTCAGCCGTCGGGCGTCGTGTGGCGCCGCGTTTGCCTCCACACGGGGCTGTTGGCGAACGGTTGCTGCACCAGCTACCGGGAGGTGTTTCTCGTCAATCACCTGCCGCAGAAGGCTCCTGCCAACACCTGCGGGGGTACGGCGGGAGCACCCACAACGCCAAAGACGCCGCCACCGTCCAAAGCGCCCAAGTCTGCCGGATCGCTGCTGGACCGCATTTTCAAGGCAATCCTCCCCTGACGCTCCCGAGCCGGAGCAGGACTGTAAAATTATATTGACATTGACGTCGCTCCTGTTTACACTCGCCCAACAACGCCGCGCCCTGGGCGAACCAAGACAAGGTGGGATGAGTGGGATGACTCTCCGGGGGAAGCACTGGTGGGTGGCGTGTGGGGGGGCGCTGCTGATGCTGGCCGGATGCGGCGGGCCCACGGCCGCCCCCAAACCCTCGGTGAATGTGGCCTATGCGGGTTCGCTGGGCCCGGTGATGGACCTCGGCGTAGGCCCCGCCTTCCAGCGGGCCACGCACATTGCCTACCACGGGCGCGGTGCCGGCTCATTTGGGCTGGCGCGCGAAATTGCGGCCCACGCGATTGCCGCCGACGTCTTTTACAGCATTGGGGTCAAGCCCATCAAGGACTTGGGCGTTCGTCACCCCTGGGCCGCGTGCTTTGCCAGCGCACCCCTGGTGATTGTGTACAACCCCAAGAGCCCCTTCGCGCCCACCTTGGCCGCGATTGCCCAGGGCCATCAGTCCATTCAGTCCCTGTTCAGCGTGCTGAGCCAGTCCGGATTCAAGCTGGGCCGCACCAATCCCGCCACCGACCCCCAGGGCCAGGCGTTCTACCTCATGGTGATGCTGGCCCAGAAACTTTATCATCTGCCGGCCAACACCGTGTCTGCGGTGCTGGGCGCCCCCGACAACCCTCACCAGGTATTGTCGGAAACGTCGGTCATCACCCAAGTGCAGGCGGGAACCATCGACGCCGCCTCAGCATTCTTACCCGAAGCCAAGTCGCGCAACCTGCCGTACATCCCGCTGCCGCCCGCCCTGGACTTTGCCAACCCGGTCGACCAGGCGCTGTACGCCCAGGTGCACAAAACATTTCCCACGGTGGGGCTGGTCACCGGTCACGCGCTCCGCGTGTGCGCCACCATCCCGCCGGGGGTCCATGCCCAGACGGGCACGCGGTTTCTCGCGTACTCCCTGGGACGTGCCGCGCGCGCGTACTGGACGCGGATCGGCTACGAGTGGGGCCCACCCGCCTACGTCGGTCCCGCGTCGGCGGTCCCCGCCAGCGTGAAGCGTGCGCTCTCATCTTAGGGCCGCCCGGATCACCGAGCCGAGGCGCGGGGACCAGCGCATGGCCCCCGGCTCCGTGGCGGCAGCAGGTCTCTTGGTGGCGCTTTTGGCCGCACCAGCCGCGGTGCTGCTGCTCGAAGGATGGGTGCACCGCGACGCCTTGGCGCCCGTGCCCACCACCCACTATCTGGGCACCTCGCTGGGGTCGGCGGCGCTGGCCCTGGCCATCATCGTGGGCGCTGGCACTCCGCTCGCCTGGTGGCTGACACGCCTGTCAGCGCGGGTGCAGGCCTGGGCAGAGGCTCTCTTGATCGTCCCGCTACTGCTGCCGCCACTGGTGCTGGGGCTCGCCCTGATATTTCTGTTGGGGCCCGATTCCGCCACCCATCTGGCGTGGACCAACGCATTTGCGGGCCTGGTGACGGCCGAGATTTATGAAGCCGCCCCCTACTTCGTCCTGGCGGCGTGGACCGCCATGCGCGCAGTGCCGTCCGCCATGGTGGAAGCGGCCACCACGCTGGGCTGGAGTCCCTGGCGGCTGGTCACCCGGCTGTATCTGCCACTGGCGGCCCCGGGCATGGCCATCGGCGCGGCCATGGCCTGGAGCCGGGCTATCGGAGCGTTTGGGGCCCCCATCGTGGTGAGCTATCACCCAGCCGGACTGCCCGTCGGGATTTGGATCACGCTCGAGGACTTTGGCCTGCCGGCCGCCATGGCGCTGGCCCTGGTCCTGGTGGTCGCGGCGCTGCCCCTGCCGCTGTTGGCCACGGGATTGGCTCGCCATGCTGAGCATTGACGTGGCCCACCCCCGGCTGTCGGGGGACCCCATCCGGGTTCGGGTGGACGCCGGCACGGTGTTGGGTGTCTACGGTCCCTCGGGCGCCGGCAAGACGACGTGGATCCGCATCCTGGCCGGGTTTCTCCCGGCCGTCGGCTCCGTGCGTCATCAAGGCCGCGAGCTGTTGACCACGCCCCCCTCCCGGCGCCCGCTCGCGTACGTGCCTCAAGCCGCGAGCGTGTTTCCCCACCTCACCGTCGCCCAGCAGGTGGCTGCCAGTCGTCCGGGCGCCCCGGCCGACGATGTGGCGAACCTGTTATCCGCGCTGGACATCGCGGCCCTGGCCCCGCGCCGAGGACGGACGCTTTCCGGTGGGCAGGCTGAGCGTGTCGTGCTGGCCCGGGCTTTGCACCGCCAGCCCCCCATTCTGCTGTTGGATGAGCCACTCTCCGCGGTCGACCCGAACACCCGGCGGCGTTGTCTGGCCCATCTTCAGAAGTGGGCGCGGGACCACCACGCACACGTGATTTGGGCCAGCCACGATTGGAGCGACCTTGATCGCTGGGCCGACGTCGTGCTGTTGCTGGTGGACGGGCGGTCAGCGGGCTTGAACACCCCCACCACGCTGCAGCGGGAGCCGCCCACGGCCGCCGCCGCCCGGCTTTTGGGGTACCACCCCCACGCCGGACGCTTTATCCACCCAGCGCGGGCGCGCTGGACGGGCCCCGCCAGTCTCATGGTGCACGGCGTGGTATCTGATGTACGGGCTCGGGGTTTTGGCTGGCGCGCCACCCTCCTGCCCATCACCCCGGACGCCGACGCGAGCGATTGGCCGGTGGAGGCGTATGGCAGCGGTACGCCCCCGCGTCTGAACGAGCCGGTGTCCATCGGATTTGACACCCCGGCCCTGGAGGTGAGCCATGACAAAGCAACCGGGCGCCAACATTCGGCGCATCCGCACGCAGCTGGGCCTGTCGCAGAGTGAACTCGCGCGCCGAGCGGGCATCAGTCGGCAGTCGCTCTTAACCATTGAGCAGGGGCATGTGCCGCGCGCCGACACGGCCCTCCGGCTGGCGCTGGCGCTGGGCACCACGGTCGAGCAGCTGTTTACCCCGGGAGACGGCACCTGGGCAGCCCCCCCCACGCCCTTCGCGCGGTGGACCGAGGTTGGAGGTCGCCTGATTCTGCATCCCACCACGTCGGTCCTGGCCGACGTGGCGGTACGTCAGGACGGGTCGCTCGCACCCCTGCCCGAGTCCCGCCCGCCCCACCGGGTGCTCACCATCGCCGGCTGCGACCCGGCGCTGCCCTTGGTGGCACGGCATCTGGAGCGCCAGCACCCCGGATGGTGGTGCGACGTGCTGCCGGTGCCCAGCCGGCGCGCGCTCGCCCTGCTGCAGGCCGGCCATGTTCATGTGGCCGGAATCCACCTGTTTCACCCGAGTGGCTACAACCGGCCGCACGTGGGTCCCACGGGTACAGCGCTGCAGGGGATCCGCGCGACGGCGTTCGAGGTAGGATTCGCGGCGCGTAAGCCCCGTGCGCTCCAGGACTGGCCGTCGCTGTGGCGGGAGGGCACCGTGGCGATGGGGGCCCAGGGCGCGGAAACCGAGGCGCTGGCCCACCGCACCGCCGCCGCCCGCCAGTTGGGGCCGCCCGCCACGGCCCTGGTCAGCCAGAGCCATGGCGAGTCGGCCCGCCTGGTGGCCGAGGGACAGGCAGACCTCACGGTGGTACCGCGCCTCATTGCCGACGTGCATGGCCTCGCGTTTCAGCCCCTCGCCCTGCAGCCGTTTGATTGGGTGGCGGCGCTTCCGCTGTTGCCTGGGGTCGACCGGCTGCTGGCGACCCTGGCCGATCCAAGCTTACAAGCCGCCCTCGGGCACTTGGCCGGGTACTCCCTGGAGCTTTCCGGCCAGACGGTTTGGAACGTGGCCGCCGGGCACGCGTGACTGCCGGTCAAGACGAGGCAAACCAAGCCACACAAATGGCGCGCCAGATCGGTGCCCAACCGAGCCGGTCTCCGGCCCTAAAAGGGCCGCTCCAGCGATCCCGGCCCACAACCGGGCTCTCGCCGACACACGGGGCAAGCGTGCAGCGCTATGTGGCTGGCCAAGCCACCCCGTCGTTCCCTCGGCGGGCGCCCTCCTGACGCTCGGACGCGACCCGGCGGCGATCCTATCGGTCCACGCTCCGCGTTTTCGCCGAACGCTCCTCTGAACTTGGCCCCCGGTGGGACCGTTTCCCTCGATGGCGCGCGCGCCAGCCCCGGCCGAGAGTCCCCAGGTGGGAACGCGTGCCAGCCTATTCGATTGGAGGGGCACGAAAGGGCCGGATTCCCGTGTCCGTTAGGTCCCCGTGATCAGCGAGCGCTGGGTTCAGACGAGGTCGAACGCGGCTGGGTCGTGGATGCGGTAGACCCCAAAGTCCGAGTCGAGGGTAAACACACGATGACAACCCGTGAACTCTGCCGCAGCGACGAGAGAGCCGTCGGCCAAACCCATCGGGGTGTCTTGGTATTTCGCCATCAGCACGTGCATGCGCGGCACAACCTCCTTAAGATCCACAACCTCTAGCCGTTCGCTCAGCACCAGCGCCCAAAGGTGGTGCTGACCCGCCCACCCGCCGGCACGATGCATCAGGTACATGGCCTCGGTGAGCACCGGCCACGTAGTGACCAAGCGCCCGGGCAGCACGCCCAGCGTCTTTGCCACGCGGACATGGTCCGCCTCCCCGCGATCGAGAAGCGCCACCAAGGGGCCGGTATCAATCAGTGTCATGCGTCTGCCGTCGCGGTTCGGCCGCTAGAAGCTCGCTGTATACGTTGTGCGCCATGCGCGCATGTCCGCCTTGGCTGTTGATGGCCCCAATGACGTCCTGCAGGCGGTCGGCCAGAGAGTCCGCCAACACCTCACGGCAGCGCGCCGCGACCGCACCGCGTACAAACTCCGACTCGGTCACGCCCAAGCGCTTCGCGGCCACGTTCAGATTGCGCTCCAGCGTCTCACCCAAGCGGACGCTTGTCATCGCGCCACCTCCCCCACGAATTGTATGACACGTTAGTCCCCTCCCCAATACGCCACGCAGCCCACTGCCACAGGCATCACCACGGGTTGCCCAGCAGAGGAGCTATCCACGGACCCGAATTGCAGGGATTTCGCGTGTCGGGTGCTCGCGTGGACGCTTCGGTCAGCGCATGCCCGGGGGTGCGCACTCCTTGACATGTCAGCGTCTGGGCTCGGGGTTGTTCGCTCGACGGGCGTGCGGGAGAGGAGTGGAGCGGCCGTTCGGCCGGCGCGCCATGCGCATCAGGTCCGCCACGCCCACCCCGCGCCGCGGGCGGTCCTGCAACCACACGCCCTTGCCCACGCGAGCGGCTTGGCGGTCGGACTCGTCTCAGCGGTGGCGACCGGGCTGTCCATTCACGCGGCGAACCGACCCTGCTCTTGCCCCAAGGGATGTCTACGCGTTAACCTTGATCAGACTTCGTTGGAACATTTGGTTGCGAAGGCGGATTCCGGCGCCTTCCGCTTGGCGGAAGGTGGCGTTTTTTTATGACATCCACGTTATGGCCCGCGTCTCGAGAATTCCATCGCCTGTTGCTGGCCGCGACCACGAGTCGCTTTGGGTCGGGTTTCTTCAACATCAGCGTCACCTGGCTCTTGTACGAGCGCACCCACTCGGTGATCCTCCTCGGGGCCCTGTGGGGCTCCTATATGGCCGTCGGCGGCCTGTTCCAAGTGGGGGTGACTCGGTACCGGCTCGAGCGCCGGAGGCCGATGGTTTGGCTCGCCGTCGCCGCAGGCATCGTCCTGCTGGCCCCGTCTCTCGCGGCATCCCTGGAGATATTCCGTGTATGGGAGCTCTGGCCGGTGTTTGTCCTGGTGGGGCTCGTCATTCGACCACTCAATGCCGGGGTCCAGTCCCTGGTGCCGAACTATGTTGAACCGGACCTCCGTCGGAGCGCCAATGCCCTCCTCGTGGGCGCCACCGAGGCCGCCGCCGTCGTAGGCCCGGTGGTGGCGGGCATCGTTATCGCGCGCGGGGGGGCCCTTAGCGGACTCGAAATCGACGCCGTCGGCGTTCTCACCACGGCCGTCATCTTGGCCACTTTGCCGAGGGTGCCTCAACCGGCCATCGGTCTCGGGCCCGGACACGCGGCGATCATAGCGGCCGGAGCCCGACGGATCTGGCGTCACCGAGTGGTGCGACGGGTGGTTGCCTTGGCCGTCGTGGCGGAGTTTACCGATTCGGCGTACGCCGTGTTGTCCGTTCCCCTGGTGATCCTGGTCCTGCACCAGACCCCGGCAGGATTGGGGCTCCTGGAGGGAGCCCTGTCGGCCGGCATGGTGATCGGCAGTGGGGTCGTGCGCCACATTCCCCGGACCATCCTGATCTCCACGCGATGGTGGACCGTGGGGTTCTTCTGCTTGCTGTATGCCATCCTCACGACCGTCCCGAGCCTCTCCTGGATGATTCCCATACAGGGGGCGGCGGGAGTCACACTGGCCATCTTTCAGGTGGAGAGCCAGACACGACTGCAGGCGCTCGTGGACGGTGACTTTCTCGGAACCCTCTTGATGTGGCAGGAGGGCCTGTCCCGAGGGGGCGCCAAGTCCCTGGGGTCGATAGGCGTAGCGCTGCTGGCCGTCCAGGCGGGCATCCCCGGCGCGTTTGTGCTGTTCGGCATCCTGGGGGCCCTCGTGTCCCTATGGCCAGCTCTCGGTCTTAGGCGCATGGACGTCAAAGAGCAAAACTTGCGAGCGGACCAGCGCGCCAGGAACGCGCAGTGGCCCTAACCCTGATCCTGTTCCTATCAGCCGGCCTCCGTGCGCCGGGCCCCTGCGAAGGGGCCCAGCTCGTGAGACGCCATCGAAAAGGTGTCCTGCCCAGTTGAATACGCGGCCCACGCCACGTGATGGCCTATTCTACGCAAAGGGTGACTCACGTCCGACCTCAGGAGTCTGCTGCCTCAAGAACTTTGGCGAGGGTTGGGAGCTCTCCGGCGGTCAGGTCCCGCAAGACTTCGATCCGCGCCCGTGCGGTCTGGTGGACGGTAAACTGCTCCCGCTTTCCAATGGTCACGATGATCACCTCGGCCTTTGGCACGGCATAAATGACCCGCATCCGATGGCCGGCCCGGATGGAGTATCGCCCAAACAGGTTGATGCCGGCCCGCTTGCCCAGCGGGTCACCATACTGATAGGGATCAGCTTGGACCCGCGCCAATGCGGATCGAACCTGGAGCTGAACACTGTGATCCAACTCCAGAAAATCACGTGCGGAGGCCGGCGCAAAGCACACGTCAGCCACGCTGGCGATTCTCCACGTCGGCCCAGGGAATTCTGGTTTCGCCAGCCTGCCGCCACTCTTCCAGTTGCCTCAGCGCTACGACCGTCCAGTAGAGATCTTCGGCCTCTGCCTCCAACTCCGCCAAGGTGCGGTACTGGCCGAAGTCCAAAAGGACACCCACTGGCTGCCCGTGCTCCGTGATCACCACCGGCCCTTCTTAGCGGGCCGCTTTCATAATGCGTCCCGCACCACGCTGAAGTTCCGACAGGCGCACGCGTGGTCCTTCGTGCTCCATAGCCGCGTCTCCTCCCATGGTTTAAGCACCTCCGTACCCTCTGGGGTAGTGCGCAGCTGCATTATGCACTGCCTGCCGTCGGCGAACTGGCACGGCGAGGGCGATCAGGTGACGCGCGTGTCCGGGAGACGGCTACCGTGAGCTCAGCGCTCCGCCCCATGGAAGAGGCGGAGCACTGGCGGAGATCGGCCAATACCGGGCCGCTAGCCCGCCTCGTCTGAATGCCCAGCCTCCAAGGCGTCGGCCAGCTGGCGGAGAAACGCGGGAACGTTTTGCACCGCATTGTAAATGGCCGCTTCCTCCAGCGTTGACGTCAGCAGGACATAGCAGCCTGAGCAAAACACGATGCCATGATCCGCCAGCACCTCGGCCACGTGGGGATCCTGGAGGACCGCATCCACCACGCGGACGTTTGACGGGCTGGCCATCAACCCGCCGCCTGACCTTCTTCGGGCACGACATTCCAGTCCGGTGTCCAGGTGGGCATCGTGAGATGCGCTTCGGCAATCACCTGGCTCACGTCGTCCACAAACGCCTGCCGCACCGCGTCGTTGTCCCGAAGCTTCAAGCCCCACTTTTGATAAATCGCGTTCCGCCGGGTCTTGGGCCGGCCAAACACGTTCATGATGCGGGGCCACCACCGCTCGAGACCCTCCTGGAGCTCGTCGTGCGTCGCGGGGTCGCGGCCCAACCGCCGGAGCCACGTGTCGCCGTGGGCGATGTGCATGCTCTCTTCCTTCATGATGCCCTGCATCACGCGCTTCCAGGGGCCATAGCTGCACTGCAGCACGTCCTCCAGCTGGTGGCCCGCCCCCCGGTCCATCAAGACGTTGAACAGCACAAAGTCCGACCACCGGTCGATGGGGTAGTAGAAAATATTCACCCGCTCGTCCTGGCCGGCGCGGGCCTGACCTAGGAAGTCTTTTTCCTCCACCCGGAGCGTGAAGTCGAACTGCTTCACCCGATCCCCTACGTCGACGCCCAGGTTCTCCAACAGCTTGTAAACCACGCGGCCGTGCCGCACCTCATCCCGCGTGATGCTGGCCACGGCCAGCATCTCCGCCGGGGTGGGGGCTTTCATAATCCACGGCACGTAGCCAAACGCGCCGGCAATCTCGGAGTCCGCCTCCATCAACATGAGATGAATCAGGTTGTCTCGGTACTCCGGGGTCATCTCATCGGCTTCTTCCACCAGCTCGCCTCGCTGAATGCGTTCCAGCAGCCGAGACTCCCGCTCTTGTTCCGCCGTCATCACGATTCCCCCTTGCGGCGCCCCATGGGGCGCTAGACATATAACCCATTATAGCGTCGTGGGGGATTGCACGACTTGGCCCTCCGAATACGCCGTGTGAAGGCCCCATCCTGTCCCTGGCGCCGGCCCACGCCACCCGGCCGGTGCTTGCGCCGGACACCGTCGCGGCGGGGGCGGCACCCGCACCACGGTTGCTGGGCTGGCCACGCGGGATCAGGGGTGGGCCGGGCTCACGCGCGTCTTCGCTGGTCGGCTACCAGCCATTGGCCTCCTGATGTGGCGACGTGCGGCAGCACACCGTCGGCTTCTTGCTGTACGCGCTGGCCGGCGGGCGGACTTTGCCGACAGCTGCCCGACCTGGCTGCGCCCATCACCGTGGCCTGCATGCCGGGCGCCTGGCGCTCGCGCGGTCAGGTGCCGACTCATCCCCCGAGACACCATCGCGCGGGTGTGCTCGTCCGAGCTTGACACCTACCGACCCCAGCCGACTCAAGGAGGGCCTTGGCAAATGAGGCTTCGTGCCGGGTCTTGTGATTCGTGGATCCCACTCCGCACTGGAGTCGTGGCCGATCCTGATCCCTTTGGGCACAAGTTAAAGACGGAAACTTTCGCATCTTTGGTTGACGATCAATAACGGGCATGGTACCGTGATCGAACCTGGTCACTGAGAACAGAGGATCCCGTGGGGGTGTTTGCCCGGGCGCCGTCAACCCCCAGTCATGGCGGAGGGTCATGTCTGTCGGGAACAAACCGACTCGGCGACGGGTCGGCAGGGCGGCGGTTTCCGAGAACGGCCGACGGCACCGGCGAATCCGTCTTCTTTTGTGAGGGGTCCACCTGCCAGAGCCGGATCCAGACACGACCGATCGGGAGGTCACCCTGACCATGGCGCAAGCCGGTCCCAAGAACGGTGAGCCGTACCACGCGAAGGGACCCTGTTCAGCGGGACCCGGACCATGTGGCGTTGGTGGCGGTTCTCCAGACGCCGGCCTCCGGGAGCGGGCCGCCCGCCGCGGGTGGGCTCCCTCCAAGCTTTCGTGGCGGCGGGACGCGCGCACCGAGGGCTGAATTGTGGCATGAGCCGTTCTCGCTCGTGAGCGTGTGTTCGCGGCGATTCGGCCCAGACCACGACGGCGTCCGCATTGACGGCGAAGTAAAGTCAGTCGGCCGCGCGGGCTGTGGGCTCGTCGGCCCAGGGCTTGCTCCTCGACCTAAAATAAGGAGGAAGAGTGCTTATGGCGACCGAAGGGGCGCCCCAGGGCTTGGCACGAAACTCGCTGGGACTCGGCCAGGTCATATTTCAATCAGCTTCCAATATGGCGCCGGGATTGTCGGCGGTGGCGGGACTTACGGGCGTAGCGGCGTTTGCCGGCGGCGCCATGCCGCTGTCGCTGCTCATCGCCCTCGTGCTGGCGGCCCTGTTGGTGGTTCCCGTGGTTCAGTATGCACGGCGACTCAGCAGCGCAGGCGGGTATTACACCTATGTCGCCCAGGGGGCAGGCCCCAAGGCGGGGTTGTATACGGCATGGACCTATCTGCTGTATGAGGCAGCCAGCCTCGCCGGCACGGTTTTGTTCTTCGGCTACCTGCTACCCGGACTGCTGCAGATCGACTTCGGGCTCACGGTGCAGCCTTGGATGTGGTGGCCGGCCGCGATGCTCTCCGCCGCCTTCATTTGGTTCATGTCGTACCGCGGCATCAAAATCTCTCTGGGATACGCCTACGTCATGGGCATCATCGAGCTCGTTGTGTTCACGATCGTGGGGATTGTTCTGTGGGGCAAATTCGGAGCGAGCGGCGGCACCACTCTATTCACGCCGAGATTTGCCCTTCACGGGTTCTCCAGCGTGATGATGGGCGTGATATTCGGATTCCTGAGCTTCACTGGCTTCGGAGCGGCGGTGACGCTGGGCGAGGAGTCTCAGAACCCACGCCGCAACATCACCATCGCCATTCTGGCCAGCGTCATCGGCATCGGGCTCTTTTACATCTTCATTGGGTACGCGTCGGTGGTGGCCTGGGGGCCCGACAAGATGGCCTCCTATGCCGGATCCACGATTCCTTTCGTCACACTCACACTGAAGAACATGAGCCGGTTCTGGGTGTGGGCGCTCACGATCCTGACCCTGAACGGAAGCTTGGCGTGCGCGCTGGCCATCCACAACGCACAGGTGCGCATGCTCTATGCGCTGGGACGCGACCGGGTGGTGATGCCTAAAGGCTTCGGCGTGGCGCACCCGACCTATAAGACCCCGTACCGGGCCATTACCGCGCAGGCGCTCATCACCATTGGCGTGGTTACGCTGTTTGGATTGCTGTTCGGCCCGCTGGTCGGCTTCTTCGTGCTGGGGACCATCGCCACACTGGGGGCGCTGTTGGTTCACCTCGGGGTGAACCTATCGGTGGGCGCCTTCTACCGCAAGCTGGGTGCCGTGCAGTGGCCCTGGCATTTCGGGCTGCCGTTGCTGGGAGCGGTCTTCATCCTGTTCCCGCTGTATTTCACCCTGGTGCCTGCCCCCGCCTACCCGGTGTCGCTGGCGCCATACATCGTCGGGGTGTGGCTCGTGGGAGGGCTGTTCGTCCTGTTTCGCCTCACCAAAAGACGGGCCTCCTCCGTCGCTCAGGCGGGCCAGATCTTTGAATCCGAGGAGCGGCGGTCGACCGGGGTTGCGCCGCGTTGAGGCCGCGGCCGGGGGACGGGCGACGAGGCTGCCCCCCCCCTGCTGCGGTGAACCCTGGGACGCTCCCTGTCCGCTATAATGAAGGCCAACGTGCACGGTGAGACACATGTGAAAGCAGGGACGGCGTTGCTGAAGGCGGACCGGCAGACACGCATTCTAGAGGTGTTGCAAGAGAGCCAGGAAAGCATGCGCATCAGCAGCTTGAGCCAACTCCTGAACGTCGCCCCGGTCACGATTCGCCGCGACGTTCAGGAACTGGCACGGCAGGGCATGGTGCTGTCCCGGCACGGTGGGGTGACGGTTTTGAGGCCCCACGTGACGTTCGAGCCCGGCTACCAGGTTAAGCTCACCGAGGAGGCACAGGTAAAGGATGCACTGGCTCGCCTCGCGGTGGGCCTCGTGGAGGAGGGCGGCACCATCTTCCTGGACGGCGGCACCACCGTCGGCGCCATGGTGCGCTACCTGGTGAATCGCCATGTTACGGTGGTGTCCAACGCACTGAATGTCGCGAACGTGTTAGCGCGTTCCCGCTCTATCCGGCTCATCCTCATCGGGGGAGCCTTCAGGCCCGAGTCGCAGACGTTTCTCGGAACACGGGCCGTCCGCCAGCTGCAGGACCTGCGCTTCGACGTGGCGTTCATGGGGGCTGAAGGATTCGATGTTCACCAAGGGCTGGAAGTGCCCGACGAGGCGGACGCCGAGTTCAAAACCATGGCGGCCAAGTCCGCGAGTCAGGTTGTGGTGATGGCGTCGGGTTCCAAGTGCGGCCAGCGCCGCCTGTACCGCTTCGCCGAGTGGAAGGACGTTCAGGTGCTGGTGACCACGCCTGTGGAAGGCGTCGATGTCATCGGTGCGCTTCGGAACCACGGCACCCGTGTGATGGAAGCCAGCGGGCCGAGCGCATCTCCTCCAGGGGCCTGACCGCAGAACCTGCCACGACGATTCGGCGTCGGCCACCCGCGTGCCTCACTAGTCCGCACCACCCTCGGCCGGACGGGATCGGGTCAGCGGAACAGGATTCCGTCGGCTTCTTCGTGCCGGCGACGGGGCTGGTCACAGCGTGCAGCCGTGCGCATTGCCTTCTCGTCCAGGCCGATCCCCCTGCCAGACGGTACCAGGCGGCGGAACCGGGTGACCACGGGCTGCAGCAGCCGCAAGGAAATCCCCCCGGCGCGAGGCAGGGCGCCACGGCACAATGCGGGCGGCCAAGCCGCTGCGGCAGTCCTGGCGGATGGACTCCAGCGCGGCAACACCCGCAGCAACAGAGGTTGACGTAGGTTTGGTCGCCGCCACCGGCGACACCACGGCCGCAAGGCCAGCCAAACTTGGCGGTGCCAGGCGTTCCTGCGATGCGCCCGTGTCGGCACACTACGGCACCATGGTCCGTGGCCGGCCGACCGTTCGCACCATGGCGGATGGGACGGGCCTATAATGCGGCGTCCCGTATCGTTGACATCCTCCCCACGGCTCATATGACAACATCCTGTCAACCCCGGGACCGCTGGTGCCTTTTGGGCCGTGCCGGGCCAGACTCAAGAAGCGGGGCCGGGGGCGGAAAGCCGTCAGCGCTGGACAGGACCGGTACCTCGCAGGGATATCGTCGACGGTGGATCCCTCTCATATCCGCGGGCTCCCGGGTCCCCCCGGTACCGCAAGTTGGTATCTAAAGCCGGGGGTTTTACGCCCCATCTGATAAGCCACGGAGGCCGTCTGACGGGCCGATCAGATCCAGCCTTGCTGGGTGGCGGTGTGGACGGCGGCCGCGCGGCTGGGTGCCTCCAGCTTCTGCATGGCGGAGGACAGGTAATTGCGAACGGTGCCGGCAGACAGGTACATGGCCCGGCCAATCGCGTCGGCGCTCTCGCCGCGGGCCGCCCGGCGCAGCACCTCCTGCTCCCGTTGCGAGAGCGGATTGCCGCCCGACGCCAGCGTGAGCTGGGCCAGCTCTTGGTCGATGACCCGCTCACCCCGCGCCAGACGCCGAATGCTGGTCGCCAGCTCCGCGACGGGCTGCTCCTTCAGCAGGAACCCCAGCGCCCCCGCGGCCAGCGCCCGCTCCAGATATCCGGGACGCGCAAACGTGGTCAGCATGGCCACCACGGTTGTCGGCGCCGCTCGGCGCAGCACCTCGGCCACTTGGAGCCCACTCATCGCGGGCAGCTCGATATCCAGAAGCACCACCGCCGGGTGGTGGGCCCGGACGGCCCGAATGCCGTCGGTACCGTCTTGGGCCGCTGCCACCACGTGCAGGTCTGGCTCCAGGTTCAGCAACCGGGTGATGGCGTCCCGAACCAGCTCCTGATCCTCCACCACCACCACGGTAATCGCGTCAGACTCCACGCCACGGCACCTCCAGCGCCAGCCGAAACCCGTCCGCCGTCTGCTCCGCCATGACGCGCCCCCCCTGGGCGGCGAACCGCTCCTGAACACCGATCAAGCCGGACCCACCGCCCACCGGGGGCACCGGCGTTCTACCATTGTCGGTCAGCTCCACCGTGAGGCGGCGGCCGTCCGGCGTCAGTGCCAGGGAGAGTCGGCACCGGGTGGCGTTGCTGTGGCGCAGGATATTCGTGGCCCCTTCCTTTACAAAGAAGCCCAGGCCGCGATCCAGCGCCACCGGCACCTCCAAGTCCATGCCTGATTCGACCACCCGAATGCCAGAGGCCTCGAGCGTCGCCCGCGCATCGGCCCACTCATGGCGGAGCGACACCGCCTGCCAGCGGGACAGCATGCGGCGCACATCCCCCAAGGCATCGCGAGCCATCTGCGCCACCCGGAGCATTTCGTCCGCACCTTCCGGAGCCAGACCCCGCGCCTGCTGCGCCGCCAGCTCGGCGCGGACGGCGATGGCGGACAGGCGGTGCCCGACAACGTCGTGCAGGTCGCGCGACAGGCCCAAACGCTCCTCCAGCACGGCCATGTCCCGCAGCTGTTCCTCCGCCAGCCGCAGGCGCATCCCCATACGCCAGAAGCCGCCCCAGATCTGCATCGCCACGGCCACGGCCACAAAGGACAGGACCAGCGACCAGAAGAGCGCGGGGCTCAGGGGCATCACCCGCCAGGCCGCTGCCAGGATCGCCGTAACGACGCCGATCCCCATGAGGGCCAGACGGCGGTCCACGAGAAACCCGAGGACGGGTCCCACGTACACCAGACCCCCCAGGGCGACGGGCAGATTCAGGAGCACCGCCGCGAGGAGCGACAGCGCGGTCAGAACCCCGGCCCAGGCCAGCCGACCGGCATCGGTGAGCTGAAACGGCCGGCGCCACATGGCGCCGTACGCGGCCAGAAAGACCAACAGGAGTCCCAGACCGAGGACCACGCGGGCGGGCGGGCCGGGGTGCGCCGCGAACTGGCTTATGGGGTACAGGAGGTACACGAGCCACACGCCTTGCGCCGCTGCTCTGGCCCACGGCCCCGGCCCAGCGCCCGGCAGACCCGCCTCTCCCATCGACCCCCTCCCATCCGACCCAGCGTGGCGCGCTGGGTCCCGACCCACTGTACGCAGCCAGGCTGGCCGGACGCCGCTCCCTATACCCGAGCCGTGTCCCTCCGAAACAGCCACGATGCCCCTCCCGCAAACAGCAGCAGCCAGACGGCCGCATTGGCCAGCCATGACGCGTGGAGCGCTCCGCCCATGAGCGGCCAGTGCACCAGCTGGTTCAATCCATAGAGGGGTGTATAGTGCGCGAGCGTCTGAACGATGGGCGGGAACTGGCTGAGCGGGATGAACAGCCCCCCACCAAACGCGAAAAACACCAGCACGAAACTCATGACCTGCATGACGTTTTCCGACGGCAGCAGATAGCCGAGGCACAGCCCACAAGCGGTGAACAGCAGGGAGCCCCCCCACACGGCCAAGCCCGACGCCACCCAGAGCGACCCGGACATGACCGGCTTATGAGTGATGAGCCCCGCCGCGAACACCGCCGCGACGGCGATGAAGCCCAGCACCATGGCGGCCAGCATCTTCGTCGCGATATGGGCGGCGGGCGTCAGCGGCGTCACGCGCAGTTGCCGACTCCAGCCCGCCGCGCGTTCCAGCGAGACGACGGCGCCACCCCCGGTGGTGGACAGCACGGCGCCGTACAGCGCCATGCTGATCATGATGAAGGCTGCCACGTTGCCGTGCCCGGCGCGCAGCCCCGCATACGATTTGTTCAGGCCGAACAGAAGAAAAAACATCACGGGCATGCCGATGGTGAACAGCAGTGTGCGCCGGTTCCGCAGTAGTCGCCGCACCTCGATCATTAAGACACCGAAGCTAAACCCCCCGAGCGGCGGCACGGCCGCCGTGGGACGCCCGTCCAGGACCCCGTGTCCCCTCATTCGTCTGCTCCCCTCCGCAGGGCCGGCTCCGCCGCGTCTTCCCCGGTTAGCGCAAGGAACGCTTCCTCGATGCCCGTCGCGTGAATCTCCAAGTCGCGAGCCGGCGTCTGGGTCAAAAGGTGTCGGGCCACCCGGTCCGCATCGAGGGAGCGAATCAGCACCGTCCCCCCTTGCAGCTCGACCTCGTCGGCGCCCGGCACACCGGCGAGCGCCTCGGCCGAAGCTCCGGGCCACGTGGCTCGGACAATCCGGCCGGAAGCCTGGCTCTTCACGGCTGCCGCGGTTCCGTCGGCCACCACCCGGCCCGCGCGCAGCACGATTATCCGGTCCGCGTACGCATCGGCCTCCTCCAAATAGTGGGTCGCAAAAAATATAGTGCGGCCGCGCCCGGTCTCGTCGCGGATAGCCGCCCAAAAGTTCCGGCGCCCGACCACATCCATCCCCTGGGTCGGCTCGTCCAGGATCAGGAGGGCCGGATCGGGCAAGAGCGCCATGGCAAACCGAATTCGCTGCTGCTCGCCGCCCGAGCACTTGCCCACCGGCCGGTCAGCGATCGCTTCGAGGCCGGTGTGCTGCATCACGTCGTCGATGGGGCGGTGGCTGGGAAAAAGATAGGCAATATATTGCACCGTCTCCCGCACAGTCAGGTCGTGGAGGAGCCCTCCGGCCTGCATGACGGCCGCGACCAGGCCGCGGTGCACGGCTTCTTCGGGACCTAGCCCGCAGACGGCCACCGCACCCCGCGTGGGACGCTGGAGGCCCAGAATCATGTCGATCGTGGTGGTCTTGCCGGCGCCATTGGGACCCAAGAACGCTACGATCTCCCCGGGTTGGATGGTCAGGCTGACGCGGTCCACAGCGGTCACGGCCCCAAACTGCTTCGAGACGGCATCCAACTGGACCGCGGGCGTGCCCCCTCCCCCACTGCTCACGCTGGCATCCCCCGGACCTCACACGCCTGGAGCATCCCGGACCGCACCCCGACCGCCCTATTTACCATAATCCATCCTCCAGTCGCATGCCGCCGACGGTGGATTGCGGCCCGGCCCCCTTTTAGAAGCCTAGCGCCTCGCCCGTCCCATTCTAAGCACAAAGGTCGCGCGGCTAGAAGTGTTAAGTGTCACTTTCGCCACCTGACACTTGTCATCCCAAACCGCCGAGTCTAAGTGGCCGATGCAACGCCCAAGAGACCCTCGCTGCTGGACGTGCTGGTGGGGCCACGCCGTGGCACCGGAAGACCTGCGCCGTGAGCGCCGTTGAGATGGTCGTTCTGCCGCATCCCCTGGCGGCCGGGGCTGGCGAGGTGCACGGAGGCAGCGCCGCCGGATGTCTTCAAGTGGATCGCCCCACTGTCGGCAGGACCGCTGACCGCGCCATCCCTGCGGCCTGGGATCAAGCCTCTGGAGGAGCTACCCTAGAGGGCCTGCGTGACGGGCCGCCAGCGATCTCTGGCCATCGGCGCTTGACCCCCACGGCCTGCGCTACGATGGCCAGGGAGGTGCACGGATGGACCCACGCCAGTACTGCGCCACGTGCGAGCACATTCGGCATGTGACCGAGGCAGATCGGACATATTACCTGTGCAGCCGACTGGGCTGGACCACCGAGCCCCGCTGGCGGTTTCAGTGCTGGATGCCACGGCCGCTCGGGAAGCCCATGCCCCGCATCCAGGGCCCCAAGAATTCGTGACGCCGACCCCTCGGGCAGACGTTGGACCCGCTGCCGAACAGCGGCTATACGACGGTCAACGGGTGGGGGGTGGTTCGGCCCGCCACCCTGCATTACTCCATCCGCCGGAAGACCTGCGCAATGACGGGGCCCGACCCCGCCCGCGCCAACGGCCGCAACACGTGGGGGCCAGGCTCTGCGTCCACGGAGCGCCAGCATTCCTGGCTCAGATCCGCGGTGTCTCTGCGGCTGGCCCGCAGGCGGAAGCGACGTCCACTCGCCCTACGAGGTCATGGACCTCCTGCTCCGCACTGACCGCTCCGGTGACCGGACGCCGAAGATCAGGTCATCCACCGCCCGGGCGAGACAGGCCAAGTCCGGGTGTGCTCGCTCGGCATGCATTCCGGCCGAAACCGGATCGCGATGTCTCCCTGAAACATGGCGCACCTCTCTTGATATAGACGCCGACCTCGGGGCGGGGACGTGCTTTGGGAACGGTCAATGCGGTTACTGCAGCCGCAGCGAGGTCTTTCCGTCAAACCGCATGGCGTCATTGATGCGCAGGAGCGCCCCCGGGGCCATCGGCGTGGGCCACTCACGCGGCTTGGCCCACGTGAGCGCTGCCGCGTCCCCGGCCAGCAACTCAGCGCGAAACACCAGCGCCAGGCGGCTTGACTGCGGGCGTTGGTACAAACCCGCGAGGCTCCCCACCCCGATGTCCAGGTTGTGCGTCTCCTTCATGATGCGCATCAGGGCGGCTTCGGCCGACTCGCTCAGATGAAACGGGCCCCCAGGCAGCTGGTGGCCCTCGGGCCCCGGCATCAGGCCCACGGCGCCTGCGCCGTTGGACAGCACCGCGTACACTTCGGTTACCACCCCTGGTTCACTCACCGTGCATTCCTCCAGCATTCGATCTTGAGTCGGACATACGAGAGTCGACCGTTACTCCACAATCACTCGCCCATCTCGACCTCAGTGACAAACACCGGGGCCACCCGGCCACCCACCGCCACCGACCCAGGACCGGTGTGATTCACGGTCAGCAGCACCTCCGAGGGACGCCCCATCTCAACCCCTTGGCTAATCACGTAGCGCGTGGGCTCGGTCACTCCGGCGGCCTGCGTCAGGATGACCCCCAGCACCGCGGCCGCACTCCCCGTGGCCGGGTCTTCCTCCACCCCGGCCGCCGGAACAAAGACGCGCGCGTGGATGCGGGCTGCCGCGGTGAAGCTCCATACCAGCACGCCGGCCAGATGGTGCGCCTCCAACAGCCGCGTGATCCGTTCAAGATTCGGCTTCACCGTCGCCACATGGTCCGACTGCAGCTGGACAGCCAAATGACCCACCCCCACCCACGCCGCCTGGGGCGGCAGAGCCAGCTCCATCCACAGCGTGGGGATGCCCAGCGCCGCCCCCACGGCCGGCGGATCCACCAAGTTCGCCAGCTCGCGCGCGGGCGGCTGAAACCAGACCGTCCCGTCGGACTCGTAGGACACCGGTGAGGCGCCGGCCTCCGTCACCTGCGTCGCCGAGGCGCCCTCCAGATGCCCCAAGTGGTGCAAGGCCCACGCCGCCCCGAGCGTGGGATGCCCCGCAAATCCCAACTCGCACGTGGGTGTAAAAATGCGGGCCCGGTAGCGTTCGGAAGACTCGGGCCAAACAAAAATGCTTTCCGACAGGTTCATTTCGCGAGCCCAGGCCTGGTACCGGTCGTCGGACAGGGTGGGCGGGTCGACGAACACCGCCAGCGGGTTGCCCCCCAGTCGCGCGGCACTGAACACGTCCACCTGCATCAGCTGCGTCACGCGCTGCCCCCCTCGCGCCGCCGAGCCTGCAGCGCCTGTTCCGGTTCAAAGGCCACTTCGTCCCCTTGCTCCGCGTCGTCGGCGAGCCACTGCAACAGCATCGCGTAGTAGGGGTCTCCCTGAGGGTCTGGCGGCGCCACCACGTCCTCGGTGCCCTGCAAAGCCTCCCGCGTGCGGCGCGGGCTCATGGGATAGCCGCCAGCGGTTCCGCCAGTCGGGCCAGGGCCACGTCCGCCGGGAGCGCTTCCCACGCACAACCCAGCGCAGCGCCCAAGTGCTGAAGCACGGCCGGCCGCATCGCCGCCAGGGTCGTGGGACGCCCGGTCAGGCGCACGAGCGACGTCACCCCCTTGTCATGAATGCCACACGGGATGATGCCGGCAAAGTGACCCAGATTCGGGTTCACATTGAAGGCAAAGCCATGGGACGTTACGCGCTGGGACGCCTTCACCCCAATGGCGACCAGCTTCTCGTCGCCCACCCACACCCCCGTGTGCGGCGGAACGCGTCCCGCGGCTAGCCCCTCATCAGCCAACAAATTGATAAACGCCTGCTCCAAGTCCCGCAAGTATACCAGCAAATCCCCGGCATGCCGGTCCAAGTGGAGAATGGGATACCCCACCTGCTGACCCGGCCCGTGATACGTGGCATCCCCGCCGCGATCCACATCAAACAGCGCCACCCCCTGGCGCCGTCGTTCGTCGTCAGACCACAGCACGTTCGCGTGCGAGCCGCGGGCATGCCGACCCACGGTGAACACCGGGTCATGCTCGACCAACAACAGCGTGTCGGGCCATTGACCGTCGCGCACGGCATCGTGGACCCGCCGCTGCCATTCGAGCGCCGCACCGTACTCCAGGCGACCCAGGTCAATCACCCAGGCGGGATGCGGCGCACTGCTGAGCGCCCCCATGCTAGGACGAAACCGCCACGCGCTCGGGCACCTGGGTGGCGGCATGGTAGGAACTGCGCACCAAAGGACCGGATTCCACGTGCCGAAAGCCCATGGCCACCGCTTCCTGCTTCAGCACGGCAAACTCCTCGGGCGTATAGTAGCGCTCGACCGGCAGATGCTTCTGGTCTGGCCGCATGTACTGGCCCACGGTCAGCACGTCGACGTGGTGCGCCCGCATGGCACGAAACACGTCCAGCACCTCATCGTGCGTCTCCCCCAGGCCCACCATAATGCCCGACTTCGTCACCATCGCCGGGTCCTGCTGCTTGACCCGCGCCAAAAGCTCCATGCTGCGATCAAAGTTGGCCTTGGGGCGCACCCAACTGTACATCCGCGGCACGGACTCGGTGTTGTGGTTCAGGATGTCGGGGCCCGCCGCCACGATGCGGCGAAGCGCCTTCCAGTTGCCCTGCAGGTCCGGAATGAGGAGCTCGACATTGCACGTGGGCAGTCGACGGCGAATTTCTTCGACACATCCCGCGAAAATGCTGGCGCCGCCGTCTTCCAGGTCGTCGCGCGTGACCGACGTAATGACCACGTGCTTGAGCCCCATATGCACGACCGAGTCGGCGACGCGCTTCGGCTCCCCCTGGTCAAACCACGTGGGCCGGCCCGTCTTGATGGCGCAGAATCCGCAGCTCCTGGTGCACGTGTCCCCCAGAATGAGAAACGTCGCCGTCCGCTGTTCCCAGCACTCGTACACGTTCGGGCACCGGGCCTCTTCGCACACCGTGTGCAGCTCGGCGGTCCGCATCAACTCTTTGAGCTCAATAAAGTGGGGGCCGTTGGACAGCTTGACCTTGAGCCACGGCGGCAGGAACTTGGCCTGCGCCGGCTGAGCCTTGCGATCAATGTGCCATGGATGGATGGGGAGGGTGGGGAGGGTTGCGGGCGCCGGATCCGCCCCGCCCTCCTCCCAACCCATGGCCACCGGTTGATTCATCTGGTCCGCCATCAGGTAGACACCTCCTCTGCGCGCCATCACCAGGTGTGAGCGGCTAAGCCAGTGGCCGCTCGTATCGCCTAGTCGATGTTGCTGGAGGGCGTGAGGGCCTCCAGCTCTTTCTTCACGGTGTTGACAAAGAGAGCCGCCTCGGCCCCGTCCACCACGCGGTGGTCGAAACTGAGGCACAGGTTCACCATAGACCTGACGGCGATGGCGTCGCCCGGCATGACCACGGGGCGCTTGACGATGGACTCCATCGTTACGATGCCCACCTCCGGCGCATTGATGATGGGATAGGTCAGCAC
Organism: Bacillota bacterium; assembly: GCA_021846565.1. GTDB lineage: Bacteria > Bacillota > Sulfobacillia > Sulfobacillales > JAIMBI01 > JAJZWV01. Next base: position 78,954 of record JAJZWS010000004.1, read on the forward strand.
CGTCCCCACCGCGCCAGTGTTGTCCAGCGTGAACGTGCCTCCTGACAGGTCCTCCAGCTTGAGGCGCCCGTTGCGTGCCCGCTGCGTCAGGTCCTGCGCCGCCTTCGCCAGGCCAATCACGTTTTTCTCATCCGCATCGTGCACCACCGGCACCACCAAGCCCCGCTCTGTCGCGGCGGCCACGCCGATGTTCACTCGCTTCTTCATGACGATCTGGTCGCCATTCCACTGGGCGTTCATGATGGGCACGGCCTTTAAGGCCCGCACCACCGCCCGCAGCATGAACGGTAGGTACGTGAGGGGCACACCTTCACGCGCGCGGAACGCGTCCTTGTGCTGGGCGCGCAGCGCCACGAGCCCGGTCACGTCCGCCTCCACCATCAGCCAGGCGTGCGGCACGGTTTGCTTCGAGCGCACCATGCGCTCCGCGATCACACGCCGCACCTGACTCACGGGCTCCAGCGTGTCACCATCCTCAATCTGCGCCGGCGCACCGGCGGCCACAGCTGCCCCAGCGGCCGGCACCACGGGCATGGCGGGCTGAGGGGCAGCGGCCGGCGGCTTGGCCCCGGATTCGGCAAACTTCAGCACATCGTCCCGGGTGACGCGCCCGCCGGCTCCCGTACCCGTCACCGCGTCGGGATCCACCTGATGCTCGGCGGCCAGCCGACGCACCGCGGGTGAATAGCGCACCCCGTCTCGGCTGGGCGCCGCCTTGGGAGCAGCCGCCGGGGCTTCGACCGCGGCGGCCGTCGGTTCCGCCGACACCGCCGGCTTGTCCGCCGGCGCGGACTCTGCCGCCTCGCCCGACCCGGTGTCCAACTCGCAGATGGGCGTCCCAATCGGCACCGTCGTGCCTTCTTCCACCAGCAGCTTCACCACAGTACCGGCCGCGGGCGACGGCACCTCGGCGTTGACCTTGTCGGTCAGCACCTCCAGGAGCGACTCGTACTTCTCCACCTGGTCGCCCGGGTGCTTCAGCCACTGGCCGATGGTCCCCTCGGTTACACTCTCCCCCAATTGGGGCATCAACACTTGCTCCGCCATAGTGCCTCCTCGACTCCTTGTGGACTCCCTCACACCCTTGGGTCCGCTGCTAAAACGCGGCCAGATCCTTGGCGGCCGCCTCGATCTTCTCCGGCGTCACCAAAAACGCGTGCTCCAGGCTCGGCGCATACGGCATGGCCGGCACATCGGGTCCCGCGAGCCGCCGAATGGGGGCATCCAAGTGAAACAGCGCATGCTCGGCGATAAGCGCGCTCACCTCGCCGCCAAAGCCGCCGGTGAGGTTGTCTTCGTGCACCACCAGGACTTTGCCCGTCTTTTTGGCCGTCTTCAGGATGGCCTCGGTGTCCAGCGGCCGAATCGTGCGCAGGTCCAACACCTCCACGGAGACGCCCTGCTTCGCCAGGTTCTCCGCTGCCTTGAGCGACGAGTTCACGGTCATGCCCCACGAAATGATGGACACATCCGTGCCTTCGCGCTTAACCTCCGCCTCACCCAGCGGAATGAGATACCGTTCATCGGGCACGTCGCCGCGAATGGACCGATACGCCCCCTTATGTTCCAAAAACAACACGGGGTCCTCGTCCTCAATCGACGCCGCCAACAAACCCTTGACATCGTAAGGGGTTGCGGGCATCACTACTTTCAAACCCGGCACATGGGCGAAAAACGCCTCGATGCTCTGCGAGTGGTACAGCGCCCCGTGAATGCCCCCGCCGTACGGGGCGCGAATCACGATCGGCACCCCAAACGTCCCGTTGGAGCGATACCGGATGCGGGCGGCCTCCTGAACGATCTGGTTCACGGCCGGAAAAATGAAGTCCGCAAACTGAATCTCGGGCACCGGCCGGAGTCCGTTGATAGCGGCTCCAATGGCCGTCCCGATAATGGCCGACTCGGCCAGCGGCGAGTCCATCACCCGGTCCTCGCCAAATTCGTCCTGCAAACCCTCGGTGGCGCGAAACACACCGCCCCGCACGCCCACGTCCTCACCGTAGATGATGATGCGCGCGTCACGCCGCATCTCCTGCCGCAAGGTTTCGCGCACCGCTTCCAAATACGTCATCGCCACTGCTCTGCCTCCCGCTTGCGAATGCGACTAGAGTACCGCTTCGTGATACACATGCCGGCCCAGCGTGCTGGGATCCGGGTCCGGGGCCGTGTCGGCAAACTCGGTCGCGTCGTCCACCGCGGCCTTGGCTCGGTCTAAAACGGCCTTGTGCTGCGCGTCATCCAAGAGATGCTGTTCGCGCAACTCCTGCTCAAACACGACCAGCGGGTCGTGTTTCTTGGCCTCGGCCACTTCTTCGCGCGACCGATAGGCCCGGTCGTCGTCGTCGCTCGAGTGCGGAACAAATCGATAGGTCTTGGCCTCGATAAGCGTTGGGCCTTCCCCGGCCCGCGCCCGCACGGCGGCGGCCCTGACTGCCTCAAACACTTTGATGGGGTCGTTGCCGTCCACGACCACCCCGGGGATGCCGTAGCCCTGGGCGCGTGCCGCCACGTCAGGCACAGCCATCTGCTTTCTCGCCGGCACCGAGATGGCGTAGCCGTTGTTTTCGTTCAGAAAGATGGCGGGCAGCTTCATCACGGCGGCAAAGTTCAACGCCTCGTGAAAGTCTCCCTGCGACGTGGAGCCCTCACCGAAGGTGGCCATCGCCACCGTGGGCTCGTGCTTCAGTTTAGCCGCCAGGGCAATGCCCGCGGCGTGCATCATCTGAGTGGTCACGACCGACCCAGTCGTGAGAATTTTTAAGTCCACCGACCCCCAGTGAGCCGGCATCTGTCGTCCGCCCGAGTTCGGATCGTCGGCCCGGCCCATCAGGTGGAGAAAGACGTCGCGCGGCGTCATGCCCATCGCCAGCACCAGCGCCAAATCCCGATAGTACGGGACCACCCAGTCGTGCCCGCGATCCAGCGCAAACGCACTCGCAACTTGCGTCGCCTCATGCCCGTTGGACGAATAGACAACGGGGGCGCGCCCTAGGCGATTCATCACCCACATGCGATCATCCAGCACGCGTGCCAGCACCATGTGATAGTACATATCCATCAAAACCTCGGGAGTGAGCCCCTCCGACACGTCGGCCACGATGATTCTCCTTTCCTTGCCCAAAAACACCGCAAAAGCGGCCTGCGAAAAAATCCCTTACGGCGCGTAAACGTGGTCCAGCAAGGTGCCGGCATCGGGAACCGGCGACGCCAGCGCAAATTCCGTGGCGTCGTCCACCTCACCTTTGATGCGGATCATGAGCTGCTGTTCCTGTTGATCATCCCAGATCCCCTGGGACTCCATCCAGGAGCGGAACCGGGGAAGGGGATCCTGCGCCCGTTCGGCCGCCAAATCCTCCGCCGGCCGATAAGAGCGCTGGTCGTCGTCGCTCGAGTGGGACGTGAGGCGAACAACTTTGACATCCAACAACGACGGGCCCTCGCCGCGGCGCGCGCGGGCCACCGCCGCCTCGGTGGCTTGGTACACCGCCAGCGGATCCAAGCCGTCGACTTCAACGCCGGGAATGCCGTAGCCGGCGGCTCGCGCCGCCACGCTGCTGATGGCCATCTGCTTGGACACGGGAACAGAAATCGCGTAGCCGTTGTTTTCGCAGACGAAAATCACGGGCAGCCGGTGCACGCTGGCAAAGTTCAGCCCCTCGTGAAAATCCCCCTGGTTGGACGAGCCCTCGCCAAAAAATGCGGCCGCGACCGTGTCCTCCCCGCGGACGCGGGCCGCCAGCGCCACGCCCGCCGCGTGAAGAATCTGCGTGGCCACGGGCGACGATCCAGTGATGATCCGTCGGGCGGCGTGCCCCCAGTGGGAGGGCATCTGGCGGCCCCCGGAGCTGGGATCGTTGGCACGGGCCAAAAGCCCGCACATGACCTCCCGGGGCGTCACCCCAAAGGCCAGCACCAAGCCCAGATCCCGATAGTAGGGACAAAGAAAGTCCTGGGTGGGATCTAAGGCCATGGCGGTTCCCACCTGTGCGGCCTCATGACCCTGTCCGGAAATCACGAACGGCGCCTGTCCACCGCGGTTCATCACCCAGCAGCGCTCATCCAGCGCGCGGGCCATCACCATGTGGTAGTACATCTCGTGCAGCCGCTCGGTGGAGAGCCCGCCATCCGCTGACTTCTTGGCTGGCGCTTTGCCTTTGGCCTTGGCCTTGGCCATGCTGTCCCCTTCTTCCCTAGACGTGAATGCCGTGTCCCTGCAGCACCAGGGCCGCTTCGTGCAACGTCTCGGACACCGTTGGGTGCGCGTGGACGCTCTCGCCCACTTCCCACGCGGTGCCCTCCAGGAACTTGGCCAGCGCCATCTCGTTGATGAGGTCTGATGCATGCGGGCCAATGACGTGCGCTCCCAATAGCGCGTCGGTCTCTGCATCCGCCACCAGCTTTACAAAGCCGTCGCCCTCCTGCAGGATGAGCGCCTTTCCGTTGGCCCGGAACGGAAACGTACCGGTTTTGACCTGATGGCCGGCCGCTTCGGCCTCCTCCTGGGTGACCCCCACGCTGGCCACTTCGGGCCGGCAGTACGTGACGCGCGGCACCCGCTCGGGGCTCAAGCCCTCGGGATGGTCCCCAGCGAGCGCCTCGACCGCAATCATGCCTTCGTGCGTGGCCACATGCGCCAACAGATACCCGCCGATGCAGTCCCCCGCCGCCAGTACGTGGGGCACGTTCGTCCGATAGGCGTCGTCCACCTCGACAAACCCGCGGTTCATCTTGATGCCCAGCGCCTCCAGGCCAATGCCTGCGGTCACCGCCTGGCGGCCAATGGCCACCAGCAGCACCTCCGCCTCCACCGCGACGGCCGCGCCCGCTTTCGGCTTGATCTTGGCGCTGACGCTCTTCGGGCCTACTTGGATGTCATCGACGGCGGCGCCGGCGTGAATGGTCATGCCTCGGCGCGTCAGCAGCCGCGTCAGCTCGGCCGCCACCTCCGCGTCGTCCTGTGGCAGGATGTGCGGCAGCATCTCCACCAGCGTCACCTCGCTGCCAAAATCCCGGTACATCGAGGCAAACTCGACACCAATCGCGCCCCCCCCCACGATGAGCACCGACGCAGGCACACTGTCCCGCTCGAGCACGTGATCCGACGACAGGACCCGCTGGCCATCAAAGGGCAGGTTCGGCAGCGGACGGGGCTCAGACCCCACCGCCACCAGCACATCTTTGCCCGCCAGCGTCTCTTGGCCCTTCTCACCGTCCACCACCACCTGGGTGGCACTCGCGAGGCGGCCGGTGCCCTTGTAGACGGTGATGTGGTGCTTCTTCATGAGAAACTCGACCCCGCGCCACAGCTGCGTCACGATCTTGCCCTTGCGCTTCATGGCCGCCGGATAGTCCAGGGAAAACGCGTCCTCCTTCAGCTTGATGCCCAGCTCTCCCACTTCATGGAGCTGATTTACGACGTCGGCCGTATGCAGCAGCGCCTTGGTCGGGATGCAGCCGCGGTGCAAGCAGGTGCCCCCCATTTTGTCCCGCTCCACCAGCGCCGTCTTCATGCCCAGCTGCGCGGCCCGAATCGCCGCCACGTACCCAGCCAAGCCCCCACCCAGCACGACTAAATCAAATGACTCGGCCACACCGATGCCTCCTTACGGGTTCCCCGCGTCTCCATCTGGGTCCGAGCGGCGGATGTCCTGGGTCGCGCCGCCGCCAGCGGGCGGTTGCACAAGGAATGCCCCACGCGCCATGCGCCGTGGGGCTGCGACGTGGAGCTTCCCAACCGGCGGATCGCTGCCGCCTCCGGGCAGCGATTGCACGTCGCGCGCCTGCGCCACCTTCACCTTAGAGCCACCTTACCTCTTAGTATTGTCCCATGACAAGCGACGCGCCCCTTCGCCCGCGCCCGCGCGCCGAACGCTGGAGCCCCTCACACATCCACCATACCCAGAAACGGCCCCACGGCGCCACTTTTCGACATCCCCTCTCCACCCACCGGCCCAAAAGGCAGAACGTTCTGTGCGGCTGCGTCCCCGATAATGGGCGACTCTCCGGTTTTCATCGCGGACCGGATGCGACGAGAGCTGCGCACGCACCGCGCTTGGCTTATCTCAAGAGGACGGCTCGTTGGCCCGGCGCCCGTGTGCCGGATTGCGGCCGCAAGGCGGAACTGATGGACGGGGCCAACCGGCCCACTGGCCGGTACATTCGTGGCGCGCTGCGGGAACCGCACTGAATGGGTGCGAGGGGAAACGCGGGATGGCAGATGAGCCAACCAACGCACGAGGCTTCGTATGGCATCCGGCAGTATTTCGGTGTTCTATGCTATAATATGGGTTCTAGCACACTCGCTTAGGAGAACAAACTGACGTGGGTGTGGGGCTGGGTGCGTGGCCTGGGTCGTGTTGGCCTATGGACACGACGACGCCTTCCTTGTGCACAACGTGCACCACGTGCACAACGTCACGGTTGTGGGGCTGGGTGCGTGGCCTGGTCGTGTTGGCCTATGGACACGACGACGCCTTCCTTGTGCACAACGTGCACCACGTGCACAACGTCACGGTCGAGCCCAGTCCATCGCGGTGGCTTTCACGCTGCTGAGCCCTCGGTTCCCGCCGTGGACCCCACTGCGGTTGCTCTCCGCGACCTGCTGTTGGGGTGAGGGGCTGGTTTTCTATTTCGCCGTGATGGGGCGGTTGTCCTTCAGTCCCACCCGGGCGTCCGCTGAAAGGCCGCCCTATGGGGTCAACATGGGTGCGCGGGTGATCACCGCGCTGGCGGGGCCCGCTTGGTGCTGGCGAGCGCTCACGCCGTACTCGCGGCGGCCCTTCACGGGTTCATCGTCGGGTTGACCGTCATGCTGTGGGTTCTGGTCTGTGGAGCATGGTGGTCCCGCTGGGGATGTACACGGGGGGACGGCCGTCTTGTCCACGATTCCCGGCCTCTGTATCGTGGCGGCCATCCCTGCACGGACTGGTCGTCGCCCTGGCAGCGTGGGCGACGACGATGGCCGGATACGTGGCGCATTCCATTGCCTGGCTGGTGCGGTTGCGCCATGAAGCCGCGCCCTAGCGGCCCGGGTCCGTTCTGAGCGCTCTGCCGCCTCGCGCCCCATCCCGACCGGGCTACCTGTGACGAACATCACAAATCGCGGTCGTAGCTCCGTGATCGGACCCCGCGCGCCATGGCGGGCCAACCATGGACCTCGCATGGGGTCAATGGTCTCACGGAACTGCGCCGTCTGGTTTTCTCACAATGCACCATAGGCACCTAGCCGCCATGTGGACAGGGTCGTAGCTTAAGGTGCAGTGGGTCTTCCGGGTCATCCTCAGCAGGAGGCAGAGCCATGGCGGGACCAGCATTGACGCAGGTGCCCTCGCATCGTGCCATCCACGACGCCGCCTTCGGCGAGGTGGAAGGCGCGGGTGCGTGGGCTTGTGTGCTGTGGGACTCGGAAGAGGACCAACGAATGCTCGATGCCCTGAATGCGCTGCTGGTGAAGATGGCGGCCCGAATTCTCAACCACACCCAGGAGGAGGAGCCGGGTCTCTTCATCGAGCGAATGCGCGGCGACCCGGGGTGCCGCGCAAGGACTGATGCGCTGGTGGCGTAACACGTTGGGGGCATGAGGGGCCCATGCGGCAGCGCTTGCAAGTGGGAAGAGAAGGCGGCATCACGGCGGCGGGCTGACGTGACGCTCGCGGCGGTGCACCCGGCAGGTGGTTGTTGGGAAGAAGTCGGTCGGAGAGGAGTAGGACAAGGAGGCGTTTCGGATGAGCAACGCGACCGTCACCAATCAAGATCGCGAAGACCTGATCACGGTGCTGGGGCTTCGGTTTGGCCAGATGCCGCCAGACGTCGCCGCCGGCGTGCGGCAGGTGCACCACCCCGCGGAGATGGATCACCTGGTCCTGGCGGCGGCCAACGCTGCCACCCTCGCGGCATTCCGCCAGGAGCTCGGACGGCCGGGAATCCGCCTCGTGGGCGGGCGCTTTGACCCCCTGCGAGAGGCGCGTGACCGGAGAAGTGCCGGGAAGTGAACAGAAGGCGGTCCGCGCTGCTGTGTTCGTGGGACTACCTGCAGCGCGGCCGAGCCATCAACGACGACTGGACCGAAGAGAATGGGCGCAGCGGGTGTGGGAACATCTGTGCCGCGGGCGCTGGCAGCATGACCGGGTGGTCCGCTCCACCCACGGCGTGAACGGTACGGGTTGCTGCGCTGGAACGTGGACATCAAAGATGGGATCGTCTCGTGGGAGACTGAGCAGACCGACTATCCCTCGCTGGGGGATGACGTGCCGGAGCACGAGCCGCGCGGCGCCAGCTGGTCAGTGACCCGGAGCGGCGCCCCCCGTATCAGCAGGTGCGAGCTAAAGGCGGACTCGTCCGCGCCACGTGGGAAACAGTGTCGGAAATCTACCTGCCAGCGCCGCGGGAGCTCGCCGCGCTGGCCAGCGACTGGGTGGCCGAGGATCTCAAAGCGCCCATGCCCGGGGCCGCGGCCCAGATCGAGCAGACCTGGAGGAATCCCACCCCTACCGGCCGCTGTTTGGCCTGATTCGCGCCGTCGGTGGGCTGGCGCCGACGGAACGGCCGCGTGTGGCGGTGGAGCGACGATGTCAGGAAGTTGCCCGATCCCTTGGAGCACTCTCTCAGACCGGGGCGGCTAG
>JAJZWS010000039.1 GCA_021846565.1 Bacillota bacterium
GTAAGCGAGCCGGCCTCGTGTAGCCCGCGCATACGAGAATGATCCGCCGTCGTCCCATCGCCTCCGTAGGTACCATCCGGCGCGGAACGCTCTCCAGCCCGTCCTCCCGTCGGGGGGCGACGCTAATATGGCCACAAGAGGCTCCGGTCCCCCGAGGTCGTGACCGGTACCTCTTGCGGCCGCTTTTAAAATTGCCCCCCGGTGGATTGACAGGTTGTCAACATACGAGGAGTCCGTCCAGGTATCGTTGGGGGCGATGCGCTACGCTGCGGTCGGGAGGAGCCCACGAAAGAACGCCCGGGCGTCCCGGCCCGACGGCGGGCCGGGACGCCCCCAGGAGGCTCCGGCCGCGTTCCAATAGGGACACGAGGCGCCGGAGCGGCGGGGCCGCCCGCGGGGTGCCCCGGGCCAGGATCTTGATCTTGTACGCCAGCGCCAACAGCGTGAATTCGCTGGTCGCGGCGGTGAGCCCCCGGCGGCTAAACTGGCGGAACCCCAACACTTCCTTGAGAATCCCCAACACGGGCTCCACGATCCCCTTCCGCTGGCGGTAGAGCGCGGCCCCCGCCGGTGTGCGCCCCTTGGCCGCCATCGCCTCGCGGACCGCGCCGTCGGGCCCGCGTTCCACCGTCCGCGTTCGGACCCTTTCTTCAGGCACTGTGCGGCGAAGGGACAACCGGCACAGGCCGCCGCCTCACTCCGATACACCCGCCGCGCTTGCGTGCGCCCGCCCCCGCACGCGGCGATCCGCGCGCGGGGGAACGTCAACTCGTGGGCACCGGGACAGTGGTAGCGGTCGGCGGCCGGGTCGTACGTGAAGGGCGCCTTGCACACGCGTTCGTCTTGCCCCGGCGGGTCGGCGGCCGCCCCGTACCCCGCATCGGCCAACAACTGGGCGGGTGCACGGCCACCCACGGCGGCATCCAGCGCCGCCCCCAATTCGGTCGTGTCCCCCGCGTGCGCGGAGACGGCCCGCCCGACAATGAGGCCCGCCGTGGCATCCACGAGGATCTGCGTGTTGTAGGCCTGTTACACGCCTTGGTTCTTGGTCACCATGATGGCCGACTGGGGTCCGTGAAGTTGTACTGGGTCTTGGGGTCCGGAGCGGGAGCCGGAATGGGATCCGGAGCCGGAGGCATCGTCACCAACTCCGGGGGGTCCGCCGCGGCGGCCTTGGCCGCCTCTGCCGCCGCTGCCGCGGCTTCCAGGGCCGTTGCGGCTTGAATCCGCGTCAAGCGGGTGTCCAGCCGCGCCAACCGGTCCGGCGGCACCGGCGGGGGCGCCGCCCCGTCGACCGCATCCGCCGCCACCAGCGCCGCGATCTCCGCCTGCAGCTTCGGGACCACCTCTTGCATCCGCTAATACGACATGGCCTTGTGCTGGGAGGCATCGGCGTGGATCTTCGACCCGTCCACTGCGCCCAGTTGTCGGCCCACCAGCCCCAGCTCCGTCGCCAGCACCACCACTTGCGCCATCCAGCCCGGGATCTCCGAGGCCTATTGCACCCGAAACGCCGCCAGCGCACTGGGGCGCGGGCGTTCCCCCGCGCCCGGCACAGCATCGGCAGGTCTTCTTCACGCGCCCGCGCCATCTTGCGCGAACTGATTCGCTGCGTGAGATACCCGTAGATCAGCACCCGCAACCACAACGCGGGGTCATACGGCGGCGCGCCCGCCCCAGCCGGGTGATAGCGCGCGTGGACCGCGCGCAGGTCCAGGCGCGCCACCAGCGCATCCACGACCCGAGCGAGATGGCCGGCGGGTGCCCCTCGTCTATGCGGGGGGGCAAGAGGCAATCCTGGTCGAGGCGATGGCCGCGGCGGACGTGCATCGCATACGCTCCTCAGGCAGTCCCCTAGGGATGGTGTGCTAAACGCCCCACAGAGTGGCGTCGCACCCCGGGATGCGGGATAAGTGGCGTAGTTTGGATCACGGAGGTGCCCCCCTGTGAGGCCGTCACACGCCACAGACCGCGTTCGCCGATACCGATGAATGGTACAAACGCATTCCCCCGGGGTCGGTGTGGGCCCAGGTCCGGGCGTGGACCACCGCGCAGATCCATGACGCCGACTACCCGGCGTGGCACGCCGAGACCGGGCGGCCCTCGATCCCCCCATCGTTCGTGATTCCGCTGCGGCTCTTGGCCCTGCGCCAAGGGTGGTCGGACCGCGACGCGGTCGAGGCCGCGTTTTACGATGACCGTGTGAAGTTTGCGTTGGGGCTCTCCCGCAGTCCCGAGATCCAGATCGACCGGTCGACGCTCTAGAAGTACCGCGGGCGGGTGCTGGCCACCGATACCGACCGAGCGCTGTGGCAGCAGACACTCCGGGTGGCGGCGGACGCGGGGCTCTTGGGGGCCGACGAAGACTTGGTGGATAGCTTCCTGGTGGCAGGGGCGGCGACCCGCCCAAGGACGCTGACCTTGATCCGCCGGGCGATCGCGGCGGGGCGGCGGAGGGCCTGCCCGCCCCGGGGCTGCAGCGGGCGGACTATGCGGAGCGGCGCCGGCCGGCGATCGCGTGGGCCGACGCGGCGGCCCGGTACGCGCTCCGGCAACAGCTGGTGGGCGACAGCACGGTCGTGCCGGCGTGGTACACGGGCGACTGGGTGGGGTCGCCGAGTCTGCAGCAGGCCGTCGCGCTGCTGGCCGCGGTGACCACCCAGGACACGGAACCGGACCCGGCGGGCGTGGGGGTGCGGATCGCGCAGCGGGTGGCGGAAGACCGGGTCATCTCCACGGTGGACCCGGCGATGCGCCACGGGCGGAAGACCACCGCCACCAAGGTCGACGGCTACAAGACTCATCAACTCACGCAGAGCGTGCCGCCCGCGACGGGAGCGCGGCTCATCACGGCGGTGGCGGTGACGCCCGCCAACGCGGCGGATTGTGCGGTGGGCCGCGGCCACATGCGTGGCCTGTCCCCTGCGGGCGCAGTGTGTGGAAGCGGTCGCGCCGGGGACACCGGATCCCGGCCCGCGCTCGGTGGCCGTCCACCCGGATGAGGCGGCGCTCCAGGCTCGACGCCAGGCGCAGGCCACCCCGGCCTGGCAGGCGCACTACCGCACGCGGAGCCACGTGGAACATGTCCCAACCCAACAGCGTCGGCATGGGGGCCGGCAGGGCCGGTACTGGGGGTTGCGCAAGAACCTGGGCCAAGTCCGTATGGCGGCGGGGATGTACAACATTTTGGAACTGTCGCGCCCGGCCGTCTTGCCGCCGTCGCGCCGCCCTAGCGAGCCGTATGCCTAACGCGCGCCATCGGGCCCCCAACGGGGGGAATGCGCTCCTTTTGGGGGCCAATACGGCCGCCCGGAGGTAATTGGTGCCGCGGGCCCCCGCCCCGGGCCCTCCTCACGCCTCAAAATCACATCTTCCTGAGTACTGCGCTCCTTCGCGGTCTCCTCCTCTGTTTCCTGCTCTTCAGCGCTGTACAGGCGAATTAATGGATAACGTCCTAGGACAGGACGGTGAGTCTGTCCGCCCGCCGGAGGACGTCCGCGACGTGCGCATGCACGCGGACGTCCAGCGCAGCCCACTGGGGTTCCGCCGCCGTCCGACTCGCCAGCGTCGTGGGCGTGTCGGCGAGTAGGCGCAGGCGCTGGTGGCTAGACAGTACGACCTCCAGACGGAAGCGCAGCCGCTTCGTGTGGCAGTGTTCGTCGATGGAGACGGCGGCCAGCTGGCCCGGCCCGGCGAGGCGCCGAACGGTATACCAGGGATAGGACATGGGGGGCCTCCTTAACCAAGGAATAGGCCCCCCGGGTCCCCGCGCGCCGAGGCGCGCGGGGACCCGGGCCTCGCAAACTCCCGAGCGCAGTGAATCGTCAACGCGGGGGAGGCGAGTCGTCGGCGTGGGCCGCATCCGCTTCGAGCCGTTCGATGATGAGCGTACTCAGCCACGACTGGGTGTCCACGGCGTCAATGCCCAGATCGCGGAGCGCCTGCACGGCGTTCGCCCGTTCGGCCACCGCCAGGATGGCACCCGCGGGGGCGGCCCGATGGGCTTCAATGGCCGTCATGAGCACATCGCCGTCGCTGGCCCCGACAATGAGGATGTGCCGCGCCCGCTCGAGATGGGCCTTGGCCAGCACGTGCGGATTGGCCGGGTCCCCGACGAGGACATCCATGCCCGCGTGGTCCGGCAGGTGCCCGCGATCCACGTTCTCCGCGACCAGGACGACCTGCGGATGGCGCGCCAGCAAGTCGGGCATCAGGTGCGGAATGAGGGAGCTGAACCCGAGGATCACCCAGTGGTCCTCGGCGCGGGTGTGATGCATGCCCAACATCCTCCTCAGGTGCAAACTGGCGAGCGCGCTGGACCACTCGGCAAAGGAGGCGGCCAACAGCGGAATCACCGTCAGCATGGTGGCCATGGCAATGATCCGTCCTCCCACGGAGTGGGGCACCACATCGCCGTAGCCGACGGTCGTGGCGGTAACGACCGCCCAATACACGCCCACGAACCAACTGACGTGCTGGTCCAGGCTGAAGGCCGTGGCCCCCGCCAGCACCCCCACGAGGGCCAGCACCGTATAGTGCCAAGCCGGCCGGGCACGGACGCGATTGAAAAGGATCTGGAAAAGTCCCAACATCGCTTCCGTGCCTCCGTGTGTGAAACTCGGGGAATGGGAGCGGGACCGTGTCCATTCGAACGGGGCCGCTGGCTCCGAAGATCCCAGCGGCGTGGCTGGTCACGGGTACCGGTTCCAACCAAAGTTGCGGGGCAAGGGTCCCCGCAACCCCCGGCGTGAGCCGTGGGGTTCGTGACCCTCTCTCAGGGTCCGCGACGCGGAGGAAGGCGTGTCAGACCAGCTGCGCAGTCCGCTAGCGTGTCAGAGCCCGTCGTCCCCGGAGATCAAAACCAGCCGATAGCGGCACCTGGGCCATTATAGCCGTTCGCTGGGATCGACGGGCGCGGGCCGTCAGGGCACCGGGGTGGAAATCTTCGCTGACGCGTGCGACCGGTCTCGGGAACGGAATTCGGGGCGGCAGCGCACGGCCACCGCCGGGGTCTGGCGTGCGCCGAGCGCGGCGAGACCGCGCTCGGTGGCGAGCGACCCGTCCAGAGCGCCGAGTGGGATCCGCGGGTAGAGCGCCGGCGAGCACATCCGCGCCGAACCACGCGAAGGCGAGCGGCCCGCGGGGTTCAGGGCTTTTCACAGCGCCTCCGCGCGAGCTGCCGCCCGAGCGACTGGAGCCATCCCAGCAGTTCGGGGCTCGCCTGCCAGGGCGGCAGCACGACCGTCCCTGGTTCGGATAGGCGGCCTCCAACGCCCGGCGCTTCCTGTCAGTGTCCGCCGCCGCGTACTCTTCCGTCGTCGTCACACGGACAGGCCGAACACGTCCCGGATATACACCAAGTTCACGCCCGCCTGGAGGAGATGCATGGCCTTGGTGCGGCGGAAGACATGTGGCGATACCACGGCGGGGACCCCGGTGGGGTGGCCCCTTCGCGCTTGGCCGACATCGTTCCTGATGATGAAGGCAACGCGCCCCGGGGTGAGATGGGTGCCGAAGCGCAGGGGGTGGTCCAGCAGGCGGGCCGGTCACACCGGGACGCGCAGCCTGACCGCCTCCGTGAGTCGCGGCAGCCAATCCCCGGGATGAAGCGTCAAGGTCCGCAGGCGCACCATGGGGCACTTGCCCCCCTCACTCTGCACGACCGTTAGCCAGTCGTCGTCCCCCACCTGCGGGTCCACCCCGTTCTTGCGGTTCAGCTGAGACACCAGCACATACTGGGTCTCCCGATAGGGGGAGTCGCACGACGCCCTCCGCGAGGGGCAAGATTGGGAGCCGCCGGGGTTGGGCGGCCACCCGCGGTCGAATGGCCGCGTGCACCGCTTCGGCGCAAGGACCGGCGACGCCGTCGGGACACGTGCCCGCGGCGTGCGCAATGAGGCGCGGGCGGCGATCCACATGCAGCGCAGCCCCGCATGCGGCAGGTCCGGGGGCCACGTATAGCTTCGCTGCCGGCGCCGATGGACAGTGGGGCCCCGCCCTTGAGGCCGCCGCAGGTACGTGGAGGTGGCAGACCACCCAGCTGGCCCGCCAGTGTCCCGCGGTGGAGATATGAAAAGGGCGCAGGTCCTCATGCGGCTGAGGTGGGGCTGACAGGAACGAATGAACGTGCCGGGCCTGACACGTCCTCCCAACGGGCCTACCGATCAAGCTGACACAATATAGGCGGTCCCAACCGGGGCGGCCACGTGCGGCGGGGCGGCGTGCGGTATGGGTCCTGTCCCCCCCACATACTGTGGACGGCGCGGAGGTGGGACAAGTGGACCAACTGTGGCATACCCTCACGCCCGAGGAAGCGTTGGCCACGCTGAACAGTGACCGAGAGCGCGGGCTCACAGCGGGCGACGCCCGCCAGCGTCTCGCGGAGACGGGCCCGAACCGCCTCGTGAGCGCGCCGCCCACGCCCTGGTGGCGGATCTTGGTGGGACAGTTCACAGACTTCATGGTGATGGTGCTAATGGCGGCGACGGCCGTTTCGCTGGCGCTGGGAGAGACCGGAGATGCGCTCACCATTCTGGCGATCGTGATTATGAATGCGTTCCTGGGCTTCTACCAAGAGGGGCGTGCCCAACAGGCCGCGCTGGCGCTGAAGTCGCTGACGGCGCCGCAGGCGCAACTGGTCCGCGACGGGCGCGTAGGGGCTGTCGATGCCTCCACCATCGTACCCGGCGACATTTTGCTGTTGGACGCGGGCGACCGGGTGGCCGCCGACGCCCGGCTGCTGGACGCGGTCAGCCTGGCGGTGGACGAAGCCGCCCTCACGGGGGAGTCGCATGGGGTGGCCAAGCGCACGGAGCTGGTGGGCGACCCTCGCGCGTCGCTGGCGGACCGCCACAACATGCTGTTCATGGGCAGCGCCGTGACGCGCGGGCGTGGGCGGGCATTGGTGGTCAACACGGGCATGGCCACCGCGATGGGTCAGATTCAGGATCTCATGAACCAACCCCGCGACGAGAGCACCCCGTTGGAACGGCGGCTCGAGCATCTCGGGCGAGTGCTGGTGTTTCTCGCGGTGGCCATCGTGCTGGGGGTCGTGGGCGTCGGGGTGTTGCGGGGCGAGCCCCTGTACCTGATGTTCCTGACCGGTGTAAGCCTCGCGGTGGCGGCGATTCCCGAAGGGCTGCCCGCCATTGTCACGGTGGCGCTGGCGCTGGGCGTACAGCGCATGATTCGGGCGCATGCCATCGTGAAGAAACTGCCCGCCGTGGAGACGCTGGGGTGCACGACGGTGATTTGTTCCGACAAGACGGGGACGCTCACCAAAAACCAGATGACGGTGTTGGACGTGTATGCCGGTGGGGCGCGGCGGCAGCGACGATCGGGCGAGGAAGCGTTTTTCGGCCGCGATCCCATGGAGCCCGGGGATGCCGACCGACTGTTCGAGGGGGCGGTGCTGGCATCCACGGCCCAGCTGGAAGACGAAGCCGACGGGGAGGCGGTCGGACTGGGGGACCCCACCGAGCTGGCGATGCTGGCGGCGGCCGTCCGGGGCGGCCAGCGGCCCACGCGGGTGTGGCAACGGCATCAGCGGGTGGCCGAGGTGCCGTTCTCGTCGGAGGAGCGCCGCATGACGGTGGTGGTCAAAAACGCGGCGCAACAGCACGTGGCGTTCGTCAAAGGCGCCCCGGACACGTTGCTCGTGCGTGCAAGCTTCATCTGGTGGCACGGGCGCGTCGCCCCGCTGGATGCCGCCCGCCGCGCCGCGTGGACCCGTGCCCACGAGGAAATGACCGCTGAGGCGCTCCGGGTGCTGGCGGTCGGCTTCCGCCCGCTGGCGCCGGCGGAGGCCGGCGAACCCGCGCGATGGGATGCGAACCTGGTGCTGCTGGGCCTCATGGGGATGATGGATCCCCCGCGGCCGGATGCCATCGAGGCTGTCGAGCTGTGCCGCCGCGCCGGACTCACCACAGTGATGATCACCGGCGACCATCCGGACACGGCGCTGGCCATTGCGCGCCACATGGGCATCGCCCACCGCCGCGAGGAACTTCTGACGGGGCGGGACCTGGACGCACTGGACGACGCCGCGTTGTCACAGCAGGTGGCGGGCGTCCGCGTGTTTGCCCGGGTCTCACCCCCGCACAAACTGCGGGTGGTGGAGGCCTTGCGGCGGCAGCGCCACGTGGTGGCCATGACGGGCGACGGCGTGAACGATGCGCCGGCGCTGCACGCGGCGGACATCGGCATCGCGATGGGCATCACCGGCACGGACGTCGCGAAGGAAGCCGCCGCCATGATCCTGACCGACGACAACTTCGCGACGATTGTGCGGGCCGTGCGCGAGGGCCGCGCCATCTACGACAACATCCGGAAGTTCTTGCGATACCTGTTGTCCTGCAACGTGGGGGAGGTGCTGGTGATGTTTCTGGCCGTCGCGCTGGGTCTGCCGCTGCCGCTCTTGCCCATTCAGATCCTGTTTGTGAACCTGGTGACGGACGGACTGCCGGCGCTGGCCCTGGGTGTGGACCCGCCGGATCCTGCCGTGATGTCGCGGCCTCCGCGCCCCCCAGGCGAAAGCCTCTTTGGCCGCGGTCTGGGGACGAAAATCGTGGTGCGGGGCCTCCTCATCGGGGTTACCACGGTGCTGGTGTTTTTCTGGGCGCTTACGCTGGGAGGACTGGGACTGCGCGAGGCCCGCACGCTGGCCCTCGCCACGCTGGTCATGAGCCAGCTGTTTCACGTCTTTGATGCCCGGGTGGAAGATCGCAACTTTTTGGAGGTGGGGCTCTTTAGCAACCGCTGGGCACTCGCGGCGGTGGGCTCGAGCGTGGCGCTACTGTTGGCGATCACGTATGAGCCGTCGCTGTCGCTGCTGTTCAAGACGGATCCCCTCACGGCCGGCGACTGGATGCTGGTCGTGGGCGCGTCGGGATTCATTCAGGCGGCATCGGCCGTGCGGCATCTGTTCCGCGGCGTGCCGGCGCCGGTGCGCGCCCCCTTCTGACGCGGCAGCGGGCGCCCGCATCCCTTCGTGGGCCACTTCGGGTATTGTAGAGGGCGCAAATGCGTGGGCCGGAGGTCAGGACGGCCAGCTATTCCTGGAGGTGGATCGGGTGCAGTTTGCGAATCGGTTGGCGACGGTGGGCCCGTACTTGTTCTTTGACCTGGACCAGAAGGCGGCGGCGGCGCGCGCCCGTGGAGTGGATGTGATCAACCTCGGGATTGGCGACCCGGACCTGCCGACGCCCGGGCCGATCGTCGATGCGCTGCTCGCAGGCGTGCACGACCCGGCCACCCACCGCTACCCGGACTATCAGGGGACCTTGGCCTTTCGCGAGGCCGTGGCCCGCTTCTACGCCCGGCGGTTCGGCGTGGCGCTGAACCCCCGCGGCGAGGTGCTGGGGCTCATCGGCTCGAAAGAAGGCATCAGCCATCTGACATGGGCGGTGGTGGGGCCGGGCGACGTGGTCCTGGCGCCTGAGCCTGCGTATCCGGTATACGCCGTGCAGGCGCGGATGGCGGGGGCCACGGTGGTTCCGCTGCCTCTGACTGCAGCTCGGGGCTTTCTGCCCGATCTGGGGGCCATTCCTGACAACGTGTGGCGGCAGGCCAAGCTGCTATGGATCAACTACCCCAACAACCCCACCGGAGCGGTGGCCGACCGGACGTTCCTGGCGGACGCCGTCGCCCGCTGCCGCCAGCACGACGTAGTGCTGGCCTCAGACCTGGCGTACTCCGAGATTGGTTACGCAGGCTACCGAGCGCCCTCCGTGCTGGAGGTGCCCGGCGCCCGGGAGGTGGCGGTGGAATTTTTCTCGCTGTCCAAGCCGTACCGGATGACGGGGTGGCGGTTGGCCGCGGCGGTCGGCCGTGCCGATGCGCTTGGGGCGCTGTCGGTCGTGAAAACCAACACCGACTCCGGACAGTTCACCGCCATCCAGCTGGCGGGCGTGCGGGCACTCGAACCCGACCAGGACGACGCCATCGCCGAAGCCGTCGCGGTGTATCAGCGCCGCCGCGACTTGGCGGTGGCGGCCTTGCAGGCAGCCGGGTTTGATCCACCGACCCCCTCGGCCACGTTTTACCTGTGGATTCCCACGCCCCGCGGGGCGAGCGCTGCCGCTACGGCCGCGCGCGTGCTGGATGAGGTCGGCGTGGTGCTGACCCCGGGTTCCGCCTACGGGGCGGCCGGCGAAGGCTACGTCCGGTTGTCACTCACGGCCCCCGATGCGCGCCTGGAGGAGGCGTGCCAGCGCATTGCGGGCCTGCGTCTGGCTTGAAGGGCGGCACCACCCTAGTCGTCGGGCTCCGGGTGCACGGCGGCCACGGGGCGGCGGCCGTAATGCCGCCAGCCCCACCAAAGGAGGGCAGCGGCCGCCACGACGCCCAGCGCGTAGTCCTCAGTCGTGTGGAGCGTTGCCAACAGGCTCAAGACCCGGGGGCCAGCCAGGTAGCCCACGCCCGTGGCCAGGGCTGCCCAGGCGAGCGACCCCAGGATGGTGGCGGGCAGGAACTGACGCCAGGATAGGTGAAACAAGCCAGCCGGATAGGAGATGAGCATGCGCACCCCGGAGATGATGCGCCCTACCGCCACGATGACAAACCCCCGGCGCGTGAACTGCGCCTCCCAGCGCTCCCAGGTAGCCAGTCGGGCACTGACGTGACGCATGCGGCGCAACACAAACGGCCGGCCCCGTATACGGGCCAGGGTGAACGCAGCCGAGGCACCGAGGGTGCTGCCCAGCGCCCCCACCAGCGTAACCGCCAGGAACGAAAAGTGCCCCTCGGCCACCAACAGACCGGCCAGCAGCAGCACCACTTCCGACGGCGAGGGGATGCCAAGGCTCTCCGCCAGCAGAATCACAAACACTGTCGGCAGGCCGAGGCGGGACAGCCACAGCAGCGTCCAGTGGATCAGCGCAAGCATGAAGCCTCCTTCTCGCCTTCCTCGTCACCGTCCGTGTCGGCCGCACCGGGCTGGGGAGCCAGCCCGCGGCGCCGGGGATGCGCCCGGCGCTTGGGCGACTGCTTGAAATTGACAGGCCTCCAGCACTTTCGTACGATAACATGCAGGCCGGGCGAGATCATGAGAGCGCGCTGGGTCGAGGGGTGGCAGATTGGACATCAAGTTGGTCAACATTGGGTTCGGCAACATCGTATCGGCCAATCGCATCATTGCGATTGTGAGCCCCGAGTCGGCGCCCATCAAGCGAATTGTGGCGGAGGCGCGCGACCGCGGGTCCCTCATTGACGCCACCTATGGCCGCCGCACGCGCGCGGTCATTATCGCGGACAGCGATCATGTGATACTGTCAGCGGTGCACCCGGAGACGGTGGCCAACCGGCTGTACCGCGGGTCGGGCACCGAGACGGAGGGCGAGGGCGAGACGGAAGACCTGCCGGTCGAGGCGGGTACGTCGTCGTAGGCATACCGGGCGCGAGGCGCCCGGCAATCGAAACGAGGCGGGGGATGGTGAAGTGCTAAAGCCGTCGTTGGACGAGCTCATGACCCGGGTGGACAGCAAGTACGCGCTGGTGGTCGCGGCGTCGCGCCGTGCCCGCGAACTCATGGCGGGGGCGGGCCCGCTGGTGGACACCGAGGCGACCAAGCCGGTCACGATTGCGCTGCAGGAAATCGCTGACGGTCGTCTGGACATCGTGCTGCCGCCCGTCGCCACCCGCTAACGGCCGGTGCGGGTCGTACTGGGCGTCGGCGGTGGCATTGCCGCCTACAAGGCGTGCGAGGTGGCCAGCCGACTGGTGCAGGACGGGCATACGGTGGATGTGGTGATGACCGAGGCGGCGCGGCAGTTTGTCGCGCCGTTGACGTTTCGGGCCCTGACCCATCGGCCGGTTAGTACCAGCGTGGCCGATGAGCCGGTCGGGGTGCTGTCGCATGTCGCGTTGGCGCACGCCGCCGACGTGATGGTGGTGGCGCCCGCCACCGCCGATTTGCTGGCCCGGCTGGCGTCCGGTCGCGCAGACGACATGCTGACCGCCGTGTACCTGGGCGTGCGGTGCCCCGTGCTGGTGGCGCCCGCGATGGAGCCCGAGATGTGGACCCATCCGGCGACGCGGCGCGCGGCGACCGTACTGGCCGGGGACGGGGTGGGGCTGTTGGGCCCCGCGTCGGGCCGCATGGCATCGGGTGAGCATGGTATTGGCCGGATGGTGGAGCCCGACGCCATCGTGCGCGCAGTGCGCCGCCTGGCCACGCCGCAAGATTTGGCCGGCCTGCGCCTGTTAATCACGGCCGGGCCCACGTGGGAATTTTTTGACCCGGTACGTTTGTTGAGCAATCCGTCCACGGGGTCGATGGGCGTCGCCGTGGCGGAGGCCGCGTATTTTCGCGGAGCGGACGTGACCCTGGTGCACGGCCCCCTGACGGTGCCCATTCCGCCGGAGGTGGCTGCCGTGGGCGTGACAACCACGGAGGAAATGGCAGCGGCCGTGGACGAACGGTTTGGAGACGTGGACGCCGTGGTGGCGGCGGCGGCCGTGGCAGACTTTCGCCCGGCAGCCCCCAGCGCGGCCAAGCTCAAGAAGGCGGACGGCGGCCAGCCGACTGCGTGGGCCGTTGAACGCACCGTCGACATCCTGGCCCGACTGGGCGATGCGAAGAGACCCCACCAGACTGTGGTGGGCTTCAAAGCCGAGACCGACCACCATGTGGAGCGGGCCGTGGCCATGTGGCGCGCCAAGCACTTGGATTTGGTGGTGGCCAACCGGGTGGAGGCCGGACACGGGTTCGGCGACGGCGATACGGACGCGTGGCTGGTGTGGTCGCCGGACCGGGTCGAACCGTACCACGGGCCAAAGGCCGGACTGGCGGCCGCGCTGCTGGACGCCTTGGTGAGCTTGCGTGGAGGGCGCTAAGCGGGCGCAGGTGGTGCTGGACCGCGTGGCGGCCCGTCTGGACCGGCCCTTTGACTACCTGGTGCCGCCCGAGTTTGGCCACATCGGGCCCGGATGGCGCGTGCGCGTGCCGCTGGGGCGCACTACCGCGACCGGCCTCGTGGTCGGGTGGGCGGGGGCCGACGGGCCCGGTCCCGTGACGCTGCGGCCGATTTTGGGACCGGTGGGCGAAGAGCCGCTGCTGTTGCCCGATTTGGTGGCGGTGGTTCGCTACCTGCGCGACCAGTGGTGCTGCTGGTGGGGCCAGGCGGTGCGGACCAGTGTGCCGGCGCCCGTCCGCCAGCAGGCAGTGCCTCCCTTGGATCACCTGTACGCGGGCGAGGCGTCCCCGCGAGGGACGGTGCGGCAACGGCTGTGGGCGTTTGTCCGGGAACACCCGGGGGCGCGTGAGGCCGATGCCCGCGGCGCCACCGGGGCGTCCGCGGCGGTGCTGACCGCACTGCTGGCGTCCGGCGCGCTATGGCGCGGACCGGCACCGCAGGTCCCCTCGGGGAGCACGGGCGCTGGGTTAAATCCCGCTCAAGCGGCGGCGGTGGCCACGCTGCGCCGGCATTTGGACGGCGGCGGGCCGTCCACCGTGCTGCTGGAGGGTGTGACCGGGTCGGGCAAGACCGAGGTGTATCTTGCGGCCGTGGACACGGTGCTGGCGCAGGGGCGCCAAGCGATTGTCCTGGTGCCCGAGATCGCGCTGACCCCGCAGATGGGGGCACGGTTTCGCGCGCGGTTTCCCGGCCGGGTGGCGGTCTTTCACTCGGCTATGGCGGACGGCGAGCGGGTCCGGGAGTGGTACCGGGCCCGTCGCGGGGAGGCGGACGTCGTGCTGGGGCCGCGGTCAGCCGTCTTCGCCCCGTGCCCGCGGCTAGGTCTGGTGGTGCTGGATGAGGAACATGAGTCCACCTATAAACAGGAGGAGCACCCCCGCTATCACGCGCGCGACGTCGCCGCGGAGCGTCTGGCGCACACCGGAGGGCTGTTGGTGCTGGGCAGCGCCACCCCAAGCCTTGAGACGGCGCATGCAGCCCGCGCGGGCCGCATTGGGTGGGTGCGTCTGCCGGAACGGGTGGCGGGCCGCCCGCTGGCCGCGGTCCAGGTGGTGGATCTGCGGGCCGAGTTGCAGGCCGGGAACCACGAGATGTTTTCCCGGGTCCTGGCAGCGGCGGTGGATGAGACACTGGAAGCCGGAGACCAGGTGCTCCTGCTGCTGAACCGGCGGGGATTTGCGAAAAGTGTCGTATGCCGGACCTGCGGGCATACGGCGCGCTGTCCGGACTGCTCCGTGAGCCTCACCTGGCATCGCGAGGATCAGCGGCTCCGGTGCCACTACTGCGACTACCGGCGCGACCTGCCGCAGCACTGCCCGGCGTGTGGGTCGACTCGACTGCGGAGCTTTGGGGTCGGCACCGAACAAGTGCTGGAGGCAGCCGCCGCCCGCTGGCCGGCGGCGCGCATGGCTCGGGCGGATCGTGACAGCCTCTCCCGGCGGGGGAGCCATGAGCGGCTGTTCCAATCGTTTGCCGACCGCCAGCTGGACATGCTGGTGGGGACTCAGCTGCTGGCCAAGGGGATGGATTGGCCCCACGTGACCCTGGTGGGCATTATTGCTGCCGATCTGGCGCTGTCGCTGCCCGACTTTCGGGCGGCTGAACGGACGTATGATCTGTTGACCCAGGCGGCCGGGCGCGCCGGGCGGGGGGCCAAACGGGGCCGCGTGGTGGTGCAAACCTACAACCCCGAGCATTACAGCGTCGCCGCCGCCGCATCCCAGGACTTTCAGCCGTTTTACGACCAGGAGGTGGGTTTCCGGGAGGAGTTGGGGTATCCCCCCTTTGGCCACCTGCTCCTGGTTGAGGCCAGTGCGGCGAGTCCCCCAGAAGCTCGCGCACCGCTCGACCGCCTGGCCGCCGTCCTCCGCGGGCAGCCACATCTCACGGTGCGGGGGCCGTCGCCGGCCCCGGTCGAAAAGGTGCGCACCCAGCATCGGTGCCACATGCTGATTCGGGCGACGAGCCGCGACGTGCTCTTGGCCGCCGCCCATGAGGTGGCGGCCAGCGATCCGAGCCTGTCCCTGACGATCGACCCGTATAATTTTCTCTGAGAGCCGGCCGCGCGCGTCCGACGCGTTTGGGTGGTGCATGCGGGACGCGGCCGCCCCCCGCGGCGCGCGGTCCCGCAAGAAAGGGGTGGGGCGGTGGGTTGCCGACTGGTGTTCATGGGCACCCCGCTGTATGCGGTGCCCGTGCTGCGGACGCTGGTGCATCTGCCCCAGGTGGACGCGGTGCTGGTCATCACCCGGCCGCCCGCCCCGCGGGGGCGAGGCGGCCGCCCCGCGCCGTCGCCGGTGGCAGAGGCGGCCGACGCCTTGGGTCTGCCGGTGTGGACGCCGCGCCGGCTGGGGCCCGCCACGGAGGCCCGGCTGGCGCGCTGGGCGCCGGATGTGGCCTTGACCGCGGCGTATGGGTTGATTCTGCCCCCGACGGTGTTGGCGCGGTTTAGGGGCGGGGCGTACAATCTGCACGCCAGCCTGTTGCCTCGCTGGCGCGGCGCCAATCCGATCGCGTGGGCAATTCGGGCCGGGGATGCCGAAAGCGGGGTGTCCCTGATGCAGATGGACGCGGGCGTGGACACGGGCCCGGTGGCCGCCCAGATTCGGGTCGCCGTGGCCCCGGACGACACCACCGGGACCTTGACCGCCCGACTGGCTGAGGCGGCGGCGGCGCTCTGGGCGGACCACTGGGCCGCACTCAGGACCGGTGGGCTGGTGGCCATCCCGCAGGAGGGGCCCCCGTGCAGTGCCCCCAAAGATCCGCCGGGGGCGGGGCGGCTCGATTTTCAGGCTCCGGCCGACACGGTGGCGCGGCTCATTCGCAGCATGCTGCCGGATCCGGGCCCTCATACTATGGCGGGGCCTGTCCGCATTAAGGTCCTGAAGGCGCGCGTAGACACATCAGTGGTTAAGGGCGGGCCCGGCACGATTGTCCGACCCGCGCGAGGAACAGAGGAGTGGGTGGTAGCGTGCGGCAGCCAGACGGCGCTTCGGATTCAGCAAATTCAACCGGCCGGCCGCCGGCCCATGAGCCCAGGCGCGTTCGACCGGGGCCAATCACCCCCGCCGACCAGGCTCTCGTGATGGAGGGCTCCGCCCGGGCCGCGGCGTTCGATGCCTTGGCGCGGGTCGGCCGGGGGGTGCCGGTGGCCGACGCGGTGGACGAGGCGTCGCGTCGGGCGCAGCTAACCCGGGAAGACCGCCGGCTCGCCACCCAGCTTACGTACGGCGTGTTGCGGCACCGAAGTCTCTTGGACTACTGGATCGCCCGGCGCACGACGAGCCGCCTGGAGCCGGCGGTGGCCAACGTGCTGCGGCTGGCTTTCTTCCAGGCGGCGTTCCTGGACCGCATCCCCGAGTACGCGCTGGTGTCGTCGGCCGTGGAGCAGGCGAAACGGGTGGCGCCGGCCGCCCAGGGCTTGGTGAACGCGGTGCTGCGGCGACGCCTTGACGACCGTCCCCTCCCCGAGGACCTGGCCACGCGCTATTCTCACCCGACGTGGCTGGTGGAGCGCTGGCAGCGGCGTTGGCCCGCGGACGTAGAAGAGCTGCTCCGGGCCGCCAACCGGGTGCCACCCCTCACGCTTCGCGTCAGCCCGGACTGGTCCCGGGATGAGCTGTTGGCGGATTTGGCCCGGCGCCAAGTCGCCGCCGAAGCCTCCCCCCTGGTCCCGGAGGCGATTCGCGTCAACGGGTCGCTGTGGTTGGAAGATTGGGATGCGTTTGCCGAAGGAGGAGTCACCGTCCAAGACGAAAGCAGCATGCTGACGGCCCATGTGCTGGCACCGCCGCCGGACGCCGTGGTGCTGGACCTGGCGGCCGGCGTGGGCGGGAAAACGTGTCACATCCTCCAGCGCTGGCCCACCGTCACGGCGGTCGCCTGGGATCAGGATGGCCGCCGCCTGGATCGGCTCATGGCCAACGCCCGGCGGCTTGGCGTCGCGAACCGGGTGCGGGTTCACGAAGGGGATGGCCGTCAGTTGACTCCGGGAGAGGCTGGGACCTTTGACGCCGTGGTGCTGGATGCACCGTGCAGCGGCCTCGGTGTGCTGCGCCGCCGCGTCGATGCGCGCTGGCGGCGGCGAGAGACGGACCTCCGGCGCCACCAAACGCTGCAGCTGGAGTTGCTGGAAGCGGCGTGGCGAGTGGTCGCGACCGGCGGGCCCGTGGTGTACAGCACCTGCAGCGTCGAGCCTGAAGAGACGGCCGAGGTCCTGGCGCACTTTCGACGCCGCCATCCCGAGGCCCGGCCCGATCCTGTGGGGCCCTTTTTGCCATCGGCGGCGCTGCGCCGGCGGGTGGGCGCCGCGGCACTCACGTGGCGGCCGTCAGAGGACCGGCTCGACGGATTTTTTGTGGCACGCTTCATGAAAGACGTCCCGGGCGGGGGTGCGCGCGCATGACCGCGCCCAACGCCCCCACCGACGTGCGCTCGTGGCTGCCGGCCGACGCGGCCGCCGCGCTCGAGGAGTTGGGCGCCGAGCCCTACCGCGGCCGTCAGCTGTTTCGGGCGCTGTGGCAGGGGCGCCTCGCGAGCTTTGACCGGCTGGACCTCTGGCCGCGCGCGCTGCGTGAGCGCATGGCGGAAGCCTATCGATTGGACCGGGTGGTGCCCGTGACCGAGCAGCGGGCTCATGACGGCACCGTGAAGGGGTTGCTGCGGCTTACGGACGGCGAAGCGGTGGAGACCGTGCTGCTGCCGCACCGCTACGGCTGGTCCGTATGCGTCTCCAGCCAGGTGGGGTGCGCCATGGGCTGCCATTTCTGTGCTTCGGGGATTGGGGGCCGCCGGCGCAACCTGACGGCCGGGGAAATTGTGGACCAGGTGGCGTGGGCGGCATCGGTGGCGCCGGGCCGTGTGAGCCGCGTGGATTTGATGGGGATCGGCGAGCCACTGGACAACTACCGCGAGACCGTGCGATTCTTACGCCTAGTCCACGAGCCAACGGGGTTCGGGCTGTCGTATCGGCACCTGACGGTGTCGACCAGTGGCTTGGTGCCGGCAATCTTGAAGCTGGCCGAGGAGCACCTGCCGGTTACCTTGGCCGTGTCGTTGCACGCGCCCGACGATGCTTTGCGGGAGCGGCTGATGCCCATAAACCGGGCGTATCCGCTGGCGAAGCTGCTGGCCGCGTGCGAAACGTATTGGCAGCGGACCGGGCGGCGGGTGAGTTTTGAGTATCTGCTGATTCAGGATGTGAACGACAGCACCACGCTGGCCGACCGGCTGGCCGATCAGTTGACGTTCCCGGCACACGTCAATGTGATACCGTGGAACCCAGTGCCCGAACATCCGTTTCGCCCCTCCCCCGCGCGCCAGGTGGCGGCGTTTTGTGAGACGCTGTTGAACCGGGGCATCCCGTGCACGGTGCGGCGGGAGTTGGGTCAGGAAATCCAGGCCGCTTGCGGACAGTTGCGGCGGTCCGGGGCTATCCCGGTCCAGTCGTAGGGCGTGGCGGCGCATCGTGAAGGGGGGCCCGCACTCCGGCTTGGGCGGAAACGTTATGGCGGTCAAAGCATATGGCCGGACTCATCGGGGCTTGGTTCGGCACGAAAACCAAGATCATTTTTTGGTACTCCCGCTAAAGCCCGCGGGGTGGCTGGTGGCAGTGGCCGACGGCATGGGCGGCTACCCGGGAGGTGGGGGCGCCAGTTCGCGCGCGTTGGAGATTGTGGCCGATCGGCTCAGCGGGCGACCGCACTCCGTAGTGGAGTTGGAGCAAACCGTCAAAGCGTGTAATCAGGATTTGTTTGAGTGGGCACAGCGGGAGCGTCGCCTCATGGGGATGGGTACCACGTTGACCCTGGCGCAGATCGTGCCGGGCCAGCTGCAGCTGGCGCACGTGGGGGATTCCCGGGCCTACCGGCTACGGGCCGGGATCGTGGATCGGCTGACGCAGGACCACTCGGTAGCGGCCGAGCTCCAGCAGGCGGGTCAAATCAGCGTAGCTGAGGCGGCCCAGCATCCCCAGCGGCATGTGCTCACCCGAGTGGTGGGGCCCTGGCTGCAGGTGCGTGTGGACCTGCTGGCGGTACCGTGGCATGCCGCCGACCGGCTGCTGGTGTGCAGCGACGGCCTTTCGGGCCTGCTGTCTGACGAGGAATTGGGAGCAGTGTGGCAGCTGGGACATGGGGAGACTCTCTTGGACCATCTGGTAACCTCGGCGCTGGAGCGCGGGGGCAACGACAACGTGACGGCGGTGCTCGTGGAAGAAGATGAGCCGGGCCGCGGCTGGGAGTGGACCGACCGACAGCCGGCGGCCCCCCCGGAACGGGCGCCGGCATGACCGGGCGGGAGATGGTGGGACGCGTGCTCGCCGGTCGCTACGACCTGTTAGACCGCATTGGCCAGGGGGGCATGGCCGTGGTCTACCGGGCGCGGGACTTGGCGCTGAACCGGCTGGTGGCGGTCAAGGTGCTGCGGGAGCATTTGGCCGAAGATCCCACGCTGGTGGAGCGATTTCAACTCGAGGCCCGCTCGGCCGCGTCACTGGACAACCGGCATGTCGTGCAGGTGTTTGACGTGGGCACCGACCTGGAATCGCACTACATCGTGATGGAACTGGTGGACGGCGAGAATCTTAAGGACTACCTGACGCGGGCGGGGCCGCTCGCTGTGGACGAAGCGCTCGGGATTGTGGACCAAGTGGCCGAGGCCCTGTCCGAGGCGCACGCCCAACACATCATTCACCGCGACATCAAGCCTCAAAATATTTTGCTCGCGGACGACGGCACAGTGAAGGTCACCGACTTCGGGATTGCCCAAGCGATCTCTGCAGGCACGCTGGTTAATTCGGGCAGTATGCTGGGCACCGCGCAGTACGTGTCGCCGGAACAGGCCCGCGGGCGCAGCGTCGGTCCCACCAGCGATCTTTATGGCCTGGGCGTCCTCCTGTACGAGTTGTTGGCTGGCCATCCGCCGTTCTCCGGCGAGTCGCCCATTGCCGTGGCGTTGCGGCACGTGCAGGACGCTCCCCCGGACGTACGGAGCGAGCGGCCCGACGTGCCGCCGGGCGTGGCGGCGCTGCTGACGCGCCTATTGGCGAAGGATGCCGAGGAGCGATATCAAAGCGCGGAGGCATTTCGCCGCCAGCTGGAGGCCGTTCGGCGCGGCGACCCAGAGCCCGAGACGTCGGAGGCCGGGCCCCCGGTCCAGCGGCGCCCGAAGAAGCGGCGCACCTGGCTCTACGTGCTGGGGATCATCCTGTTGGGACTGGCGGGCTTGATTTATGCCTTTGTCCGCTGGCTCGCCGGGCCGGCACCGGTGACGCTGTCCAATCTGCGTAATGACACGGTGGCGGCGGCCGAGGCGCGACTCCGCGCGGAGGGCTTCCAGTGGCAACTGTTGGGCCACCGATCCAGCACCCACATTGCCAAGGGTCGGGTGTTGAGTGAAGCGCCGGCGGCCGGGACGGTGCTCCGTCCGGGACAGACGGTGGGCCTCTTGGTCAGCTCCGGCCCGAGCCCCGTGGTGGTGCCCCCCCTGGTAGGTGACGACCAGCAGCAGGCCGTGCAGGCGCTCACCCAGGCGGGGTTGAAATCCCACACCCGTACCGTGACCAACGCCGCCCCCGCGGGCCAGGTGGTTGGCCAAAGCCCGGCGGCGGGACGCTCGGTGTCCCAGGGCAGCGTGGTGACGCTCACGGTGTCGAATGGCCACGGGGGGGCCGCCGCGAATCAGGTGGTGCCCATCTTGTCGGGCATGACCACAACGGGTGCGTCCAGCGCGCTGGCCAGCGTGGGCATGACCCTGGGCTCGGTGTCGTACACGTACAGCACGGAGCCGGCCAACACCGTGGTCACGCAAAGTCCGGCGCCCGAAAGCGCGGCGCAGTCCGGGGCGCCGGTAAACGTCACGCTCTCCAAGGGGCCCAGCCCCGGGTCGGCAACGGCGCTCGCCAATACCAGCACGGTAGGCTTCACTATCCCCACGTCCGCCCCCAGTCATTCCCTGGTGGAGGCCCAAGTCACGGATTCCACCGGAAACGAAGAGGTGTACTACCAGGCGGTGACCCCGGGGCAGAACGTCAGCTTTACCGTGGCCTGGTATGGGCAGAGCGGGCAGCTGGTGCTTTACCTGAACGGGTCGGTGCAGGGCCAGCCGACCGTGCTGACGCCGCAGGCCAACCCGGGCCAAAACCCGCCGGGGGGGTCCAACAACGGCACCTAGCGAATCCGGACGGACAGTGCGCGGGCGCGTGCTGGAGGTTCTGGCGGACGTGGCCCGCGTGGTGGACGCTACGGGCCAGGTGCACCTGTGCCAGTTTCGGGGGCGGCTCAAGCGGGACGTGGACCAGGTGCTGGCGGGCGACTGGGTGGATCTGGCCCCAACCCGGCCCATGGCCATGGTGGAGCGCGTGCTTCCCCGGCAAAACCGCTTGGTGCGTCCACCGCTGGCCAACGCCGAAGGTCTCTTGGCCGTGTTTTGTCCGATCCAGCCGATGGGATCGCTGGCCCTGTTGGACCGGCGCCTGGTGACCGCCGAGCTCCTGGGCCTCTTGTCCGCCATCGTGGTCACCAAGGCGGACCTGTGGGCGGACGACCCGACCGTGTGGCAGCGCCTCGCACCGTGGCGCGCGATTTATCCGATGGTGGCCGTCTCCAGCGTGGCGGGTGACGGGTGGGAGCGGATCCCCGACATGCTGGGCGACGGCGTGTGGGTGATGACGGGTGAGAGCGGCGTGGGGAAAACCTCCCTGCTGCGCCGCCTGCTGCCCGACGGGACCGGGACCGGCGCCGTGGGTGCCCTGTCCGGCCGAACCGGGCGGGGGCGGCACACGACCCGCACCGTCGCGCTTGCGCCGGTGGGGACCGCCTGGCTGGCGGATACGCCCGGCTTCACCCACTTGGAACTGCCGCCGCACGACGCGTTGACCCTGCGCGACGCGTTCCCCGAGTGGCGGGACGCTCGATGCCGGTACGGGGACTGCCGTCACCTGGACGAGCCGGGTTGTGTGGTGCCCCAGTGGCTGGCGACCGGACAGATCAGCGCCGAGCGGCACCAGCATTACCGGTTGCTGCAGGCAGAGCCGGAACCGTCGCGCCACCGCCCCTGGATGTGACATCATAGAGGTCCAGGCGATGAGGATAGGGAGGTGCCGCATGTTGGTAGCGGGACCCCGGGTGGTGCAACTGGCTCCCTCGCTGCTGTCCGCGGATGCGGGGCAGCTGGCGGAGGCGGCCCGGACCGTCGAAGCGGCGGGCGCCGATCTGTTGCACATTGATGTGATGGATGGTCATTTTGTTCCCAACATCACGTTCGGCCCCCACGTGGTGGCGGCGCTCCGACGCGCCACCCGCCTGCCCCTGGACGTGCACCTGATGGTCCAGGAGCCCGCGCCGCTGGTGGACGCCTTCATCGACGCCGGCGCGGACGTCGTGACGGTGCACTGGGAGGCCGTCACGCACCTGGAGCGGCTGGTGGCCCATATCAAGGCCCGCGACTGTCTCGCCGGGATCGCGCTCAACCCGGCCACGCCCGTCACCCTGCTGGTGGACGTGTGGGACGAGTGTGATTGGCTCCTGATCATGAGCGTGAATCCGGGATTTGGGGGGCAGCCATTTTGGCCCCGCGCCCTACATAAGGTCCAAAGAGCCCACGATTGGCGTGGGGAGCAGGCGCGCCCGCGGATTGCCGTGGATGGGGGTGTGGACGAGACCACGGCGCCGCAGTTGGCCGCTGCCGGCGCAGACGTGCTGGTGGCCGGGTCGTATGTCTTTGACGGGGATCCCGCCGTGCGGCTCCGGAATCTGCGTCAAGCCGTCACCCCCTAACCCTTTCGCCGTAGGATGCAGGGTCTCTCGCTCTGCGGGGCCGAAGGGGGGTGGCTGGGTGCGCGGATGGTCGTGGTGGCAGCGGCGGCGCGGTGGGCCGCCTAAGGTGGTGGGCGCCGGTCTGCTGCTGGCCGGGGGGCTTTTGGTGGTGAAGGTGGGACCGCTGGCGCTGTGGCCGGTGGGAATGGGATTGTGGCTCTTGTGGGCGGGTCTCGGGCCGGTCCTGGTGGGTGGGGCGCTGGTGTGGGCAGGATACCGGATGCTCGCGGCCCGCTAGCCAGCGGGCACAAGGAGGTGCACCAATGCGCGTGCAGGTGATCAAGGTTCCGCCCTTCGTGGGACGCATCCTCCAGGTGGTGCTGTCCCTCTGGGCCAAGCGGTAGCGCCGACCCGGGTGACCAACAAGGGCGGCGGGAGGCGATCGGGTGACAGCGGAATCATTCGAGGATCGGCGCTGGCGGGCCGTGTGGCACGGCATTCGCCTGATGGGAGTGCAGACGCGGGGCGCTGCCGCCGGGGCCGCTCGAGCCCACGGGGCCTATGCGGTGGCGGCGGCGGCGATGGGGCGCCTGCTGTCGGCGGCGGCGCTCGTGGGCAGCGATCTGAAGGAGACGGGCAGTTATCTCCGACTCACGGCCGAGGGGGGAGGACCGCTGGGGCGTGTCCGGGCGGAAGCCCATGCCGACGGTCTGCTGCGCGCCCGGGTGGACCATCCCGGGATCCAACTGCCGCCCACCGCCCCCGGAAAGCTTCCGGTGGGCGCCGCCGTGGGGTCGGACGGGTCCCTGGTGGCGGAACGGGTGGCGGCCGACGGACGCGTCTACACGAGTGCCAGCGAGTTGGTGAGTGGAGAACTGGGGGAAGACGTGGCCCAGTTTCTCTGGTCGTCGGAGCAGGTGCGCTCTGCTGTGGCGCTGGGCGTCCTGGTGGACCGCGACGGGTCAGTGGCCGCCTCCGGGGGCCTTTTGATTCAAGCGCTGCCCGGCGCGGATGCGAAGGAACGGGAGTGCTTGGGTGAGCGCGTGGCTACGCTGACCAACTTGAGCTGGCGGCTCGCGGCCGGGGAGCGGGTCCCGGATCTGCTCGGGTGGGTGGTGGACAAGCCCCTCGCGGATTGGGTGGTGGAGTCGCTGCACTTTGGCTGCCGGTGCAGCCCCGAGCGGTCGCGGCAGGTCCTGTTGGTGGCGCCACCGGCCGAACGGCGCGCGTGGGCTCAGGAGGGCGGTGCCGAAGTGGTGTGTCACTACTGCGGTGCCCGGTATCGCTTCTCGCCCGACGAGGTGATGGCGTGACGTGCGGCGTGGCCCGGGCGCCCCAGCGTGTTGTTGCGCGGTGCCTGCTGTGCTATAGTAGTGCGGGTTATTTTGGCGCGCCCACACAAGAGGAGGCCGTTGGGATGGCATATCGTTGCCAAATTTGCGACAAGCATGTGGTTCACGGGAACGCCGTAAGCCATTCGAACCGACACACCAAGCGCGTGTGGCGGCCAAACATTCAGCGCGTCCGTGCCCGCGTCAATGGGCGGACCGTGCGCCTGTACGTTTGCACCTCGTGTCTCAAGGCGGGCAAGGTCGAGCGCGCCATCTAGCTTCGCCCGCGCCGTGGCCGCCATCCGCAAGCCGAGGAGGTTTGCCGTGGAGGATCGTGGAGGGAGAGCCGGACACATTGCCGTCCATGACGACGTGGTCATGGCGCTGGCAGCGTGGACGGCTTTCCAGGTTCCTGGCGTTGTCGGGCTCGGGGGACGTGGAGGCGTGTGGCGACACTTTGCGAGCGGTGCGGCCCGCGCCGTGCACGTCGAACATCGGCCCGAGGGGCTGGCCCTGGAGGTTCCCGTCGCCGTTCGCTACGGGGCATCCATTCCCACGGTGGCCGACACGGTGGCGCACCAGGTGAGCCGGTCCCTCCATGAGCTGGCGGGCATTGACCCCGTGCGCGTCACCACGCGCGTGGTGGGCGTGGATCGGCCGGACCCTGCGGAGTGACCCGATTCACTTTGGGGGTGTCCCGTGAGTGATCCCCGGCCGCCCGCGCTGGGCGACCCGGTGACCCGCCTCTCGGGGGTGGGCCCTCGGCGGGCCGCCGACCTGTCGCGGCTCGACGTCACCACGGTGGCGGACTTGCTGACCCTCTGGCCGCGGCGCCACCGGGACCGCTCACGCATCACCCCCATTCCCCAGCTCCAGGCCGGCGGCGTCTACAACGTCGTAGGCACCGTCCGCGAGGTGCGCGTCCAACCCCACCTGGGGCACGACGTGACGGCGCACGTGTATCTCCGCGACGGAGGCGGCGAGTTAGACGTCCTGTTTTTTCATGCCCGCTATCTGGCGCGAACGCTTCCCGTGGGCACCCGCCTCTGGCTGTCGGGCCGGGTTGACCGACGCGGTCCACGCTTGGTGATGGTGCATCCGGAGTGGGAGCGACTGGACGACAGCAGTCCGAGTCGGGGTGTGTTGCCGGTGTACCCGCTGGCGGGGGAGTTGTCGCAGCGATGGCTGCGCTCGCTGATGGAGCGGGTCGTGCCCACCTATGCCCCGCAGGTGGCGGACACCATGCCCGCCCACGTGCGTCAGGCATGGGATCTGCCCAGTCGAGCCTGGGCGCTCCAACACCTGCACTTTCCGGACGACGTCGACGATGCCGAACGGGCCCGCACGCGCTTGGTGCTGGACGAGGCCTTGGTGCTCACGGTCGGGGTGCAGTGGCTGCGGCAGCGAGCGGTAGGGGGGGCCACCGGCCGGGCACTGGCCCCCAACGGGTCCTTGGCCCGGCGCTTTCTGGATGGCCTGCCCTTTGCCCTCACCGCGGGCCAGGCCAGCGCGTGGGCGGAGGTGGCCGCCGATCTCGGTCGGTCCGCACCCATGGCCCGGCTGCTGCAGGGCGACGTGGGCGTGGGGAAAACTATCCTGGCGATCCTGGCCTGCCTGGCGGCTGTGGACGCGGGCCAGCAGGCGGCCTTCATGGCTCCCACGGAGCTTTTGGCCTCCCAGCATGCGGCGGTGTTGGATGAGTGGCTGGCCCCGTTGGGCGTGTCCGTCGGCTTGGTCGCGGGCAGCGACGCGGCGCGTCAGACGACTCGCGGGCAGCTGGAAGCGGGTCAGATTGACGTGGCGGTGGGGACCCAGGCCCTAGTCCAGGAGGGCGTCCAGTTTGACCGCTTGGCGCTGGTGGTGGTGGACGAGCAGCATCGCTTTGGGGTCCGCCAGCGCTCGGAGTTGGCCAGCAAGGGCACCTACCCGCATCTCCTGGTGATGACGGCCACACCCATTCCGCGGAGCCTGGCGCTCACGGTGTACGGCGACCTCGAGTTGTCGCGGATTGCCGGCCACCCCCCGGGCAGGCGGCCGGTGGCCACGCGGCGCGCCAGCCGGCGCGAGCGGCGCCAGGTGTACCAGGAGGTTTTGGACGCCGTGCGCCGCGGCGAGCAGGCGTTTGTCGTGTGCCCATTTGTTGACCCGTCGGAGTCGTCCGATGCCAAAAGCGCCGTGCAAGTTTATGAGGGCATGCGCACGCTGCCGGGCTGGCGCGTGGGGCTCCTGCACGGGCGTATGCCGGCGGCGGCGAAGACGGAGGTAATGTCGGCTTTTCGCGACCGGGCCCTCGATGTGCTAGTGGCGACGACGATTGTGGAGGTCGGGGTGGACGTGCCCAACGCCACCGTGATGGTGGTGGAAGACGCCGACCGGTTTGGCCTCGCGGAGCTGCACCAGCTCAGGGGCCGGGTCGGTCGCGGCACCGAGCCTGGTCGCTGCATCCTGGTAGCCGACCCGACGGGCGAGGATGGTGAGGCGCGCCTCACGGCGCTGGTGGAGTGCCAAGACGGATTCGAACTGGCAGAGCGGGATTTGGCCATCCGGGGGCCGGGAGAGGTGTTGGGTCTCCGGCAGCATGGGGTGGCGGGCTTTGGCCTCACGCACCCCACCCAGGACGTGCATCGCCTGCAGGAGGCCCAGCGGATGGCGCGCCGCCTCCTGGACCAGGATCCGGACCTGCGCCGGCCCGAGCATGCGGCCCTCCGCTCGGCGGTGCTGGTGGCGCTGGGTGAGGCGTTGCCGTCGACGGTGCTGCACTGAATGCGGACGAACCGCATGCGGAACGAGACAGGGAGGCTTGCCCGATGAAGCGCCTGACGGACGAGGACATTCGGCAGGAACTCACGGAACTTACCGGCTGGAGCGGCTACGCGTGCGGCCTTACCTGTGGCGCTCGTTTACGGAGGCGATCGCGTTCGTGAACGAGGTGGCGGCCGTGGCCGAGGCGGCCCGGCACCACCCGGACATCGACATCCGGTATCGGGCCGTCACGGTGCGCCTGGTCACGCACGACGCAGGCGGCACACGGACCGGGATGTGTCCACGGCCCGCGCTATCGAGCGAGCCGCGGAAGGCCTTACGGACGCCTGAGGGTGGGGAGCGGCGGGCGGCACCGACCGGACGATGTTTGGCGGGCCTGCTCGGCTTCCCAGGCGCGTCCATGGAATACCCAGGTCGATGTGACGTATTATGGTACGGAACAGCCGGGTGGGTAAAGGGGGTATCCTCGTGCCGATAGGGTCTTTCGGTCCGCAGGGGGGCCGGGCGCAGCCGACCGGCGGAGGCGGGTCAGCACTTTGGGTGATTCCCTTGGTCCTTTTTGGACTGGGCCTGGCGCTCCTTCCCCCGGTGAGCGCCGTGCGGTGGGCCATTGACGGGGGCGGCGCGCTCGTGGTCGGCATTCCGGTCGTGCGTTGGGCGCAAGGCATGCTGCACCGGTTGGACGCGCCATTGCCCAAGTAATCCTTTTCTTCGCATTCTCCGCCGGCAGCGCATGTGGGTGGGAAGGAGGCGGCGCAATGGCCAGACGGTCAATGGGCGCGGCGCGCACGGCCGGAGCGGTCACGCTCGGCGCGGCGCTGATGGTCGCCGCCGCCGCATGCAGCGCCGGGAGCCCGAAGGCAGCACCCACAGGTCCCCAGCCGCTGGTGGCCGGGACGGCCGTCGCCACCCGCGTCACGAAGTACCCCATCGCAGGGGTGACGCTGTATCTGCTGTTTTACCCGGCCCAGGGCGTGCGGGTGGAGGCGTACCTGACGGTGCCGCAGTCTCGGCGGCCGGTCCCCCTGCTGGTGCAGCTGCACGGGGGCTTTGTATCCGAAGAGGCTATCCAGCATTACAACTTCGGCTACACGGCAGCGATGGCGGCGCGCTTGGCTTCGGCCAGCTACGCAATCCTTTATCCCGAATACCAGGGCTACTTGCAAAGCGCGGGCCAGGTGCGCGGTCTCTATACGACCGCCTTGGACACGTTGGCGGGGATTCGCGCCGTGGAGGCGCTCGTGCCCATTGATCCGCAGCGCCTGTATCTCGTGGGCTACTCCCTCGGCGGCGGCGTGGCCCTCAAGGTGGCGAGTCTGCTGCCGCACGTGCGCGCCGTGGTGGCGGTCAGTCCCTATGTCGGCCTAAGAACGGTTCTGCCCTGGCAGGCGGCCAACGCGCAGCCGGGTACCCGGTTTTTCAACCAGCGGGTTGGGGAAACGCGCAGCTACGGAACCTTGCCGTCTCAGGCCGTGCTGGCCAAAGAATCCCCCGACGTGTCGACCATCACCGCCCCGGTGCTGTTTTTGCAGGGGACCGGTGATCACCATGTGGCGTGGCAAACCGTGCAGCAGTTCTTCACGGAGATGAAGGCGGCGGGCAAGGTGGTGAAGCTCGTGCTCTATCCCGGAGGCCACCACGGGCTGCACCACGACTATGCGAGCGCTGCCTACGTCGAGCTGGTCACCTGGCTCCAGAAGTACGGCCTGACGTTTTCGTCCTGAGCGCACTCCGCAGTGTCATCAATCCGCACCGGCCAGTGAATACGACGGTTTCCGTGCACGCGTCCAGCGTGCCCGGCCTTCCCTACGTTCGCAACCCTCCTAAGGTTCTCGGGAGCGCGTCGCAGACCGTCGGGGCGGGCTCGTTGCGGTCCTGGCCAGCCTGGGCGGCTCAACAGCGCTCCGCCCCGCCAAGCGTTCGATTTGTCCCATTCCGGCCCGCCCGGCTGTATGGTGACAAGTGCTCAGGTCATTCCGATGGCCGCCCTCGCGGGGGCGGGCGTGCCCGCCCGCTTGCCCAGGGACGCGGTCATCCTGAAGGGGCCGTGTCCGACGGCCGGAGGAAACTCCCCGCCTGCCACCGGGGCGGTCGTGTGCGTCCAATTCCTATTGCGGATTCGCCAACGGCAGCTGTGTGACGGAGGACATCAAGGACGGCGTAGCGTCGTAAGTCGGCTGAGAGTTAGTCGGGCGGGGTCGACGTGTTCGCCATGCACACCGACACGTATGGGCATCTTGATAGGCATGTGGGACTAGGCATCAAAGGTGTGGGAAGCGTGGTGCGCCACCTGCCGGCGTCATCTGGCGCGGCCCGACGCAGGACCAGGTGATGAATGCCGAACGTCGGCCCCGGTGAGCGGGGCGGTCTGGGACACCAGGGACCAGACGAAGTCAAATGCTCCGGCGTGATCCACCGCGGCAAAATAGTCCCCCAGCGGCTTGCCCGCCACCGGTGGGCCTGCGAGCGCCACCAGCATCTCCTGGAGCGATAGCGTGCTGGCCTCGAAGGGGTTCGAGGAATAGGTGAGGCTTACGCGCAGATGGTGCTGGATTTTTGCCAGAACGCGGGGGGACAGCGGATGGGGTTGACCCAAGTGGGCAGCATCGTGGTCGCACTGGTCCAGCGAGTCAATGACGTCGGGGGTCAGGATGCGCGCTCTCCTTCCGTGCCTCGGCAACCTTCTAAAGTCCCACAACCCCGTCTCTGCCGCTATGGTAAGCGCTGGTTGGAGTCGGCGGACGCCAGCCACGCAGCCGGGGCGATCTGTCCATCCGGCCTGGTCTTAAGGCAGGGGCGACGCAGCGGGGCCGTGGATACTCCAGGGGCTTGCGGGCGGATTGGTCGGGCTGTGCGTTCGGCGACGCAGA
>JAJZWS010000040.1 GCA_021846565.1 Bacillota bacterium
CATGCCGCCGAATGTGGCCCCGAAGCCCATAAGATCGCTTGCGATTGGTGCGGCGGCTCCAGGAGAGGCCGCGCGTAGGACGATAGGGCCGCAGATACTCGAACACGAGGACCTGAAGGCCTTGGGCAACCGCCCACGCCACGATCAGGGCGGCCATCCGCCACGCGAGCGCCGCATCCCGCCCCCGAATGCTCTGCCAGAGCGCTTGGTTGGACCGTTCCCCTTTAACCGGTCTCCCCGACGCCCGCTGGGTGCGGGCCACTTGTTGCAGGGTTTTCTCACGGTGCGCATTTTCCTGCGCATGCCATAGCGTGTGCACATCGGCAACCCGATCGCCTGCCCACGCGGCGCCCACGGTGGAATCGGCATTGAGGTCCAGCGTGCCTACCGGCAGATCCGCCTCCGCCAAGCACCACGACACGGTCACCGAGACATCCAGCACAAAGGCCATCAGAAACGCCGGCCCTCCTCGACGAGTTGACGTAGTCCGCCCTCGATGGGGCGCGTACTGCGCCGCAGGTTGTCGAACTCCTTCGCGACGGCCCCGACGGCCATGTGCTCGGAGCGCACGGTCACCAACCTCGCCGCGGCCTTCCCCCGTCGGGTGACCACGATGGTCTCGCCCCGTTCGGCCTGGGTGAGCAAATCCGCCAGATGAACCTTCGCCTGATACGCCTCCACCACTTTCATCCCCGCCATCTCCGACTGGAACGGACTGCTGTCAATCGGCTGCCTCACGCCTTCATCGGCTGGGGCGTGGCACCTCCAGCGTCGTGGCGGGAATGAGGCCCATGCGCCCCGCGTGAAAGTCGTCGAAGGCTTGCACAATCTCTTCGCGCGTGTTCATCACAAATGGGCCCCAGTGGGTGATGGGCTCCCTAATGGGCTCGCCCCCCAGCAGCAGCACTTCCATGTTCGGGCTCCGCTCGCTCTGGCGCGGGCCGGCCGCCACCGTGACGGCGTCTCCGGCTCCAAACACCGCCAGGTCGCCCTCGGCGAGCGGGGCACCCTCGCGGCCGGCAGTGCCCTGGCCCAACAGCGCGTAGGCCATCGCGCTGAATGCCGGGTTCCATGGCAGGTGCAGCTGGGCGCCCGGCGCTACGCTGGCGTGCGCCAGCACAATCGGGGTCCACGTGGATCCCGGCCCCTCATGCCCCCCGAGGCTCCCGGCGATGAGGCGAATCAGGCTCGATCCATCGTGCGACGTCAAGAGCAAGAGCCGGTCGCCCCGGATGTCCTGATAGCGCGGAGCCGTCCATTTGAGCCGCTTGGGCAGGTTCACCCACAGCTGAATGCCATGAAAATAGCCGCCGGTCATGACCAGTTCGTCCGTGGGCATCTCATCGTGCAGGATGCCGCTGCCCGCCGTCATCCACTGGGTACCCCCATCCTGGATCAGGCCGCCGCCCCCGTTGGTGTCCTGGTGGCGCATTATGCCGTCCATAAGATAGGTCACCGTTTCGAAACCCCGATGCGGGTGCCACGGCGCCCCCTTGGCTTCCTTGGGCCCGTAGTCCACCGGACCCATTTGGTCTAGCAGTAAGAACGGATCCACCGCACGCAGGGCGAGGCGCGGTCCGGGAAAGGGACGGCGCACAGGAAACCCGGCGCCCTCCGTCAGGCGCTGGGCCTCGGCCACCTGCTGCACGGGCCGTTCCCCCATGTCCAACGCCGGCT
Organism: Bacillota bacterium; assembly: GCA_021846565.1. Classification (GTDB taxonomy): domain Bacteria; phylum Bacillota; class Sulfobacillia; order Sulfobacillales; family JAIMBI01; genus JAJZWV01. Next base: position 1,678 of record JAJZWS010000040.1, read on the forward strand.
CCGCCACCCGCGGCAGGACCAACCAGTTGTCTGCCGTCACCGCTGCCATGCGATCCCTCCTGTGGTGCTCTTCCGGGGCAACACTTTAGTTTGTATAGTTTAACCGGGCGCGGCCTACGAATCAAGGGGCCCGGCGTAGCGCTGTCACGGCGCTCCAGGCGGTACCTGACTTTCCTTCCCATGCGCCTGGTCCTTCACATCGCCTACGTAAGGCATGGACTCCGATGGCCGACGCTGCGGAGTTTGACCGCGAAATGATATGCTACCCCCGGATATAGATTTTGTAGGAGGTGTCCCATGATTCATACGGCCAAGCTGACGGCCAAGTATCAGGTGACATTGCCTCGGGCAGTTCGGCAGCGCCTCAGGGCTCAGATCGGCGATACGGTGCTTTACCGCGAAACGGACAGCGGCGAAGTGGTGTTGGAAGTGGTCCCCAGCACGACGGCTGACCAGTTGCTGGGAAGGCTCAGCGGCCCGCATATTGTCTACGTGCCTCTCGCTGAGGCTCGGCGCCAAGCCCAGGATGAACAAGCCAACGGCCACCACCCGCCGCGGTCCATCTCGTGACGCGAACTCTGCTGGATACCAACGTCATCTTGCGGCTGTTGTTGAACGATCATCCCACGCTCTCCGGCCGGGCGCTGGACGTTTTCCGGTGCGCGGAGCGCGGAGAACAGCGGCTCGTGCTCGTTCCACTCATCGTCGCCGAATGTTGCTACGTGTTAAAGGGGCCGGTCTACCGAATGGACCGGGCGGTTATTGCCGACATTCTCATCGAAGTGCTGTTGTTCGAAGGCGTTGAGTGCGAAGAACGCGGCACCGTCGTGGCAGCGTTGCAGGCTTTTGGCGAACGGGCGACCGATTTTGCCGACTGCTATTTGCGGGCGTTGTCACAGGCGCGCAACTGGGACATCATGTCGTTTGACGCCGATGTCCGCCCATCCGCTGGGACGTAAGCCGAGCCAGCGCGACCCGTAGAATGCCCGTCCCGGGGTCGGGCCGGCCCGACCGTCCCGACCGGTGCCGGTCGTCACAGTGTCCGACCCAAGGCCGCCGCCGCGTCTTTAAGCTTCGGCAGATCCTGAGGACTTTTCGCATAGTGCTGCCACACCACCTCCCCCGACGGGGCGATGGCCAGCATGGCTGGCAGGAGCCCCATTGTGTACCACCGGTACTGTTGCCCCAACGCCTTCGGCACCTGCTGCGAGGGATCCGCGATGGCCTCGAAGGGGATGTGTTCCTTCTCAAAGTGTGCCCGGAGCGCATCCGGCCGGTCAGGGCCGATGGCCACCACCTGGATGCCGGCCGCCCGCAGCGCCGCGTACTGGTCGCGCAGCTCCACGAGCTGCCGTCGGCAGTAGGGTCAGAACAAACCCCGCAGCATCGGCACGAGCACGGGCGCGCGCGCCACCAAGTCCGACGCCCGAAAGGGCGTACCGCGAATGTCTTCGGCCTGGAACTCGGGGATTGTCCGGGGCTCCATGAGGTTTCCTCCCCATCCTGGGCGTTCGCCGTTATCATAGCAGGAGTGGGGCCGCCGACAGGACGAAGGAGTTGAAGGATTTGCCTGCGAATTCTGCCCAGGGGGTGTCCAACCACCTTGCCGGTCCCCGACTGTACCTGGATGCGCTCACCACCGACGACGGGGCGGCCGTGGCTGCCTGGCATCGGGATGGGATGTTTCTCCGGCACCTGGATGCGGATCCCGCCACGCCCCCCGCGGCCGATGCCCTGACGGCGGGGTGGACCACGCTCAAAACGTCCGGCGGCTTCCCGTTTGCCGTGCGCACACAGGGGGAGGAGCCCCGTCTGGTGGGGATCGTCGCCCTGGATGAGGTGCTCTGGGCCCAGCGCGGGGGGTGGTTGGCGATGGAGATTTCCCCAACCGAATGGGGCCAGGGCTTTGGCCGGGAGGCGCTGGGTCTGCTGATGCGCTTTGCCTTTGACGAGGTCAATCTCCGGCGGCTGTCGCTGACCGTGTTTGCCTACAACACTCGCGCCATTCGTCTGTACGAAGGCATGGGCTTCGTCCGCGAAGGCACCTTCCGGGAGTTTCTGGTGCGGGACGGCCAGCCGCATGACATGCTGCTGTACGGACTTTTGGAGCGGGAATGGCGGGCCGGTCGGCATGAGTAGCCGCGCCGCCGCAGATCTGCCCAGCGTCTGGCACCGCGAGGCCGCGGTGCCGGCGACGCGCTGGGGGGACGGCGCTCGGCCGTCGCGTTGCGACCTGGCCATCGTGGGCGGCGGCTTGATGGCCGCGTGGCTGGCGTACCACGCCAGTGCGCGGGCGGACGGCCGGTGGACCATCACCGTCTTAAGCGACCGCCCGCTGGCCCATGGAGCCAGCGGGCGCAACGCCGGCTTTGTTCTGGGTGGCACCAGTGAGCTGTACGCCACCTTGGTGGGCCAACTGGGGCGGCCCGTGGCGCGTGAGCTGCTGGCGCTCTCGCAGAGCAATCGGCAACACGTCCGCACCGTGTTGGGTCCCGACGGCGAGCGGGCTGAATACCGGGAAACCGGCAGCCTGTACCTGGGCGCGCCGGACGAAGGGGAGACGTTGGCGAACACCGTGCGATGGCTCGTGGAGGACGGGGTGGCGGCCGAGTCATGGATGCCAGGACGGGTGCCCTCGAGCCTCCGGTCCTTGGGACTTCCCCACGCCGCCTTTTTCCCCGAAGACGGCGCGGTGCAGCCGGTGCATCTGGTCGCCAAGCTTGTGCGCCAGGCCGGACGCGCCGGCGTGCAGTGGTACACCGGGGCGCGCGTGACGGCCTGGACCGTCCAGGATGGGGCGGGCATTCGTCTCACCGTGGGGGGGGACCACGTTTGGGCGGAGCGCGTGGTCCTCTGCACCAATGCCTGGCTGGGCCAGCTCGTCCCGGCCCTCGCTCCCGTGGTGCGCCCCACGCGGGGCCAGGTGCTGGCCACCGGTCCCGTGGCCCTGGACTACCCCTATCCCGTGTACGCCGATCATGGGTACCTGTACTGGCGTCCCCGGCCGGACGGATCCCTGGTGCTCGGCGGGCGGCGCCAGCTCGACCCCGAGACCGAGGCGACCGACGCGCTGGCCCTAAATCCCCGCATTCAAGACGCGCTCACGGCCCTCGCGACCCGCTTGGCAGGCGGAACCGTCGCCGTCACGGACCGGTGGGCGGGCATCATGGGGTTCACCCCGGACCACCTGCCGCTGGTTGGCCCGGTGGCCCCCGGTCTCTGGGTGGCGGGTGGATTCAGCGGCCATGGAGTGGCCATGACGGGCGCGGTAGGCGACCTGTTGGCCCAGCATCTCTTGAGCGCGGCCCCGCTTCCGCAGTCGCTGAACCCCGCCCGCTTCTATGCCCCGGCCTGACCCAGCAGCAAGCCGATGCTTGCTCCCACCGCCGCCGACGCACCGGCGAGCAGCAGAAACTGCACCCCGCTTTTGAGGCGGGGGCTGTCGGTCATCACCCCCTTGCCGCACCCGATGGCAAAGGCGGCGGCCAACGAAGCCCCCCACGCCACATTGCGAGCGGCCGCCACGGACAGCGGCAGCAAAAACGGCACGACCGGCGGAATCGAGCCAACGACCACGGCCGCCGCCATCACGACCGCGTTGACTACCGGACTCTCCCACTGGTTCTCGTGCACGCCCAACCGCTCGCGCACCATGAATCGGAGCCAGCGCGGCCGGGACTGCGTGATTTCTCGGGCTGCGCGGGGGATGGTGCGGCGCGACAACCCGATGGCGGACAACAGCTGCACCACGTGACGCCGCTCGTGGGTGGGCCACCGCGCCAATTTGGCTTCCTGGTCCCGAATCTGCTTCTGCAGAAACGCGTTTTGTGTCGACGATGCCAGAAACGACCCGATGCCCATGGATACCGTAGCCGCCCCCATGGCGGACAGGGCCGCCACAATCACCGCACCATGCGGCTGATGGGACAGCACTTCTCCCGACACCAGACCCACCGTGGCCACCAATCCATCGTTGACGCCAAAAATCGACTCGCGCAGGATTCCCGCGCGTTGGCGCGACGGTCGTCGCGTCCCCACCCGCCCTTTAGGGGGGCGGGGTCCGGACCCGCTGGTGGTGGCCATGCTACGCCTCCCGTCGCGCCAGGGGCGCGGACCCACCAGCCCCACGTCGGCAAAATCGGGGCCCGGTCAACGCTGACGCGTTGCTGACGTGTTAGGATGAGCCGGAGTGGCGCGCCTTAGCCTGGGCCATGCGGGAACGCGACGCCGGTAGCCCCGTTGACGACAGGAAGGGTGGACCCTTGATGGCTGAGCACATTGACCGCTTCGCCGATCCGGTGTTCATGCAGACGGCGTACGGCATCGTGGATCCGCTCCAGGTGCGGATCATGACGCATCGCCGCTATGGGTTGGGGCAAGGGGACATTTTCAACACGATCACCCGCCAGCTGGCCGCGGTGGTGCGTCCCGGCTCGGTATTGGACGTAGGCGCCGGGATCGGCAACTGGTACGCCGCCATCCGAGAGGCACTGGGGCCCGCCGTCGAGTATGCGGGCCTGGATCAGTCGCCCGCCATGGTGGCCGCCCTGGGCCAGCGGCTCGACGGCGACCGCGCGGCCATCTCCCAACTGGGCGACGCCCAGCATCTGCCGTGGCCTGACAACACATTTGACTGGGTGGGTCTCCACTTCATGCTCTACCACGTACCCAACATTGCAGGCGCGCTGGCGGAAGCGGACCGCGTCTTAAAGCCCGGGGGCATTTTGTCCGCCGCTACCAACGGCCCCCTGCAGTACCGTGAGCTCATGGAGCTGCACCGCGCCGCGGTGGCGGCCCTTCGCCTGCCCACCGTGCCGGACGGCGGACCCCTGCGGTTTTCGCTCAGCAATGGTCGACACTTTTTTCCCGCCCACCGGACCGTGCAGGTAGAATTCCATGCTGCCGGTTTTCGCTTCCCGGCCCCGGAGCCGGCCGCAACCTATTACGACTCCGGATTCTACCACCAGGGGCTGGAACCCGAGGTGGCACGCGCGCACAAGGCGGAGCTCGTCGACTTGGTCCGCCACCGGGTTGCAGAGGCCATTGCTCGTGACGGCGTGTTCACCGTGGTCAGCGAGAGCGGCTACTTCTGGTATCAGAAATAGTGGCGGATCTTATCCTGCCCCCTGATCCAACGACCGAACCACGCGTTCCGCGGCGGCCTGACCTTCGCGGATGACGTCGGGAATGCCCACCCCATGCAGCGCGGAGCCAGCCAAAGCCAACCCTGGCCGCCGGGCCACCTCCCGCTCCACCTCGGCCACGCGCTCGCGGTGGCCCACCAGGTACTGCGGCATGGCTTCCGGATGCCGGTGCACCCGCATTGCAAGCGGCTCGGCCGTCCAACCCAGGACCCGACGCAGGTCGGACGCCACCTGCTGGCGGAAGCGCTCGTCTGACCAGGCCAGCACGTCGATGGCCGGCGGGTCGACGGCCGCGCGCCCGTAAAACACGCGCACCGGCACGTCGACCGGATCCGCGCGGTGCGCCCACTTTTGGCCGACAAACGTGATGGCGGTCAGCGCGACCGCGGCGCCCAGAGGCGCGAGGACCCCGGTCATGCCCGGCGGCACCGCGACGCCCGGGGCGAACCGAACGGTGACCACCGCCAGATTGGCGTAGGGCACCTGTGCCAGCCGAGACGCCGCGGGCACCAGCCGCGCAAGCTGGCGCGCCGCCACCGGCGCCGGCGTCGCCACGACCAGCCCGTCCACCACGTACTCTCCGTGCTCGCCGCTCAGACGATAGCGCGCGCCCTCCGCCGTCACGGTCGTGACGGCCTCCCCGGTGCGCACCGGCGTCCTTAAACGCTCGGCCACCCGGCGCGGCAACGACTCCAGCCCACCGGCCAGCGTCACAAACACCGGGCCGGGACGCGGCGGATGCGCCGCGCGGTCTGCCGCCAAGCCACGCATGAGGCTGCCGTGGCGTGCCGCCGCGGCGAGCTCCGGGTAGGTCGCCAGGAGCGACAGGTCGCGAATGTCCCCGGCGAAAATCCCCGCCAGCAACGCCGATGCGACGCGGTCGACCCACTCCTGCCCCAGGTGGCGCGCAAGAAACTTGCCCAGACTCACGTCCTCGGACACGGTTTCCGGCGGCGCGCCCAAGTCCGCCATAAGCGCCGCCCGCCCCTCGGCCGTCAGCAGGGGCGAGGCGTCCAGCCGTTCGGGTTGCAGTGGCACCCCCGCCACCACTCCGGGGGGCAGCGCCCTCAACTGGCCGTCCAGATACAGCAGCGCGCCTCGCGCGGCGGGGTGCGATCCCACCAGGTCATCGCCCAAGCCCACCGCCTCCACCAAGGCCACGGCCGCCGGCTTGCGGGCCAGCAGGGAGTCCGGCCCCCCTTCCATCACGACCGAACCGGGGGGAGCCGTTTCCGACCGGATCACGCCGCCGACCCGATTGGTGGCCTCATACACGGTCACGCGGGCATCGGGCGCCAGCTGTTCCAGTCGATGCGCCGCCGCCAGCCCGGCCATGCCGGCTCCCACCACCGCCAGCTCACGCACCGGCAGACGCCCCTCGCTGTGGCCGGTCGCGCTTGCCCTGTTCGTCACGCCCTACGACGTCTGCCAGCACCCGGATGTATTGGGGATCCGCGTTCAGCGACTGGGTGCGGACGAAAGCCAGCCCCAGCGAGTCCGCCAGGGCCCGCGCCTCCACATCCAAGTCGTACAGCACCTCCAAGTGATCCGAAACAAATCCCACAGGGGCCACCAGCGCCGCCCGGCGCCCGGCGCGGGCCCACGCTCTCAGCAGCTCCAGGACATCCGGGCCCATCCAGGCCTCCGGGGTACGGCCTGCACTCTGCCAGCCAATCTCGTACGTGGCCAGTCCCAGCACGGCGGCCACGGCCGCCGCCGTTTCGGCCACCTGCACGGCATAGGGGTCGCCGGTGCCGCGGATGCGCTCCGGCAGACTGTGCGCCGTGAACGCCACCGCCGCGTCAGCCAGCGGCACGGGTAGCCGCGCCGCCGCCGCGCGCACGCGGTCGGCCAAGAGCCGAATCAAGCGGGGCTCCAGGTGCCACGCCCCAATGGTGTGGCCCGGCAGGGGCCCGGCGCTGGCGGCACGTTGATAGGCCCCCACACTCATGGCCGAATAGTGCGGGGCCTGCACCAGGCCGATGTACCGCACGGCCCCCGTTGCTTGGAGCCGCGCCAGCGCGTCCCCGATATACGGCGCGACATGCCGAAAGCCAAACGCCACCGAATAGCGGCCCGACCCGTGTCGCCGTGCCAGCTCCTCCTCCAGACCCCGAGCGACCTCTGCCGTGATTTCGATGAGGGGCGAGTGCCCTCCGATCGCCTGATAGCGGTCCACCAACTCCTGTTCGACCGCCGGGTTCTTGGGGCGCTCGCCGCGGATGTGGGCGTAGTAGCGCGGAATATCGTCCACACCGGTCGCCACCCCGTGCGCCATCACCAAGACACCCACCGGGCCCGGCCCGCGCACGCGCGGTTCTGTCATGGTCTGATCCCTCCGTCTGGCCGACTTGACGCCGTTTCGTCATGAACCCACTGCACCAGCCGCCGCACGGTCTCCGGGTCCGTGGTCGGCAGAATTCCATGACCCAAGTTGAACACGAATCCCTGCCGGCCGCCCTCGGCCACCACGGTCCGCGCCTGGTGGATCAAACTGGGCCACGCTGCCAAAAGCGCCACGGGGTCCAGATTGCCCTGAAGCGGCATGCCCGGCGGCAGACGCCGCCGCACCTGGCCCAGTGGCTCCCGCCAATCCACCGACAGCGCGGTGGGGCCGGTGGCGGCCATCGCCTCCACCAGGTGGGACGCCCCCACGGCGAAATAGATCACCGGGACGCCGAGCGGGGTCAGATGGGCAAACAGGCGCCGCATGTGCGGCGCCACCTGGGCCGTGTAATCCTCCCGCGACAGCGCGCCGGCCCAGCTGTCAAACACCTGCAACACCGACGCTCCGGCCCCAGCCTGCGCGGCCAGGTGGGCGCCCACGACCCGCGACAGATGCCGCATCAAAGCCTCCCACAGCAAAGGGTCGCCCCACATGAGGCGTTTCGTTTCGATGTACTGGCGGCTGGGGCGCCCCTCGATGAGATAGCTGGCTAGGGTGAAGGGCGCCCCGGCGAAGCCAATCAGAGGCACCCCGGCCAGCGCGGCCACCGACCGTTCCACCGCCTCCAGCACCTCCGGAAGGTCCCGCGCGGGCTCCACCTCGCGGAGCGCGGCCACCCCGGCCGCGTCGCGGATCGGGCGCGCGACAATCGGACCCACGCCCTCGCGAATCTCAAAATCGACCCCGGCCGGGCCCACCGGCACCATGATGTCAGAAAACAAAATGGCGGCATCCACGCCGAGATCCCGCACCGGTGCCACCGTCACCTGAGCCGCCAGCGACGGGGTGTTGGTCAGCTCCAGCATGCCGTAGCGGGTGCGCAGCTGGCGGTACTGGGGCTGATAACGCCCCGCCTGGCGCATGAACCACACGGGCGTCGCGTCGGGCACGCCGCCCGCCAGGGCCGTGAGCAGCCGGGGGGCTGGGCGAGCGCTCACCGGCCCCCCAGGCGCCGGATCCATCCTGGGGGGTCCAGCCGTGTCCCCACGTAAAACGGGCCAAACTCCGCGAATCGGGCGCTGGCTTCGTCAAAACGCATCTCGTACACAAGTTTTTTGAACCAGATTGGGTCGTCGGCCAGCAGGGTCACCCCCCACTCCCAGTCGTCCAGCCCCTGGGACCCCGAGATGATTTGTGTCACGTGCTGGCTGTACTTGTGGCCCACGGCACCGTGGCCGCGCATGAGGTGGGCACGCACCGCCCGGTCGGTCATGTACCAGTTGTCGTCCCCCTGGCGCCGCTTCGACATCGGGTAGAAGCACACCGCATGCCGGTCGGGCAGTATGGGCCGCAGCCGGGCGCGGAGCTCCGCATTGTTTTCGGGATCCGGATTTCCCTTCGCCACGTACGTGGCCAGCTCCACCACCGATATGTACGAGTACTGCGCCCGTTCTACAGTGTAAAATTTTGTTGTTTGCAGGGACGCCTTCAAATCGATCAGCTCGTCCAGCGTGGGCCGCAGGTAAATGGCCATGAAGTCGGCGCGTTCGCCGGCCACCGCGTACATTCCGACGCTGCCCAGGTGGTTGGCCTCGAGCGCCGCCCACGTTTCCCACAGTGTGACCCGCTCGGCCAGTGCGGCGGCCCGGTCTGCCGGCGCCCACCCCCACCAGGTGGGCCAGTCCACCGTGGTCAGCTGGTGCCAAACAAACCACCCATCCAGCGTTTCGATCGGTTCTCCCATGCGTAGACCCCCTCCGCGCCTATGCGGGCACGATAGCACACCCCCGCCCGTCCACCCATGGGACGGGCGCCGAGCGAGGGCAAACCCGGGCCAAGCGCCCCCGACCACCATGCGGATGGCCGCGGGCGCGAAACCCGGGACGAACCCGGAAGCCCAGGGGCTGCCTCGCCGCCTAGGCCTTGACCTTGATGCTGTGGGGCACCTTATTCAGCTGCTGCTGCCCAAAGCTCTGGAACGTGTTGCTCTGTGCGGTCGACAGCAGTTGGCTCGCGATCTGGCTCTTCACAGAACTGAAGGACTGCGTGCTCTGCGGCGTCACCGCCGTCACCTGCATGAGATAATAGCCAGACGTCGTGGACGCGATGCCGTACTGGCCCGTCTTCAGCGTATCCATCTCCGTGACAAACGATGTGGGAATGCCCGACGACGACGCCGCCGTCACCGACGTGGGAATGGGGCCCATCTGGCCGCCATTGGCCGCCGAGGTTTTGTCCAGCGAGTCGGCCTTGGCCAACGCCGCAAACGTGGCCTTCCCCGCCTTCAACTCAGCCTCCAGCGATGCGGCCTGGGCCTTGGTTTTCACCAGGATGGCCTGCACAGTGTCGGTGGCTGGCTGGACAAAGCTGCTCTTGTTCTGGTTGTAGTACGACTGGATGGCCGCCGTCGTGGGCTTCTTCACGTTCTTCGTGACCCGTGCGTACGCCGCTTGCAAAATTTCCTGGCTGGTGAGAAAGCTCGAGAAGTTCGCGAGCGTCAAGCCCTGCGTTTGGAGCTGCTTCACGAGGGCGGCTTTGCTGCCCGCCTGCTTCTCAATCTGGCCCAGCGCCGTCGCCGCCTGCTTGCTCGCCTGGGCATTGGTGGTCCAGTGGTGCGCGAGCACATACTGCTCCACCGCCGACCAGACCATCAGCTGCTTGACCTGGCTGTATTCCGCCGCCTGGTTAGTGGACAGCGGGCTGCCGTTCAGCATGCCCAGGCTTTTGACAGTCGACAGCCACTCTTGTTTGCTGATGGTGTCGTGGCCCACCGTCGCCACCGGCGGCGAACCGGCTTGGGCACTGGTGCCGCACGCAGCCAGCGCCGCAACCATCCCGCCAGCCATGACCGCCGCCAATCCCTTACCGACCTTGTTCGTCATCGTGCGACCTCCCCTCGGGCTCGTCCCCCAACACCACCGGCGAACCTCCTCGGCAGACGACTCGTCTGTCTGCCTTTCGGTCCAGCGCGAGTGTAACACGTCAACCCGGCGCGAGTGGCCGGGCACGGGTGGGTGCGCACCCAGGATCGCACTTAGCCGCTGGAACCTGCCTGGGCCGCCACGAGTCGTTCAAACTCGGTCTCGCCCCGGCCGGAGCCCAGTCGCTCCATGGAGCGGACCAGCCGTTGCTGATCGTCGGCCGACAAACTGCGCCACAGCGGTCCCCAGACCGTGAGGCGTCGCTCTTCGACGCGGTCCAGCAAGCGGCGCGCCGAGGCCGTCAACAGCCAGCGGCGGCGCCGATGGTCTTGCTCGTCGGTCGCGGACGTCAGATAGCCGGACTCGGTCAGCCGCTTCAGCAGATTCGATGCCGCCGCCCGGCTGATGCCCAGGCGGCGGGCCAAGTCCGTGCCGGTGGCCGTGCCCCCATGATGAATGTGCCACAGCACCCTGAGCTCCCCCACCCGACACGGCAGCTCGCGCAAGTCTAGGTGGAGCTGCTTCCAGTAAGCACTCACCGCGTCGTCAAACTCCCACATCAGATCCACCAACCCAACCAGGTCCGCGCGGTCCACTTGCTCGGCCGACGCTCGCATTGCTGCACCTCCTGCACTACTCGGTGGGGAAAACGGCCCAGTGGAGTGGGCCGTAACTTTGCCTAAGCACAACATTCGCAGTCGGGCGGCTCTTTGGGTCAGGCCCCCACAAACTGCAGCACCAATCCGCCCGGGGCCGCAACCATGTCCCCGTCCAATTGGTACCCGTGGTCGGCCAGATGGCGGCGCACCCCCTCGAGACTGTCCACCCGCAGCGCCAGGTGGTCGGGCAGCCGCGTCCCACTGCGGTCCCCAATGCCTCCCTGATCCGCGCCCACGGGAAACACCGCCAGCGTCACCCCGCCGGGCAACCCAAACAGCCGCCGCGTCTCGGTGCCGCGGCGCTCGACCCCGAGCACGTCGGTCAAAAACGTGGTCAACGCCTCCGGGTCCTCGACGCGCACCGCCACATGGTCCAACGCTCCCAGTCCAGCCAATGCCATCTGTGCCACCCTCTTCGTTCATATTGGGGGCGCCATCGCCCGGGCCACAGGCCGCCGTCTGTCCTGTTCATCTCCTCGCTTCGCGCGGCCCCGCCCATCTCCTGCTCTCGGACGGCGTGAATTCTCTGGCAGCCCGCAATCGATGGAGCGGATAGTCCGGATCCGCACCAAATCATGCGTCCGGCGGCAGCGCCCTACACTATCGTATAATAGACGCACGGCGCCGCCGATCGTGGCAGCGGATCGGTTGCCTCGGGTGCACACGAACACCGGCGGCTAGCGGAGTCACGCCGAGCGGCACGAAGTGAGAGCAGAAAAGATGTGAGATGGGTGGCCAACGAGCCGACGATACCAACCATCCGGGTGTTCACCCAACCGGGGTGAGGGGCCTGTGAAGCGGAGAAGGCGTGGCTTTCTCAAGCGGGTTATGCGTTCGCCGAACTAAATCTGCCGGACAATCCGGAGTACATCGACCAACTGATGGCGCTGGGATCCCGGTCGACGCCCACCACGGTGCTGCAGTGGCCGGACGGGCACGAGGATCTGGTCATCGGGTTCAATCGCCACGAGATGGAGCGGCGGCTCGGGCGTTAGGGGATGCAGGAGGCAGACATGGAGGACTGGTCATTCGACACGTTGGCCGGGGCGCTGCGCGCGGCCAGCCGCGACCTCAGTACGTTCCACGAGGTCTTGGCGGACAAGTTGACGCAGGCGCTGCCGGCAGGCGCGGTGATCCTGCGCCACGGCGGTTTTCCGTTCCAGAAGACCAAGCGGCCCGTCGTGCACATCACGGTCACGCTGGGGGATCAAACGTTCACCGCTGACCATGCGCATGGCGAATTCGAGTACCGCATCGCCAAAATCGTGCGGGGCATTGCCCTCAAGACGGAACCGGCGATGCTCGATCGCTGGCTGCACGAGCTGACGCAGGCGCTGTGGGAACATGCCCAGGCGAGCGAATCCGCCCGCACGGCGCTGGAGCAGTTTCTGTTGTAGCGGGGGTCTCTCACGCATGCCAAAGGAGGTGCGCTCATTCCCATTTGGAGCAGGCGGTCCGGCCCCCGGCCGGATCCCCACGACGAGGCGGCGCGGCTGGCACGCCAAGCCGCCAGCATCGAGGCGCTCGAGGCGGGACGGCTTCCCGTCGACGCCACCGACCGCCTGAACCGACTGAAGTCCGGTCAGGCGCCGTGGACCAGCACGCTCACGGCGCCTGACTTTGCGGTGTCGCGCCACCTGCACCTGAAGGCGCTGGGCCAGGTGGCTGGGTCCTGCGTGATGCACGCGGCTTTTTACCCCGGCTGGCTCACCAATTCATGGGGCAATGGCGACATTCGCCCCTTTACTCTGGCCATTACGACAGCCCGTCAGACCGCCATCGACCGCCTGATGGCGGAGGCTGAGATGCTGGGCGCCCACGGCGTCGTGAACTGCCGCGTCGAGGTGCGCTACCCCGAATGGGGTTCGGGCTTGTCGGAATTCACGGCCTTTGGGACCGCGGTGGCCTTTGAGGGTCAACCGGCCCCCACGCGGCCCTTCATGGGTGGCATGTCTGCCGAGGACACGCTGGCGCTGTTCCGCGCCGGCTACATTCCGCTGACCTTGTCGTTTTCCAGCACCGCGTACTACGTGATGACCACCTGGCAGGCAAACTATTCCGAGACCAGTTGGACCAACCAGGAGGTCCCCGATTTCTCCCGGGCGGTCTATGAGGCTCGGGATTTCGTGGTGGGTGGGCTGCGCGCGCAGGCCCGCGAGGTGGCGGCCGATGGCGTGCTGGGGGCCCAGTGGCACATGAGCGTCGACGAAATTGACGTGGAACGCCCGGCCATGGGGGGCTGGGGTGGCGGCTACGGGAGTGGATACGGGATGGGGTACGGCACCATGCAAAGCTTCCGGGACCACATCGTGCACCTGACCGTCATCGGCACCGCCGTGGGACGGTTGGACGGCAAGCATCCAGTGCCGGCCATCCGGCCGATGGTGAATCTGGCGGACCACCCCCCGGACATTGATCCGGGGTCCGGGGAATCCGGCGAAACCTTAGCCAACACCGAGGCGGCCCCGGTCGAGCCGTAGGTTGCACTCGCGAGACATCGTCCTTGACCTGAAGCTGAATCCGAAAGGAAGGCGACACATGACTCCTGACACGCCGAGTGGAGCGGGCGATCTCCCGCAACATGCTTTAGAGCGCTTGAACCGCATGCGCCAGAGCGAGCATCGCTTGTGGACGTCGGACCTCACGGTGAACGAGTTCCTGCTGGTGCGCGAGGCAGGCTTTGAGCCGCTGGGTCTGGTCGTGGGCAGCTCAATTTATCATATTGGCTACCAGTCTCAGATGTTCCGCAAGAACGAAGAGCTCACCGTGCTCACCCAAGCCATGTACCATGCGCGCGAGCTGGCGATGTCCCGCATGGAAGAAGAAGCCGATCAGCTGGGGGCCGACGGCGTCATCGGGGTGCGCCTCGATGTGAACCGCTACGAATGGGGACCGGGTCTGGCGGAGTTTATGGCCGTGGGCACCGCCGTGCGCTCGCTGGGCGAGAGCCATCGCCCTGCCCACGGCAAGCCGTTTACCAGCGACCTGTCGGGCCAGGACTTCTGGACCCTCTTGAAGGCCGGGTACAAACCCGTGGGTCTCACCATGGGCAACTGTGTCTACCACGTGGCGCATCAGACGCTGGCGCAGAGCATGCGGGCCATGGGCCAAAACGTTGAGATGGCCAACTTCACCCAGGCGCTGTACGACTCACGGGAGCTGGCCATGGAGCGGATGCAGACCGAGGCCGCCGAGATGGGTGCTGAGGGCATCGTGGCGGTGCGCATTCAAGAAAAGAGCCACGGCTGGGGCAGCCACGTCATCGAGTACTTCTCCATTGGCACCGGGGTGGTGCAGGGCCGCGCGGACCACGTGGTGCCCGAGCCCCAGATGGTGCTGCCGCTGACCGACTAGACGCACCGCCTGAGACGACTCGATACGAGGAGGCCTCCCGTGGGACCCAGCGCCCCCGATCCCGCATCGACGACCCAAACCGGCCAGCGGCACAAAAACCGCTGGCCGGTGACTGTCGCCCTCTTTATGGCCGCGAGCTTCGCCGAGTCGCTGGCGTGGGGGCACTTCACGGCCTTCACCCCGCTGTACCTCCGGCAGCTGCATGTGCCCGCCGGCCAGGTAGCCACCTGGACCGGGCTCATGGGGGCGCTGGGGCTGTTGGGACTGCCGCTGCTCCCGTTCTGGGGCGCGTGGGCGGAGCGCTACGGCCGAAAGCCGGTGATTGTCAGAAGCTCGGTCGTCGAGGCCGTACTGTTTGCGGTGGCCGCCATGGCGCAGACCCCCTGGGAACTGGCCGCCGCACGCATGCTGTCGGCTCTGGCCATGGGCAACACCGGGGTCATGCTGGCGGTGCAGTCGGACATCACCCCATCCCGCCGCACCGGGCTGGCCATCGCGCTGGTGGCGTCGGGATCCTCGGTGGCCGCAGCGGTGGGCCCGCTCATTGGCGGCTTTATCGCGGCGGGTCCGGGGCTGCGCACGCTCTTTTGGATCGACAGCGCCGCCAGCGCGGCCGGCGCGCTGCTGCTCATGGCCTTTTTGAAGGAGGAACCCCGAACCCCGAGCACCGCCAAGACCCGCCAGCTGGCGCTGTCGGCGGTCAAGGACGTGATGCAAACCCCGGCCGTGCGCCAGTTGTTTCTCGTTTTCTTCCTGTTCGCGCTGGGCCTCGGCGCCGTCCAGCCGTTCCTGCCCCTATGGGTGGGCGTGGCGTACCAGCACGCCCACGTGACGACCCCGCTGCCTGTGGTGATCGGCCTGGTGTTCGGTGTCTCCGGGGCGGCGCTGGCACTCGGCACGCCACTTTTGGGCTGGCTCGGCGACCGCACGGGGGCACTGGCGAGCCTTCGGCTGTCGCTCGTGGGCAATGCCGTGGGCATGGTGGGTCAGGCCTGGGTGGCGGTCCTGGACGTCATCGCGGTCAGCCGCACCGTCCAGGGGTTGTTTCAGGGAGGCGTTTCCGCCAACCTCATGACGCTCCTGGCCAAGGTGAGTCCCCCGGACCGCAAGAGCTCCATCATGAATCTGTCGATCCTGCCTCAGCAACTGTCCTGGTTCTTGGGTCCGCTGCTCGGCACCGCCGTAGTGGGCGCCTGGGGACTCCAGGCCATGCTGTGGATGGCTGCGGTCCTGACCGTGGGTGGCGCGCTTACGGCCTATGTGGGCCTCTCGCGCGTCCAGCCCCACGCGTCGTCTGTCGCGTCGTAGACGTCACGCGGGCAGGCGGGACGCGGCCACGGGCGGCGCATGCATCAGCGCCGTCCCCAGCCATACCGCGGCCACCACCACCGCCCCCACCGCCAGGAAGCCAAAGCCGGCGTGCACGTGCTGAAACACCGGGACCGCGATGGCTAGGCCGAGCCCCAAGAGCCGACCGCCAGTGGTCCAGGCCTGCGCCGCCGCCACGAGCGCGCTCCGACCGCTTTCCGGCGCCGCCACCAGCACATGGCTCTGCAGCAAGTCAGTCAACAGCCATGTGGCAAACCCCTCGGGCACCCCCACCACCGCCACCACCCAGAACGGCACTGGCTGGGTCATCACCAGCCAGATGGCCGCCACGAGCAGAATGAGGCCCGCGACGAGCCGCGTCACCCGATGGAGGTTCAGACGCGGAAGCCACCACGCCGCCAGGAGACCGGCCGCGTACCAGAGACCCAGCGCCACCCCGAATCCGAGTGGCCCGGCCGACAGGCGCACGAGAATGTAGTCCGTGTACAGGATATTGGCCACCCACATCAGCGCGTTCACCGCCGCCACGACGGCCATCTGGCGCCGGAGCACCGGCATGATGCCGGATTTCGTCGGCGCCGCCCGAGTGCCGCCCATCCTCAGGGCGGGCCGCGCGGGCAGCTGAGCCAGCGCCAGGCCGGCCATGAGATACGCGGCTGCGCTGACATAAAAGCCGAGGGGTCCTCCCCAGAGGCGCAGGGCGATGCCTGCGGCCAACGGCATGATGCCGGACGCCAGGCTTCCCACCATGCGCAGCCGGCTCACGAGCCGCTTCACCTGCCGGTCGTCGGGATCCGCGAGATACGGGGCCATCGCCACCGTGCTGGCGCCGGTGGCGGCCGCCATCCCCACGAGCGCCATCAGCGCAGTGGGGACGTTGGTCGCCGTCGCCACCACCATCACCCCGACGGCCCGCACAAGGTACGATGCCACCAGCAAACCCCTCGGGCGGAACCGGTCGGCGAGCGCGCTCCACATCTTGGCCAGCGCCACCCGAGGGAGCATCTGAGCCACCAGGGCCAGCGCATAGCTTTTGGGACTTGGCCATAGGGCCAGCATCAAGAGGGCCAGCGCCACTTCGCGAAACTGGGCGCCCGACATGACGAATGCTTCATCGAGATAGAGCCAGCGCCACCAGTGGGGGAAAGAATCGGACGCACGCAAGCAATCACTCCCCTTCGTCGTCGTCGACGCGGGGAGTGACCTTAAACCGCGTTAAGGACGCACGTCTCCCGCGGGGGGCCCAAAGCTTCTGCGAGCCTGATGCCTATCGCGGGAATCACGGGAATCCCTCCTGGTGGGTTGACGGCGGCCTCGTGGCCTCGTGGGACACCACCGCCTGACTCATCGTATCCACCGCCACCGGTTTCATCAAGCGGGGTGGTGCGGGCGCTAGCCCACCCACACCGTCCCCCAGACCTTTAGGGGGTCGCACATCCCTTCAAAATGCAGCCGTTCGCATTGGTGCGCCGCAGGTACATGTAGCGCTAGCCCGTATGGTTGTCGTACCTGATGAGTCCCACCGCGCGCGTTCACCGCCAGGCCGTCCTGGGTGTCAAATGGCATCGGTTGCCCCACAGGTCCAGGAACGGCGTTGAAACGATGGGGCCTCGGTCACGCTGCTGCCCTGCATAGTGGAGAATGGCCACCCATCGGCGGATTGTCGATGCAGAACAACTTCGGCGCAAATCGCCCACCCGATATCCCGGTCCGAGCCGGATCACAACGTGGAGTCGCTCGTCGGCCGGGTCCGCCGCCAAACCTCGCACCGAAGCCACGATGAGCGGCACGTAGACGATTATCACGGCGCCCATCTTGCTTTCGGCGGGCACCAGCACGTTTTGTCACACCGCGGCTGGCCCACGGGGTCTGCCGCCAATCGGGCATCCCCGGCGCCTGCCACTGGGCCGGCAGGGAAAAGGTGACGGGGGTGGACACCGTCACCCTCGCTCCCGCCACTGTGGGCACCTGCAGCACGGGAACCCAGACGCGGCTGACTGTGACGCCGTTCACGCGGTTCAACACGGGGAGCGGGACGGCGACGCCGCCCCCAGGTGCCGGGGCGGGCACACTGACTGTGCCGTCACCGACCCCCCCGTATCCACGGACCACCCGGCGGGTGCGCACCACGAGCAACCCGTCATCAACGTCCCAACGGCCGCCCCGGAGGGCAGCACGGGTCCGCGCTCTCCTCTCCGTTGTTGGTCCGTGACCATCAGGCCAATGGCCAGACTCTTGCCGGTAGCATTTTGCATGGTTGCCACCCACGACCCCTGGGTACGCGTGCCCGCGCGTCCTGTGGCGACGACTACTTCGAGGGGCTGGTACTCCGGTGCGATAGGTACGATACTGGCCGGGGGGCGGGGACGCACCCAGCCGCGTCGTCGCAAGCACAGCGGTGATAGCGAGTCTTGCCATCTCGCCGGTCGCGATTCCCTTGACAGACATCATTCTCCCCCTTTCTTATTCGCCTAACTATTTTTCCCAGTTTCCCTGTGGCCATTGCATCTCTGCCATGATTCCTATGTCAATGGCACACGCATGATTCACAATACATGCCTTATGCGTGCTCAGTGCCTGATTAGACCGCCGGGCGGCGGGTGATAGACTGGCCCGTAAGGGAGTGGTGGCGTGCGCATACGGCCGGCCTGGCCGGAAGAAGCCAAGACCCTCTCGGATCTGGCGTTGGCGTCCAAGGGAGTTTGGGGCTACGACGCCGCATTCTTGGAGGGGTGCCGCGAGGAACTCGCCGTCACGCCCGCAGATATCGCGTCGCTGGTGGTGGAGGTGGCGGACGGGGGCCCCGGTCAGCCGCCGGTGGGTTTTTTCGTGCTGGACCCGGCGGGCTCCGACGCCCACCTGGACAAGCTGTATGTGGCACCGGGTCACGTGCGGCGTGGCGTAGGGACACGACTCTGGGCGGCCGCCGTTCGCCAGGCCGCGGCTCGTGGAGCCAACAGCCTCACGTGGGACGCGGACCCGCATGCCGTCGCGTTCTATGCCCGCATGGGGGCCGTCGAAATTGGCCGGGCGCCCTCTGGATCGATCCCCGGCCGCACACTGCCCGTGATGCGCGTGCCGATCCCCAGGCGGCCGATTGATGACCCGTGGAAAACGGTGAAACAGGAGGGGTTGGAGGATGGCGACCACTGAGCTTCCCGCGGTGCACACCGCGCTGTTGGTGATGGATGTCCAAATAGGGATCGTGGCGCGTTTTGCCAGCGATCCCGGGCGGCTCGAACCGCTCAGGGCTGCGGTGGATGCGGCACGGGCCGCCGAGATCCCGGTCATTTTCGTCCGGGTGGCGTTCCGGCCGGGATTCCCCGAAGTGAGCCCGGCGAACCGCTCGTTCGCCGCCATTGCCCAGGGGACGTCTTGGGCTGCGGACCCGGAGATGGCTGCTATTCACCCCGCGGTGGATCCCCGGCCGGACGACCTGGTGGTGACCAAGCTCCGTGTAAGCGCCTTCACGGGCAGCGACCTCGAGGTGCTGCTGCGGTCGCGGGGCCTGACCCATCTGGTGCTCGCCGGCATCGCCACCAGCGGTGTCGTGCTCTCGACGGTGCGGGAGGCGGCCGACCGGGACTACCGGATCACGGTGCTGTCGGACGGCTGCCTGGACATGGACCCCGAGGTGCATCGGGTGCTGACCGACAAAATCTTCCCACGCCAGGCCGACGTCCAGACGGTGGCCAGCTGGCGGACGGAGCTTGCGGCGGCGTCGCATGCCTGACCCTTCGGCGGTGCCCGCTCACACGGTCGCCATCGCGGCCATCGTCGTGAACTGGCACGACTGGCCCAAGACGCTGGCGGCCGTCGCCTCGCTCACGACCTCCGAGCCAGAAGCGGCCGACGGCCGGCGCGTGGGGGTAGCGGTCCAGGCGGTGGTGGTGGACAACGAGTCCACGCCCCCGGTGCCGGACCTGCCGCCTGGGGTCGAGTTGCTGTGCTGTCCCACCAACCTGGGATACGCCGGCGGCAACAACGCTGGCATTCGCCACGTGCTGGCCCGCGACCCGGCACCGGACGCCATCGCAATCATCAACAACGACGCCGTCGTCGCTCCCGACATGCTGGCGGAACTGGCCACGTACCTGGAGCAGCACCCCGACGTCGGCGCCGTGGCCCCCGTCCTAAGGGAACCCGACGGCCGCCATGCCTCCAGCGGCGGCTCATGGGGCTTGTGGCGTCTCGGCCGCTATGGCGAGGCGCCCACGGGCCCGCGGCGGGTCGACTTTGCCATTGGCGCAGCCCTGTTGGTACCGCGCACCGTGATGGAGGCGGTCGGGGGGTTCGACGAGCGCTTCTTTCACTATGGCGAAGACTTGGACTTCTGCCTTCGGCTGGCGGCAAGCGGCTACGGGGTGGTGGTGGTGCCCACCGCCCAGGCGGTGCATGCGGGTCACAACGCTTTGGCCGGGCGGCAGGACCAGCTGGCGTACTACGTGGTCCGCAACGCGTGGCTCTTTGCCAAAAAGCACGGACCCCGAGCGCCCATCGGCTGGGCCCAAGTGGCGGCCCACCTAGTGCCAGTGCGGTCGTGGATCCGTCGCCGGCCCACGACCGCGGCGGCGGCTTGGCGGGGCTGGTGGGACGGCCTGCGCGGCATCCACGGCCAGGTCGACATTGGGCGCCGCCGCGACTGATCTAGGACAGGTTCATCTGCCCTTTCAACGCGGTCAGCTCCTGGCTTAAGTGCGCCATCTGCTCCTCGGCCATGACCAGAAATTCCGGCAGATGGCCCTCAGCCTCTCGATCCGGGTCGGCCAACAGGCGCTTCAACTCCGCGTAGATGTCCAGGGTCTGGTCCACCTGCTGACGCAACCGCTGCACCTGGTCCTCCCGCTGGCGGCGTACATCCCCCGCTTGACGTCGTTCGAAGTGTCGGGCCAGCAACGCCCCCAAGAGCCGGTCATCCGTCGACACGCGTATGGAGAGCGGGCTGCGCGTCTCGCTGCGCGCGGCCTCAATCCAAAGCAGGGGATCGGGAATCGGGACACCGCGGGCAAAGCCTTCCCACGGCACCAGCGGCACTTCGATGCGACGGTGTACCCCAAAAGCCATCGCCAGCGGTGCATCGGTGTCCAGCGTCGGCGTGAACCGCACGCGCTCCGCGTGGGCCAGCAGGTAGCCCACCATCAGGTGGGCGGGGGGAATCGGCATCGTGAGGCGCGCCAAATGTGCCAGGGTTTGCCGGGTCTCTTCCATCGGGTCTTGCGGACCGGAGGGACCGGACGGACCCGAAGACCCGGACCGATCGAACGCTTGATTGCTCATTGCCCGCCCCCTTGCCATCGCCCGACCGCATGCATCGGTAGACGATACCGAACTTCTCGCCGGCCGTAAACCGGTCCGACCTCTCGTGCCGGGGGACCTTCGATCACGCCTCCCCCCGGTCGGGACGAAACGGGCCCAGATTGAATGGCACCGCCACGTCAAACAACAGCGCGTAAACCACGTCCGCCATGAGGGGGCCCAGCGTGAGGCCATGCCACCCCGCTCCGACCGCCACCACCAGACCGTCCAACCCCGCCCAGCCGCCCATCAACGGGAGGCCGTCCGCCATCGCGGGGCCCAACCGCGCCGTCACGGCCGCCACGCGCCCGTCGGCCACTTCCGGAAGGAGATCCGCGGCGTCCAGGGTCCGCCGAAGCGTCGCGGCGGACGCCGCCGCACGGTAGTCGCCCGCCTCCGTCGCCGACACCAGGGCCACGCGGCCACTGTCGTGCGGGACGACGAGCCGTCCCCGCCCGACAATCGCGACCGACGGCGGCGGCACGCCCTCCAGCACCACTTCGGTCCAGCGCTGGGTCGCCAGGGGCAAGGGAGCCGCTCCGTCGGGCCACAAGCCCGCCGCCTCTGCCCCGGTGGCCAGGACCACCGCCCCGCCCGGGAGAATCTCGCCGGGAAGGCGGACGCCGTGGACCCGCTCACCGCGCACGTCCAGCGCAAGCACCGGCGTCCCCCATCGCACGCGTCCACCGCGGCGCAAGAGCGACGCGAACAGCAACGTGCCCAAACGGTGCGGAACCACGCGCAGCGCGTCGCGGTGCCAAATGCCCGCCTCAATGTGGCGTCCCAACCCAGGCACCACGTGCGCCAATTCGCCGCCCGCCACCCAGCGAGCCGTGGGGTAGCGCCGCTCCAAGCGCGGTCGCACGCGTTCGAGCTCCTGGCGGTGGAACGGGCTCTCAGCCACCGCCAGCACCCCCGCCGCGCGGGGCAACTGGTCCGCAAGGTCAGCATCCACCAGCCAGTCGGGCCATCGGTGCACCGCGTCATCCACCACATCCACCAAGGGTGGGGCGGCGGCACCATCCAGTGCAGGCGCCACCAGGCCGATGCCGCTCCAGGCGGCGCCAGGCTCGCTGCGGTCCACCAGCGTCACGTCGAGTCCTTCACGCGCCAAACGTTCGGCGGTCATGAGGCCCACGAGGCCCCCGCCCACGACCACGACATCGGTCAGCATGGTCCACCCCTCTTGCCGCGTTTCCCCGCGCGTCCCCGCCGGGACCGGCCGTCGCAAGCTCCCGGCCGCCCCCGGCGCGGGTTCCCCCGGCATCACTCTCCCCACTGTACTCCAGCGCCCGGCACGGCGAAAATTGGACTCGGGGGAATTTTTAGAGGGCGGCGGGAAATCCTGTGGGACAGGGGCGGCAGGATCCCGGGCGCGGGGCGCGAAGCTCTCCTTGACCCGAGTGGCCAGGAGGGATGCCCAAGTGCAGTGGCTGGTATATGTTCATCTGGTGTTTGCCATCGCCTTGATGGCCGGCGCGCTTTGGCTCAGCATCGTCACCTTTCGAGCCCGACCCACCGGCGCCGTGCCCGGGTCCGTCTGGAAGGGCCTCACGCACGTGGATCGGTTGATTGGCTTGCAGGCCGTGGTGGGCGTGATCCTGTATTTTACCGTCGCCCACGCCAAGGACCCGCTGCATTACTTGTACGGCGCGGTTTTGTTGCTGGCGGTCCTGGTGGAGCAGGCCTTGCGCCCGGGGCGGGGGCTTCGGGAGGTCATGACCCGGGACTACGGCCGTTTCAATGAGCCGATGGTCTACGCCATCTTGACCTTTGTGATGTTTCTGTTGGCGGCGCGCGGCTTCACCACCGGGCTCTGGGGCTTCTAACAACAATTGCTCGCGGAGCGACGCCCCAGCGGGCAGGAATCGGCGCCGGAAGGGCGAATTTCTATGACAGCCCGAGTTGGGTCGACGAACCACCGCCACGGTCCATATAGTGGCGATGAGTGGGGCACATCGTGGTCCACGGCCGTCTGTCCAACGTAGCGGGGTCATAGGGTCCACCGAGGTGTCAAGGGGGAGGGAGAGCATGAAAACCTGGACCGACAACGAATTGCGGGCCCTCATCGTGCTGTTGGGCGACGACGACATCAAGACGGCCCGCATCGCGCGCCAAACCTTGCTGGAAGCCCGGCAGCAGGCTCGCCCCTACCTGGAAGCTTCGCGAGAAGCCGACGATCCCCATGTGCGCACCCGCGTCTACGGCATCTTGGAGACACTGCGGCTGGACGAGTTGGGTGCACGGTTTCAGCGGTTTGCCAGTCTCCCCACTCCGTGGCTGGACTTGGAAGACGGCGCCATGCTGGTCGCCGAATCGGGCTATCCCGGCTTGGACCGCGGCCACTACCACCGGCAGCTGGACGAGATGGCCGAGGACTTGGCGGGTCGCTTGGGCGGCGTGCCCAAGGGCCGGGACGTGATTGTCGCCATGAACAACTATCTTTTCGGTGAGCTGGGGTTTCGCGGCAACGAAGAAAACTACTACGATCCCGACAACTGCTATGTGAACCGCGTGCTGGACCGACGACTCGGGATGCCGATCCAGCTGGCCACCGTGTACCTGCTGCTTGCCCGCCGGCTTCGGCTGCCCGTGACCGGCATTGGCATGCCGGGGCACTTTCTGCTGCAATACAACGACGCCTTTTTCATTGACCCGTTCCACGGCGGCCAAATCTTGTCGCGCGCCGACTGCGTGCAGTTTCTGGTCACGAACGGATTTGGCTACCATCCGTCGTACCTGAGCCCCACGCCCACCCGCTTTATGCTGGTGCGCATGCTGACCATTCTGATTCAGTTGTACAGCCCGAACGATCCGGAGCGGGCGGAAAGCCTGTCCCAGTACCGCGACGCGTTGACGAGCCTGCCCACGGCGCTGTGATCAGCCGCCGATGCGGTGCATCGTGCGCTCGGGCTTGACAAAACCCGGCTGCGCAATGAGATGCCCGGCCCATTTTTCGGCCACCGCGCCGCGCATCCGCGCCACAAGGGCCTCATCGTCGGCCCCGCCTCGCAGCAGCGCACGCAGATCGGTCTCGTCGGTGGCAAACAGGCAGTTGCGAATTCGACCCTCGGCCGTCAGGCGCACGCGGTCGCAGTCCGCACAGAACGGCTCTGATACCGACGCGATCACCCCAAAGGTGCCGCGGCCATCCCGAAAGCGATACAGGCGGGCCGGACTGGCCTTGTCTTCGCCCACCTCGTCCACCGGTCCGATGGTCCGCGCCACCTCCAAGATTTCGGCCAGCGTCACCACCGTCTGCCGCTGCCAGATGTTGTCGGCGTCCAGCGGCATAAACTCAATGAACCGGACCACGTGTCCCGTGTCCCGCGCCCACTGCAAAAACTCCCCAATCTCGCTATCGTTGACGCCGCGCATGACGACGGTGTTGATCTTGACCGGGGTGAGCCCCGCGGCCTCGGCGGCCTGGATCCCCGCCAGCACATCCTTGAGATAGCGGCGGCGTGCCAGCACCTGAAACCTTACGGGGTCAAGCGTATCGAGACTGACGTTCACGCCGTCCAACCCCGCCTCGACCAGTGGGGCCGCCAACCGGGGCAACATGAACCCGTTGGTGGTCATCGACACGCGATGCATCCCGGGCAGCTGCTTCAGCCGCCGCGTGATCTCCACGACGTCCGGCCGCATCAGCGGCTCGCCGCCGGTAAGGCGAATGGTATCCGCCCCCATTTCCGCGAACAGCCCGGCCACCCGCACAATCTCGTCGGCGGTCAACAGCTCCTCGTGGGGTAGGAACTCTGCATCCTCGGGCATACAGTACACGCACCGAAAATTGCATCGGTCCGTCAGGGAAATGCGCAACTTGTGAACAATGCGTCCAAACTTGTCCTGCAACACCGGGCGCGTCGTCAGCGGTTCCGTCACCATGCGCACCACCCCCTTGTTGTCGTCGTCTTCAGAAGCTCAGCCAGTTCTCTAAGTATAGCGAGGTGTCAATGGCTCAGGCATGGCAACGGATTCCCCGACGCCACCGTCCCACCGAGGATGCGCCCACCAGGCCATAACCGGTCTGTAGATTGACATGTTTGGTATGGTGACCCACGATCCCGGTGGAGGTGTCCCTATGCGTCGGTCGGGCCAGTCGATGGTGCTGGTGGCCCTGTTCCTGGTATTTCTGCTGGGCATTGCGGCCCTGGGTCTCACGTATGGCTCGGTGGCATATGCCCGCACCCAGTTGCAGAACGCCGTCGATGCGGCCGCCCTGGCCGGGGCCCAGACGGCGGCCGCGGGGCAGAGCCCCACTCTCAACCAAAGTTGGCTGAAGAGCAAGAATCTCGGCAGCCGCGGTCACCTGACCGTCCGGTTCAGCCAGTCGGTGGCAGACGGCGTACGCGCCACGGCCAGCACCACCGTCGCCGGAGGGTTCGCGTCCCTGTTTGGCGATCGCTCGTTTACCGTCAGTGCCACCGCCGTCGCCACCTATTCCGCCGGCCCGCCGTTCGACTACGCTCTCTTTCAAGGCTCCCAGAACCCGCCGTCACTGACGGTTAATGGCAGCCTGGACATCCAGGGGTCGGCTCACTCCAATGGCGGCATGACGATCGACGGCTCGTACTGTGTCACCCAGGGCATCACCACCGTGACGGGAACCACACGACACGGACCCGCCGGCTGCGCCACGGCAGTGACCCAAACCGGCGTCATCCCACTGCCGGTGTGGACCCTCGCGCAGGTCACCCCGCCCGGGGCCTCCACAGAGACGGTCAGCGGCACGCCCAGCGGGCCCATCACCGGGCCGATCATCCTGAACGGGCAGGGCCAGGACATCAACTTCAACAGCAGTGAAGCCCTCACCGGCCCCATCCTGGTCGTGAATGCGCCGGCCGTCACCTTTGATGGGAGCGTCTCCTTGACCGGCAGTCTGGTCGTCGATGGCGGCAACCTCACCTTCAACGGATCGGTCAGCCAGTCGGGGCCCGGCACGGCCGGCATGAGCATCGCCGTGCTGGGTCAGGGGGACAACATCATCATGGACGGCAGCTCGAGCCTGGAGGGCATCTTCTACGACCCTCAGGGCAGCGTGGACTTCAACGGCTCCGCCACCATCACCGGGGCCGTCATCGCCAACCGGGTGGAGAACCTGAACGGTTCGGCGTCCATCACGTACGACGCGCAGCTCACGAACGCTGTTCCGGTGAAAACCATCCAACTGGTGCAGTAGGGCCGGACCGACAGCCGCCGCTAGACGACTGCCCGGAGGATGGGCCGACCCCACCCTCGGCCTCCGCACTTTTTGCGCTTTTGCTGGGAGAGGCGCATGGTTGGGAAGCAGCCGGTTGTTCCCAGGGAGGCCTCCGCGACCATTTTCACTGGGGAGCTTCTGAGACGTTGCTCGCTTCCGTCCACCGATCCGTATCCCCCACCCTTTGACATAAAATCAGCCAGGTATTGACACTTGCCCAGCGCATGCCAGATAATGTTTTCATCACGTACGGAGAAGGAGGGGTTCGCATGGAGACTCGAGGGAGTGCCTTGGCGCGGCTGCTGGACTGGGTCAACAAGCGCTCCGTCGCGCGGCAGGACATCTCCGCGGACGACGTCCGCCGCCTTCAAGAAGTGCAGCGTGCTGACGAAACGAACAAGGACAGGCAGGTCTGGGTGCACGGAGGGATGAACGGCCGCCACTAACCATCCGGAGCCGTGTGCAGCCGTCAGCAACGATGATGACGCCTGCACAGTGCCCGGAAGCCCAGCGACCGGAGCGCGTGGTGGAGCGCTTAAGAGGCTGGGCGTCGCCCCAGCTGAACGAGCGGACGCGACGGTTAGTCGCCGCCGAGTCCCAGGCGAGTCACCGGGGCGGGATAGCCCTCGTGCACGAAGTCACCGGGCTCGGTCAGGCGACCATTGGCCGAGGCCGGGGGCGCGGTCGCCGGCGGCGCGTGGACACCGACCCCACGCTCAGCCCAGACCTGGACCAGTGGGGCCACCCGTCACTCGCCGCGACGCCGAATCCCCCTTATGGTGCAGGGCCAAGAGTGCCGAGGCCGTGGCGCGGGCGGTGCAAGCCCGGGGTCATCGCGTGAGCGCCACCACGATGGCCGGCCTCCTAAGGGCCGGGGGTATCGCCTCTGGGCCCGTCGCAAGCGGCTCTTTTGCAACCCACATCTCGACCGGGGCGCCCAGTTCCAGCCCATGGCTCGCCAGACGACGATATGGGATCGGGCCAGCGTGCGCGTGATCTTCGTGGATGCCAACAAGAGGGAGCTGGTCGGCGACTGCAAGAACCCCGGGCGCGAGGACATCCCGCGGGCCACTTAGAGGGTCCTGTCGAGGTAGGTAGAAGGTGGCCTCGATGCGGTAGCCAGGGCACCAAGAGCCGGTGCTGGCCCCTTCGGACCAGTGCCTGTCGGTGAACCGGCCTGCCCCGGCAAGCGCCAGCCCGACACTCCCCAATGGCGTGACATTTCCCCAAATCAGCAGGCGAGATTTCCCCAGGTCAGCATCAAGGATATCCTGG
>JAJZWS010000005.1 GCA_021846565.1 Bacillota bacterium
CGGGTGTGCTTTGGGATGTTGGGGGGAAAGTGGGGTGGAAGGCAGGCGCTGGCCTCCGTTTCGTGTGGACCACGACTGGTGTTCGTCACATGATGCTCGCGCTGTCCACGGTCAATTTCTTTAACTACATGTTTACGGCGCTGTTCATCCTGTATGTTACGCGGAGCCTCGACGTGGCTCCCGTTCGTCTGGGCCTGATTGTGGCGGTCGGGGCTTTGGGCGCCGCCGTGGGGGCGGCGTCGGCCGCGTCCCTGGGTCGGCGCTTCGGAAGTGCTGGCGCTCTTCTCCTCGGAGTCCTGCTGTTCACCGCCCCCCTCATGCTGGTGCCTGGGGCCGGCGGGACGCTTGGAACCATCACGCTGCTGTTGGGGGTGGCCGAATTGTTGTCGGGCGCGGGCCTCATGGTTTTGGACATCAGCTTCGGCAGCCTGTCGCTGGCGCTGGTACCGGATGCGCTGCGTGGCCGCGCCGCGGGCGCCTTTAGCCTCGTGAACTACGGCATTCGGCCGCTGGGCGCACTCATGGGCGGATTTCTTCCCACGGTGCTGGGTGTGCAGGGGACACTCTGGGTGGCCACGGCGGGTGCCTGCCTGGGTGCCGCCTGGCTGTTGCCCGCCCTGACCGCACGGAGCCGCCGGATCGACGTCCGCTCCACCGCGCCGCGGCCCAAGCGTCCCAGCTAGTTGGCCTGCCAGAGCGCGGCGAGAGGCACCTTGGGCTCGCGCCGGTCGGTCAACAGCCCATTGACCTCCTGCTCCACGTCCGTGAGCTGCGTGTAGCAAAGGCCCTGGACCAGCGGGGATGCGGCCAGCGCCTCGAGCTGGCCGCGGTACCGCGCCAGCAGGTCCGTCGCGCTGTCCAACGTGGTGTAGCCCCAGTGGGCGTCGTGGGTGTGGGTGGCAGGGGCGAGCGCCAGCCCACCCATCTCCGTCACCAGCCCGGGCTCCCCGCGATGCTGAGATCCTGGCGCGTACAGGGCGCGGCCGCTGGGCCGGAACGCGATCACGGACTCGATCTGCGCATACCGGTTGCGGAGCGTCTCGGGGTTCCCCTCGTAGTCGTGGACCGTGGCCAGGTCCCCACCGGTGTGCTCCCAGCCGTCATTCGACACCACGAGCCGCGTCGGATCCCATGCCTTGGTGAGCGCGTACAGCGCATCCACGAAAGCCCGCTGGGCGGGATCGGCGGCCAAGTCCGGCACCCCCCAGCTTTCGTTGATCAACACCCAGGCCACCAAGGCGGGATGGTTGACGTCGCGGGCGACGGCCTCGGCCCACTCTCGGGTGAACCGGTCGACCGCTTGGGGCGTGAACTCCCAGGCGTTAGAGCCACTGGGAGTCTTCAAGCTTCTGGTGCTTGCGGGCCCCGTTGAAGCCTATGGCTTTTGTCAGCTCCACGTCGCGGCGGAGGTCGTCGGCAGTGGGCGCGGTCAGGATGCCGTCGGGAAAGTAGCCCTGATCCAGCACCATCTTTAAAAAGTACGCCTGGCCGTTTAAAAACAGCCGTCCGTCGCGGGCTTCCAGGTGGCGAAACCCGAGGTAGCTTTACACCTCATCCATCACGGTCCCGTCTGCACACAGGCGATACCGGACGGAATACAAGTTAGGCGTTTCGGGACTCCACGGCCGGACGTCCGCGCCGTCGACGGTGAGCGTCGCGTCCAGCTCCCGCCCGTCGACCGGGATGGCGAGCGTGGCATAACGCTCGCCATCCGGGTCCCACACCGACACCTCGACGGCGAGATGCGGGAGGATCGGGCCGCCCAGGTTGAGTTGCCACCGCACCGACCCGTTGGACAGCGTCCGTGTGCAGCGCACGGCGTCGATGAATGTGTCTGGCAGCGGCTCCAGCCAAACGGACTGCCAAATCCCCGTGGTGCGCGTGTAAAAAATCGTCTCGGAGTCGGGCTCCCAATGCTGCTTGCCGCGCGGCTGAGCGCGCTCCCGGTGGTCCACCGCGCGCAGGGCGAGCTCGTGTTCCGACGCCTCCGTGCCCAAAAGCGCCAAGGCGTGGACCGGCACCTCGACGTGAAACGGGGTGTGGCCTCCTTCGTGGTGTCCCAGGTACTGGCCGTTCCACCATACGTCGGCCGCCCAGTCCACGGCGTCGAAGTGGAGCCGGAGGCGGCCGGAAAACCGGGGAGGGACGGCGACCGCCCGCCGGTACCAGACGACGTCGCTAGCGATGCGGTCGCCGATTCCCCCCAGGACACTTTCCACCGGATACGGCACGAGAATGCGCTGGGCCAATGGCCGGTCATGGTGCCACCCCTGGTCGCGTCCCTCATCCCGGGGATCTTGCTCAAACTCCCACCAGCCGTTGAGCGAAAGCCAGTCGGACTGCGTGAACTGCGGCCGGGGATACTCGGAGCGGGGAATCTCCGAGGGCACAGCGGGCATGAACTCCTCTCCCCAAAAGTTGGGTGCGAACCGCCCTGGGGCGGTCCGCCCGTCCGGCGTAGTGTATCAGAGCCGGCTCACGCGCCGGCCGCGGCGGCCCCCGCGTTGGGCGCCTGGTCGGCGTCTTTGGGCATCCAGACCAGGATGCCCGCCGTGAGCCCGAGGCCGGTCAGCGCCATAAGGGCCCAGGCCCACCACAGCGGCAGCACGTGCAGAAAGACGCCCGCCGCCAGCGCGCCCAGGGGATTGGCCATCGTGACCAGGGAGAACAGCATGCCAAACACCCGTCCACGCAGCGCGTCCGGCACCAGCCGCTGGAACAGGGTGAACAGCAGCGCGTTGCCCACGCCGTTGGAGGCCCCGGCGACAAACAACCACCCGCCGGCCCAAATCGGCGCCGAAGTGAGCGCAAATGCGCCCAGGAGGAGAGCCTGCAACCCAAACGCGACGGCAGCCACGTACCGAATCGGCCAGCGACGAAAGGCGCCGACCGACAGGCTGCCCAGCACCAGCCCTGCGGCGAAGCTGGCATCGATGAGGCCGTAGGACAAAGCGCCGGCGTGAAGCTGTGTGCGCACCCAGTAGGGAAACATCGTAAAGGCGGCCACGCCGGCAAAATTGGCGGCTACCGCAATCGGCATCAGCTGAATCATGCCTGGCAGCGTCTTTAAGGACTGAAAGCCCGAGCGGAGCTCGGGCCAGAATCCCGCGCGAGCGTCCCCCGTGGTGTGGGTGCGGGGGCGCGCCGCCACGGTGCGCATCATGAGCAGGATGGCCAGCGCCGACAGCCAGAACGAGGCCAGGTCCATGCCAAACACCACGGTCACCCCCAACGCCACGATGGCCGCGCCCCCAAGCGCCGATCCCGCGGTGCTGGCGAGCTGTGCCGTGAGCGAGTACAGGCCGTTGGCCCCAGCCAGATCCTCCGGCGCAACCAGCCAGGGAATGAGGACGCTTTCCGATGGCCCAAACAGCGCGTTGCCGAGGCTGTTGACGCCCAACAGCGCAATGATGACCGCCATGAGGCTGCCGGGCACCATGAGTGCAACCAGGCCCAGCGCCACCGCCGAGCCACGCAGGACATCGGTCCACAGCATGAGGCGGCGGGGATCCATCCGGTCCACGTACACCCCGCCAAACACGGCGAGCCCGGCGGGGATGGTCATCGCCAACCCTGCGCCCGCCAGCAGCACGGGCTGGCGGAGCTGAATCTCCCACAACCCCATGATGAGAAACACGGCGTTGCCCATCTGCGACAACAACTGCCCCGTCCAGAGCGCACGAAATCCGCTATACTTGCCCAAGAGTCTCAAGCGGCCACCTCCACGGCGGACGATACCGGTGGGTGCCCAGCGGGGACATTGTCCGCAGGGACAATTTGGGCGAGCCTGTCGGGGTTGGGTGTATGGTGTGGCGAGACGCCAAGTTCCTATCAGCGGCCGCGATCGATCGATCAAGCCCTCAATCGGGCCTGGGCTGGAGGCGGGCCTGGTGAGGGGTTCACGCGGTGGTCATGAGGAACCCAGGCCGGAAAGACCCGAAGGAGTGCGAGTGGCCCGCCGCGCTGCGGGAAGCCACCGGTACGCCCTTCGCCGTCACCCGTCTCGCGGGGGTCGGCGGACCCGGCAGCTTTCGGGTGGAGGGTCCCCGCGCCACCGTCATCTACAAGCGCGGCGTGCCCCCGCGGGAGCTGGCGTGGTATCGGCGGTGCGCCCCCCACGCCGCGGGCCTGGCGGCCGCAGGCTGCAGGACCGCTCCCCTGGTGGCCTCGGGACACGACCCCGATCCATGGCTGGCGCTGGGCTGGGCGGGCCCGCCGCTCCCGCGCGAGCGGTGGGGCACCCCACTGGTGCTGGCCGCGCTGGCCAGCTGGCATCGCGCCGCGGCGCTGTGGGAAGGACCGCTGGGCGACGCCTATCCGTTTGCCTGGGATGACGGGCTCACCCGAGACGCGCTCGAGGTGTTGGCAGCTCCAGACCGCCTGGCGGTGCGAGACGGATGGGGACGCGCCGCCGAGGAGGCGCAGCGGGAGCTGTTTGCCCCGCCAGGGCACGCCATTCATGGAGACCCCAACCCCACGAACTGGCTTTTGGCCGCAGACGCTGAGGAGTCACCTCTGGTGCTGGTGGATTGGGCGCGATCCGGGCGGGCCCACGCGGCCGTGGACGTGGCCATTGCGCTCCCGGGGCTGCCCACGCATGACCGAGCCGCCGAGGCCGCCCAGTGGTACCTTCATGCCCGGCCGGATTTGCGCGAACGGGACGGGAGAGCATGGACGCGGTGGATCTTGCTGGCTAAACTGTGGTCCGTCGTCGAATTTCTGGCCATGGCCACCCGGGGGGCGCTCTCGCAGGAGGCCCGATCGGCGGTGGCGTTCCTGCGGGAGGACCTGCCGGGGTGGAGTAACCAACAGGCGGGCCGCTGACCCGGGAATCGCGTGCGATGGCGGCGGCTTGGCGGGTCGACGAGACGCTCGCGTCTCGCGCCGTACATGCGCTACCGACGGGTTAAGATGTACGGTCGGCCGCCACGTGCGCCACAGGCGGCCAAGTCGCCGGGGTGGGAACGATCACCCGATGCGACCGGTTTCAACGGCCCCAAAGGGTGCGATGCAGGTGTGAAACGCCTTACAGGGGCGATGCTGTCGACCGCGAAGCTCGCCGCCGGGGTGTCCCGGTGTCGGAGATTGTGTGGCGAGGGCTCCCAGGGTTGTGTTCGCTATGGTTGCCGACCGCCGTTTTCAAGGCATGCTTGACTCCCTATGGCGTCGCAGCCGTGATCGAGAAGGTCCTGTACAACGGCCTTTTGGCTGGATGGTTCGTGGCCGGCGACTGGTTTTTCTACGACAATCCGCTGGAATCCGACGGCAAGCATCGGCGCCCGCCGTGGTTGGGGTGTGCCTGTTGCCGCAGCAACTGGACCGCTTCATACGCCACGGGCCCGGATAGGGTGTACGTCAACCCATTTGTCAGGTCGGACGCGCGGGCGACGGTGGCGACCAACCGGGGCACGCAGCGCGGCGGACAGGGTTTCCCGGGGACGGGTGCGTCACGCTGCAACGCACGGCCAACGACCTGTCGGAGGTCGATCGCCATCGGCGGCCCGCGTGGGCGGGGTGCGAGCGGGGCAATCTGGTGTGCCAGGGGGCGTGGCAGGCGGGAGATACGGTGGCCATGGAGTTTCCCATGACGGTACGCCCGGTGTACGCGACTCCCGCCGTTCTGGATAATCTCGGGCACCTCGCTCGGGCCCGTGGGTCCCTGGTGTACGCCGTGGAAGCCGCTGACAACCCTGGAGTCGTGGACGACGCGGCCTCCCCGTCCGACGCACGGCGGCTGGCCAACCCGCTGGCGGAAGTGCCCGATCTCGGGTCTACGATGCGGATCCGCGCCGTCACCGCGGTCCTCTAGTTCCTGGGGGCCAACCGCGAGCGGGGCTCGATGCGTATCTGGCTGCGCGAGGCGTGAGCCGCCTCCCGCGAGCCGACGGGGGGCTGACCGCTTCGCGTCAGCTTACTTCTTAATGAACAGCCGTCCCGCGAGCGCCAGGATAACCGCCGCCGCGATGGCCGCATAGATGCTGCCGTATTTGGAGGAAATGTCAAGGCGGCCCGCCGCGAAGCTCCCAATCAGGGCCAGCAACACAATGACGGGCATGCCCTGTCGCCGTCCCTGGCCAAACAGATAGCCCACCACGAGCCCAATAACGGCAAACGCAATGTAGTGAAGCACCTCATGTCCCCTTTCGAGCCGTTAGCATTCGCGGCCGCGGCAAAAAGTCCTACTGCTGGAGAGCCCTTCAGCACTGTGGGGGGACCTTTTTTTCGCGAGTCGGCCGGATCTGCGTTAGCATCACCCAAGAGGAGCGCGGCGCACGCGCTGTCCTCGCAAAGCGCCGCCGGGCGCCCAACTGATTGAAGGAGGCCGCGAGTAATGGCCGAGCGCCTGTTGATTAACCTTACGCGGGGGCCGGACGACCCGGACCGCGCCACGGTGGCGTTTGTAATGGCGAACGCCGCTGTGACCCTGGACAAGACAGTGGTGGTGCTGCTGTCCACCGAAGGCGTGCGCGTGGCCGACCCGCACGTGCTGGACTCGGTGGCCGAGGTGGGCTTCCTGCCGCTCCGGGAACTGTGGGACGGCTTTTTGGAGGCCGGCGGCGAGGTGTGGGCCTGCACGCCGTGTGTGAAGAAACGCCACTTGGACGATGTCCTCCCCCCCGCCGTCAAGCCGATGGGGGCCGTGGCGGCCCTGTCGTGGGTGATGGAGGACGGTGTATCCCTGTCATTTTAGCGACGGGCCCGAGCGGCCCGTTTGCTACACTGAGGTGAGGTCAGCGGGGCGGGGCGATGCCTCCTCGCCGTAAGGCCACTTGGGGCGCGCCGACGGGGGGGAGGGTTCAACATGTTGCTGGCCAGTGCCCTGCCCCACGGGCGCCCGCGTCTCGGGCGGTGGCCCACGACGGTGAACACCGGACTGGGGTACGCGGCCGAGCTGTCGGCGACGGTGCTGTGGGGCTATGCCAACGTGGTCATGCGGCAAGTTGAAGGCACGGTCACTCCGGGTGTGCGGATGTGGCTGCGGTTTCTCATTCCCCTGGTCGTGGTGGCCCCGGCGCTGTTCCGTGTGCGTGGCGCCGGCTCTTGGTTCTACGGGGCGGTGGCGGCGGGGGCGGTGCTGGGATGGGCCACGTATGCCCAGGCAACCGCGCTGAAAACGATTCCCGTGGACCAGTGTTTGTGAGCGCGCTGTACGTGGTGTTCACGCCGCTGGCGG
This sequence comes from Bacillota bacterium, assembly GCA_021846565.1. Lineage (GTDB taxonomy): Bacteria > Bacillota > Sulfobacillia > Sulfobacillales > JAIMBI01 > JAJZWV01. Next base: position 7,175 of record JAJZWS010000005.1, read on the forward strand.
CATCTCCGGGAGGCACCGGTGGCCATCGTGGACCCTGGTGGCCGCCACGGTGCTGAGCCTCGTCAGCGTCGCCCTGCAGATTGGCGGCCTTGGCGGCGAGATCCGTCTCGGGAGCTGGCTGTCGCTCGCGAGTGCCGTCGCGCTCACGGTGCAGGTCCTGGCGTTGTCGCGGCTCGCCGTGCGGGCCACACCGCTTGAGATCACGGCCGCCGAGAGTCTCGGCGCGGTGGTGGTGCTGTCGGGGATGCTGGTGATCCACGGCGGGTCGAGCCTCGCGGTGCTTGGCCACGCGTTCGCCTGGCCAGCCGGGGTGTGGGCTGGCGTCCTGTGCCTCGCTCTGGGCGGTGGACTCTGGGCGTTCATGCTCCAAGCATGGGGCCAGCGGCACATTTCGGCCACTGCTGCCGCGCTGGCGTTCAACACCGAGGCGGTGTGGTCGGCGTTGCCGGCGTGGCTGATTTTGGCCGAAACCTTGTCCCGTCCGCGTGGCAGATGGTGGGCGCGGCGCTGACCGTGGGCACGCTGTCGGCGGCGGTGTTCTGGGACCACCGCGTGCGAGCCCATCCCAGGCTCCGCGGGCCCGGGTGACCGCCTCGGGGCATCAGATCGATAAAGGAGGATGGATATGACAAGCGCAAGCGATCAAGTTTCCGCTATCGTGATCACACCAGGGCAGGCGGGCAGCGCCCAGTTGGGAACGGTGGCGCGCGAACCCGTGACCGCAGGGTCGGTGCGTCTGGCGGTCGAGGCCGTGGGGGTGTGCGGCACCGACGCGGAAATCTGCGAAGGATTGTACGGCCAGGCACCGGCCGGGCAGCCGCAATTGGTTTTGGGGCATGAGGCGCTGGCGCGGGTCGCCGAGGTGGGGGCGGGGGTGCAGGACCTCCGTGCGGGCCAGTGGGTGGTGCCGATTGTGCGGCGGCCATGCCAGCCGCCCTGCGCCGCCTGCAGCCAGGGACGCTGGGACGAGTGCCTCACGGGGGGCTATCAGGAGCATGGCATCAAGGGCCTCCACGGATTCATGCGCCAAGAATTGGTGGTGGCGGCCGATGCGGTGGTCCCCCTCCCCGAGGCGCTGGCCGACGTCGGAATGCTCACGGAGCCGTTGACCATTATTGAGAAGGCGGTGGAGAGGGGGCTCGCGGTGCATCGGCTGGGCTCGGGTGAGCCCCGCCGGGCGCTGGTGACGGGTGCGGGGCCCGTCGGGCTGTTGGGGGTGCTGTTGCTGGTCTGCCGGGGGCTCGACGTGTACGTGGTAGACCGTCGACCGGCAGATTCGCCCAAAGCCAAGCTGGTGGAGTCCGTCGGTGCGCATTATATTGACGACAGCACCACGCCTTTAGAGCAGGCGGCCCCGCGAGGCGGCTTTGACCTGGCGCTGGAAGCCACCGGTTATGCGCCGCTGCTGTTTCGGGCGCTGAACACACTGGGAGTCAATGGCGTGCTGGTGCTTACCGGCGTCACCGGCGGCCACCATGCACTGGATGTTGACGTAAACCTCATGAACACCACCATGGTGCTGGAGAACCAAGCCATGATCGGGTCGGTGAACGCCGCCCGGCGGCACTACCAACAGGCCGTCCAGGACCTGTCGGCCTTTGTGACCCGGTTTGGGCCGGTCGTGCCCGCGCTCATCACCGAGCGAGTGCCGCTCAGCAAGTTTGGCCAGGCGTTTAACAAGGCGCCGGACGCCATCAAGTCGGTGGTCATGGTGGGCGAGGCCTCCCGCTGATGCCACACGGAGATCCCGAGAGGGTGGTGGTGGACGGGCGGATCGTGCGGGGGATGCTTGTTGACCTGGACGGCACGCTGCTGAACACCGTGGGGCGAAGGTCCAACGCCATTGCCTGGTTGGCCGCATCCCAGGCGCTGGACGAACGCCTGGGGAGTCAAACCGGCACCACCCCCGCGGAGCTGGCCGAGATCCTGGGCGCCACCGCCGAAGCGTTTTGGGCCGATGCCGAGCGCCATCGCTGGGGACGGTTGCACCCCGTCCTCCAGCGTGAGCGCGTGGTGCGCGACGCCCTGGGGACGCGCGGAGTTGACGACCCCGAACTGGTCGAGGCGCTGGCGGCCGCCTATGCCGCCGACAAGCACCGTCAGTTCCACTTGTTTCCCGGCGTGGTCCCGGCCCTCGCGCAACTCCGCGCCCTGGGTTTGAAGCTGGTGCTGGTCACCAACGGGGAGGGGGTGTCTCAGCGCGAAAAAATTTCCCGGTTTGACCTGGCCCGATGGTTTGATGCCCTGCTGATCGAAGGCGACGAGGGGGTGGGCAAGCCAGACCCCGAAATGTACCGGCGGGCGCTGGCGGCCGCCCATCTCACGGCGGAAACCACCATCATGGTAGGAGACAACATGGAGTGGGAGGTGCTGGTGCCAAACCAGCTCGGTCTGCTCACGGTCTGGGTGAACGCCGGTGGCATGAGTTGGCCGAGTGCGGCCGCTGGCGGGCCCTGGCGCGTGGTGAGGGCCTTTGCCGACGTACCGGCCCTCTTGCAGACCGAGGATTCGGCCCGCTTGCGGTCGGCGCCGTGAGTGCCGGGCCGACCCAACATCTCGACCGGGCGGGCGGCCGCATCGCCTACGATGTCGAGGGCCAGGGCCTGCCGGTCATTCTGGTGCCTGGAGCGGGTGACGTGCGCTCACACCACGCCGCGTTGGCAAATTTGCTGGTGGAGCGGGGATTCATGGCGGTGCGCGCCGATCTGCGGGGACACGGTGACAGCGACGCTGGCTTTTCCAGCTACGAACTTCCGGCCGTGGCCGATGATCTGCTGGCTCTGATGGATGCGGTGGGTGGCCGAGCGGCGGTGGTCGCCCAAGGGGTCGCAGCCGGGGCCGCCGTGTTGGCCGCGGCGGACAAACGTGCCCGGGTGGCGGGCTTGGTGCTGGTGTCCCCGCGGGTCCGGCCGAAGCGCGCGGGTCTAGCGGACCACACGTTGGGGGCGGCCGCCCAATGGCAGCCGTGGGGACCGGCGGTGTGGCTCTCGTACTACCGCTCGCTCTACCCCGGGCAGCCGCCGGGGGAGCAGAAGGCCCATGTGCGGGACATGCGGCAGGCGCTCAGGCGCCCCGGGCACTGGCAGGCGACCGTGCGCCTCTCCCGCACCAGCCTAGCGCCCACCGTCGCGGCGTTAGCGCAGGTGAAGACGCGGGTGCTGGTGGTGGTAGGCGCCAAAGACCGCGAACTCCGCGACGCAGCCGCCGAGGGTACCTGGGTGGCCCAGCAGCTGCGCGGCCGACGCCTGATCGTGGCGACCGCCGGACACTACCCGTCGGCGGAGTCCCCGGAAGTGGTCGGGCCCGAGGTGGTGCGCTTCCTGTCCAAGGTCAGGTAAGGCCCCTCGGTCGACGGCGCCTCGATGGGCGTGACGGCGCGCCGGTGTTCGTCGGCGGTGGTTCAACGAGACCAAGAAAACACAAGACGCGGGCAAAGGAGAGCCTTTCCCCGCGTCTTGCGAGAGCCTTAGTAGCGGCGCGAACGCTCCTCGCGAGGACGCGCCTCGTTCACCGTCAAAGCACGGCCGCCGAAGTCGACCCCGCTCAAACGCTCGATGGCGTGTTCCGCATGCTCATCCGCGACTTCCGCAAAACCGAATCCGCGGCTCCGGCCGGTTTCCCGATCCGTCGCCACCCGAACGGACTCCACTTCTACGTTGGCCTCGTTGCGGAAAAGCTCCCGCAGTGATTCTTCCGTCGCCGACCACGGCAGATTGCCGATGTAAAGAGACTTCGACATAGTTACACACTCTCCCCAGACACAATTTGCACTGGGAAGCAGCTGTGAAGGTTTGGATCTGCATGGCTCAACCCGGACGTGCTCAATCAGCATACCACTCCGCTCCCCGTTAATGCAAGGGGCAAACTGGGCGAATTCGTCCAGCGGTGAAATTTTTTTCCCTGAGCTGGCGGTGCCAAGGAATTAGGGAGGACCCAGGGCGCTGAGGGCGTGCTGGATCCGGGCCCGCTCCTGGGTGGGGGACTCCCACCAGTCCAGTGCCCAGGTCCGATGAATGCGCCATCCCAGTTCTGTCAGCACGGAAGCCCGCAAGAGCTCGCGGTCGCCCACCGAGGGGAGGGCGGCGTACCCGGCCCCGTCCGTGAGCACGGCCAGTCCATAACGGTCGGGGTCGGTCGGGTCCACCAGCGCCAAATCGACCCGGAAGTCTGAGAGGCCCACGCCCACGTGGGCTTCGACGCCGTGCTCCGCCAATTCGGCCTGGATGTCGGCCAAGAGGCCGCCCGCCACGGCATGCTCGCCGGCGGTCGCGGGCGCCGAGGACATCGGCTGGGTCGCATACGCCAGATAGTCGCGCAGATCGCGGGCGCCGTCGGCGCGGGTGCGACTGAGGTCAATGTCCTCAGGACCAATGCTGGCAAACAGTTGGGCTCGGAGGCGGGCGCGCGTGACGGCCACGTTGAGCCGACGAGGGCCGCCCGCCTGGTTCAGAGGGCCAAAATTCATGGCCATGCGCCCGCCGGCATCGCGGCCGAACGTGATGGAGAAGAAAATCACGTCGCGCTCGTCCCCCTGGACGTTCTCAAGGTTCTTCACAAAGACGCGCTCCGCCCCCTGCGCTGTGATGGCGGCCTCGAGGGCCGCATCCTCACTCTGCCGCTGGTCCAGCAGGGTCTCGATGAGTTGCTGCTGGGGCTGATTGAACGTAACCACGCCCAGCGTCTCGGTCGCGTGGTCGGGATCCTGGAAGTGCGCCTGAATCGCGTCCACGACCGCCAGGGCCTCGGCATGATTCGTCCGGCTGCCGCCCCGGTCATAGACGCCGCCCACTCGCACGAGGCGGACCGCCCGATCCTCCGTGCGGGGAGCGGGAATGGTGATCAATTGCCCGCCGTAATAGTGCTGGTTCGAGAACGCGATGAGCCGCTCATGCCGGCTGCGGTAATGCCATCGGAGGGATAGGCAGGGGACACCGGCCCCCAGGCACTCGTCGAGGACGCTTTCCAAATCCTCGGTGTCGGGCGAAGCCTCCCCATCGTCGCCACCGCCCTGCCCACTGAAAAACTGCGTGGGGGGCAGCTGCTTGGGGTCCCCGACGACGATCGCTTGTCGTCCGCGCGCCATCACGCCCACGGCGTCCCAGACGGCGATCTGCGAGGCTTCGTCGAAAATGACGACGTCAAAGCGCGTGTCGGCGTCCAAATACTGGGCCGCGGACAGGGGAGACATGAGGAGACACGGCTTGATGCGGGGCAGCAGGGGCCCCAGGCGCTCCAGCAGCACCCGCACGGGCAGGTGCTGGCGCTGCTTTTGCAGTTCCCGCAGCAGGGTGCGCATGGCCGGGTCCCGGGAGGACGTGGCAGGGACGGGCACCTGGGCGGCCAGACGGTGGACGAGGTGCTGGGCCGCCCGTGCCCTCACCCGCTCGTCCAGAGTCCGAAGCCGATCGATGCGCCTCAGCTGTTCCGTCCGCGAAAATCCCGCCAGTTCCGGCTCCTGATCCATTACCATGCGGGCCCACCAGGTACGATACGAATACGTCCACTGTGGCAGCAGGTCGGCCGGCGCCGTGCGGCCGTCTTCGGCGGCGGCCACCACTGGGGCGAGCTCGGCCGCCAGTGCCTCGCGCCGGGTGGCCTGCCAACCGCACCAGCGGCGCCAGTCACCCTTCGCGCGGAGCCACCGGGCGGCCAAGCGGGACGCGTGCTGCACCGGGTCGGAGGCATCCGCTAGCTCAAGCGAGCCGCCCAGGGCCTCCACCGCCGCCGCGGCCGTGCAGAACGCCGGCCAGGCCTCCACAACAGTCGCGGGGGTGTCGGCGCCTCCGTTCGCCATCCAGTCCCCAGCCCAGCGGGCCAGCGCCGGGGTGCCACTTCCGCTGAGCATCCCCAGCGCGCGCCGGGCGTCTCGGTGCCACCTCGCCACCTGGGCTACTTCGTCCCAGTTGGTTTGGGCACCCTGGTAGATCGATCCTAAGAGCATAGGCGCCGACGGCTCCAGCGCGGCCAGCTCGGCTGCGGCCTGCTGCCAGTGCGTCAGCACGTCCAGCATATCGGCCACCTGCACGCCGGACGCCCTGCCGCCCACCTGCGCGTGGGCATTCAGCGTGGCGCGCACGGCGCGCTCCCCTCGCCATTTGCCTAGCCACCGGGCCTGCTGGGCCCGCTCCCAGGTGGAGGCCAGGAGGGTGGCGTCCACGGCGGCGATGGAGTCCCGAAAGTAGGGGGCGAGCCGCTCCCAGCTGGCGGTGATGGCCCGGCCCAGCGCTTCGGCGCGCTGGAGCACGATGCCGGTTGCCTCATTCAGCGCGCCGCGCACCCCAGCCGGCACGTCGCGGCCCCCGCCGCCGACCGCGAGCGCGTCGGCAAGCGCGCCCAGTTCCGCAAACGACGCCGGGGTGGACAGGGGCCAGCCGGCGTCCTGAAGCGGCGGGAGCGCCTGCTCCATGTCAGACGCCGCCCGGCGCAGCACCAGCAGCGCTCCTTCTAAGGCGGCCGCCCACCCGCTCGACCATTCGGTGGCGGCGAGGCCCTGCAAAGGATGGTGGGGCCGTGGGGAGACGTCTGTGGCGCGGGCCGCCAGCTGCTCCACCAGTAGGTCCCGCTGCTGCAGCGCCGCCTCATCGAATCGGTCGGACTCACGCCACGCCAGCGGGAGTGGAGAAAATCGCTCGGCGCGGCGCTCGACCACCACCGTCTCCAGGGCTTCGGCCAAGGACAGTCCGTTCGCGTGACGCCGGTGCAGCACCGCGTTCCAGTGAGCCAGCTGGTGCCGTACGCTCGCCAGGTCGTTGGCGGCCGCGGCCCACCGGGGGTCCGCCACCGGCCCAGCTGCGTCAAAGGCCGCCTGGAGCTGGTTCAGCACTTCCCGCTTGTTGGAGCGGGCCGAGTGCAACTCGAGGCAAAAGGGGGCCAGGCCCAACGCGTCCAACCGGCGCTGCACCACTTGCAGCGCCGCGGTTTTCTCAGACACAAACAGGACGGTTTTGCCCTCACCCAGAAAATTGGCGATGAGATTGGTGATGGTTTGCGATTTGCCGGTGCCGGGAGGGCCCTTGATCACCAGGTCGTGGCCCTCGCGCGCTCGCGCGAGGACGTTCAGCTGAGCCGAGTCAGCGGGGAGCGGCGCCAGGAGCGCCGCCTGGCCGAGGCGTTCATCCAGGTCGTCCCGCCGGTCCAGGTCTCGGGCGGGGTCGGGGGCGCCGGCGCCCAAAATGTGCGCGACCATGTGGCTCTCCAGCAGCGCGTCGGCCCGCTGTTCCAGGTCGCGCCACATCAGGTGCTTCGCGAACGACAGCAGGCTCACAGCACAGTACGACTGCACCTCGAATCCGGGGAGATCTTTCACGGCCAATCGCAGGGCCTGCAGGACCCGCTCGACATCCACCCCATGGTCATCGGCGGGCAGCGGATCCCATCCGCGGACCTCCACGCCAAACCGGTCGCGCAGCAGTTGCAGCAGGGTCGGGTTCACCAGTGTCTCGTCATCATGGCGCCCGAGCCCAAAGTGGCTCCGCACCGAGGTGCGCGTCATCGTGACGGGCACCAGCAGAATGGGAGCGTGATGAAATGGGCCGCGGTTGCCGTCTTCTGACCACATGAGCATGCCCAGGGTGAGAAACAGTGTGTTGGCGCCGCCCTCTTCCCGGCCCGTCCGGGCGGTCCGAAACATCTCCAGCAGCCGGGTTTGCATCGTATCTCGGGGAAGCCACACGACCAGTTCCCGACGCGCCACCCAGTCGTACTGGCCCAGCATGTCGGGCACCTCCCCGGTCTTCGAAGCCAAAAGCGCGGCCGACCGCGGATCTTCGACGGATAACAGGTCTTGGGCGGACCGAAAGCGCCAGTCGCGCCCACTCGCCAGGGCATCCTCCACCAGCGCCGGATCAGGGACGACCAGCCGCACCGACAATCGCGACAGCTTGAAGTTCAAAAGGCGGTTGCGCAGGGTCAGGTCCAGCAGGCGGGACTTCCAGACCGCGAGGCGCTGAGCCGTAGGGTCCTTGGGCGAGGTGGGGCTCGTCAGCTCACCCAGGTCCAGGGGTGGCAGCTCGGGGACCGCCTCGATGGGTGCAGACGCCATCGGCTCCTGCTCGTCGACCGCCCCGCCCGCCACCCACCGCGTGGCGAGGGGACGCACCTTGGCGCGGCGGCATGCGGCGATGTCCACGGCACACCAAAAGCGGGTCTCGGATTCCAAGAGATGACTCGTTCCCATTTCCACCGCGGCGCTGAAAGGCGGGACCGGCCGCGAGGCGACGGCGGTGGCTTCCAGGGCGAGCATCTCGCCGGCCGAGACGCGTTTTCTGAGTGCCAGCAGGTCGTCCTCCAACACGGCCGGCAGGCTGGTGTCCACGAGCCAGACGCCCACCCAGGCGTGACCCTCGCTCAGGAACACGAGGGCATGGAGTCCCGCCTGCTCCAGGCAGGCGGTGAGCAGCATCGCCAGGTCCAGGCAGGTGCCGAGTCCCCCATCGATCATGCGGTCGGGCGTGCGGATTTTCTGGCCCTGCTGCTCGAATGACGCCGGCGGATTGCTGTACAGTACCCCGGTGGCGGCCACGGCCTGATAGATGGCAGCCACCTGACGCCAGACATCCTCGCGCTGACCGGACTGGTAGCCCGACAGGGCGCCGGGGGGATCGGAGCCCGCGAGCAGACGGGCGGCGCGGCCCACCAGGCGCTCCACCACGGGGTGGTTGGGCAGGCTGAACGCCGCCAGGAGGCCCGGCCACACCCGGAGGCCGGGCCAGTCATCGTACGCCATGAGGGCCACGGGGTACGTCCGAGCCCCCAGCAGCGTACCATTCGGGTCTCTCACCTCAGCGGTGATCTCCCCGTCCGTGGCTTCTGCGAGCTCGGACAGGTAGCGCTCGCGAAACCTCAAGTCGACCGGCTGAATCTCCCGCGTCTCCCCCGCGGCGAGACGGTCGATTTCGATCCCGGTGCCGCGCAAGGCCGACCCCGACAGTTCCAGGCGGACGTGCTCCAACGCCGCAGCGCCCCGGTTGGAGATCCGGGCCCGCTCCACGACCGGAATGCTGTTGCGTTCGGCCGCATGGTTGATGATGGGCTGGCAGTCCAAGTCAATTTGGACGACGGCGTGGGCCAGTGGGCCAGGGGCGGGGGCTCCCACCCCGTCGGACTTTTGCATTGCACACCTTCCCCGTGAAGTTTGCGATCGTCTGAATGGCAATACCTGCATGATTCGCCGCCATCCGCCCCGATTCCTGCCGAGTGCCGGATCGGTGAAACGCGGCTGCTATCTCCTGCCGCAAGATCCGCGAGCGCCGGGCGGACTGACGATGGGTGACGACCAGGAGCCGGTCCGCTAGGCTCAGGCAAAGGGGGCGGAGGCTTGCGGCTCATCATTGCGGAAAAGCCCAGCGTGGCGCGCGCCATTGCGGGGGTGCTGGGGCGCCCCACGCGTCAGGAGGGGTTCCTTGCGGTGGGGAGCGATCTGGTCTCGTGGGCCCAGGGACATCTGGTGAGCCTGGCGGAGCCCGAGGCGTATCAGCCGGAGTGGCGCCGGTGGAGCTGGGCTGGTCTGCCCATGCTGCCCGAGGCGTTTCGGCTGGCGCCGGTCTCGAGCGGTCGTGAGCAGCTGCAGGTGCTGGCCCGGCTGGTGAAGCGCGCCGACGTGGACGCTATCGTCGTGGCCACCGATGCGGACCGGGAGGGGGAGCTCATCGCCCGCTGGCTGCTGCGCCACCTGAAGGTCCGACAGCCTGCGCTCCGACTGTGGCTCTCTGAAACGACGCCGTCCGCCATTCGGACGGCCCTCTCGCGCCTCGAGCCGGCGTCGGCCTATGAGCACCTGGGCCAGGCCGCGGAGGCGCGCGCCGAGGCGGACTGGCTGGTGGGGCTCAACGCGACGCGGGCCATCACGCTGCGGCACGGGCAGCGCGGCCAGGGCGCCCTTTCGGTTGGGCGCGTACAAACCCCTACGCTGCGTCTCATCGCGGACCGGGATGCGGAGATTGACCGCTTCCGTGCCACGCCCTACTGGCAGGTGGAAGCCACGTTTATCACGACTGCGGCGCCGGAGGGCGAAACGTACCGCGGGGTCTGGATAGCATCCGGCCAGGCCGAGCCGGCCGACCGCATTCGGGATCGGGCCGTGGCCGAGCGTGTCATGCAACAGGTGCCGTCCGGCACGCCCGGCGTGGTGAGCCGCCGCGAGTCCCAGCGGGTGACCGTCCACCCACCTCGGCTGTACAACTTGGCCGACCTGCAGAAAGACGCGAACCGGCGGTTCGGGATGACCGCGCAGGACACGCTCGGCGCGGCGCAGCGTCTGTACGAGGCGCGTCTGGCAAGCTATCCCCGCACCGACGCGCGGGCCGTGTCGGCGGTGGAGGCCGCGTCCATGGGCCAGCGGCTCGGGAGCCTGGGCGCGCTCTATGGCGAATTGGTGTCGGCACTCCCGTCTCCTCTACCGCTGGGACGCATCACCAACGACGCCGAGGTGGCGAAGGCCGGACACCCGGCCATCGTGCCGACGGGCGAGCGACCGGGTCCTTCGGTGTCGGCGCGAGACCTGAAGATTTATGATCTCGTTGTGCGCCGCACGTTCGCGGCGCTGCTGCCGCCAGGCGTCGACGAGCGGACGACGGTGTGGACCAAGGCGGCGGGCGAACCCTTTCGCACCCAGGGCTCCGTGGTGGTGGTGCCGGGCTGGCGGATCGCCACGGGGCGCCTGCCCGCGGCGCAGGACCCCGACGCCGAGGCCGAGGCGCGCGAGCGGATCCCCGCAGGCTTGGCCGCCGGCCAATCTGTGGAGGTGAGCGGATTGGACTTGTTGGCAAAAACCACCAAGCCCCCGGCGCACCTGACCGATGCGACCCTGCTGGCGCTCATGGAAAAGCACGGCTTGGGCACGCCCGCGACCCGGGCGGGGATCCTCGACACGCTGGTGCGCCGGGCGTACGTCGTGCGGGAAAAGAAAACGCTCGTGAGCACGGCCAAGGGTCGGGCGCTGTTAGAGGTGGCGCCGTCCGCCCTGCAGAGTCCGGATCTCACCGGCGACTGGGAAGCTCAGTTGGAGGCGATTGCGGGCGGCACCGGCGATGCGGCCGCGTTTGTCCAGTCGATCCGCGTCTACACGGCCGACGTGGTGTCGGCCGTGCGGGAGCAGGCCGCCACGGTGGTGGCCGGGGCCGCGAACGGCGTCACCGATGCCTCGACACCGCTCGGGCCTTGCCCCGTCTGTCACGAGGGGCAGGTCGTGGCGACGCCCAAGGGCTGGGGCTGCTCGCGCTGGAAGGGGGGCTGCGCATTCACCATCTGGCGCACCGTGGCCAAGAAGCGTTTGACGGAACGGCAGCTGGCCACCCTCCTGGCGGGCAAAACCACCGGGGTGCTGAAGGGATTCAAAAACCGGGCCGGCCAGCCGTTCAGCGCCCGGCTGACCTTGCAAGATGGGCGCGTCACGTTTGTCTTCGGAGGCCACACGCCGGGGGCGCCGGACCGACGGGAGCCTGCTGAACCGGTGGCCGCCCCCTGTGCGGCGCCCGCGCCGCGCCGTCGTCCGACACGCACCCGGCGCCCCGCCGCGAAGAAGACGGCCAGGGCCCGCCGCGGGCCGGCCTGAGTCCGCGTGGCCTCAGTCCCAGCCTTCGGACAACACCCGAGAAAGTTCGTCGTCGGATCCGTTGGCCCCGGTGAGTGGCAGGATGACGCGGCGTCGCTGAAGCTCGTCCCGAGCCCGGAGCGCAGCGGCAAGGCCTGCGGCGCCCGCCATTTCCGGCAGAACCCGCGCGTGGCGCAGCAGCAGGCGCTGAGCCGCGTACAGCTCGCGGTCGCTGACCAGCACGACGTCATCTACGGTGTCGCGAATCATGGCGAGGGGCAGGGAAAACGCCACCCGCGTGGCCAGCCCCTCGGCCTCGGTCTTCACGGCGGGGGTCTCTTCCAGCCGGCCCGTGCGATACGCGTTGTGCAGCGCCGGCGCGCCTTCGGCCTGCACGCCGATCACCCGCGCCGACGGGTTGACGGTTTTCGCCACCAGTCCGGCCGCGGACGCCCCCGACCCCCCACCCATGGGGACGAAAATCACGTCGGCGTCCGGCGCCTCCTCCAACGCTTCCAGATAGAGGGTGCCCACCCCCGCGATGAGCAGGGGCTCGTTCATCGAGTGCACGTAGCGGGCGCCCTGCGCCGCCGCATAAGCTTCCGCCGCTTCCCGCGCGGCATCAAAGTCGCGCCCGGTCCGCACGACAGTGGCTCCCAGACGCTCCATGGCGCGGGTTTTTACGTCGTTAGCCGCCTCGGGGACGAATACGCGCACCGGCACGTCGAACAGCCGCCCCGCATAAGCCACCGACTGCCCGTGATTGCCCGTGGACGCTGCCACCATCCCTACCGGGGGCAGCCTGCCGGCCGCATGGTCGGCGGCCGCGAGGTTCACCCCGCCGCGCACCTTGAAGGCCCGAATGGGGAGGAGGACCTCGAGCTTCAGCAGCACGTCAAAACCGAGCGCATCCGAGAGGCTGTCGGCCCGGATGAGGGGCGTGGGGGCCAGATAGGGTCGGATGCGGCGGCGCGCCGCCAGCACATCGGCGAACGTCGGTCGGGATTCATGGTCAGCAGACACGGTGCACCTCCTCAGGCTCATTGTCAGGGGGCACGGCGAGATCGGCGCCGACGGCCAGACCGACAGCCCCAACCCACCCACCTCAGTCTGAAGCCCGTGCACGAAGTTGGCAAACGGCAGGCGGCGTGCAGAGCGGTCCCGCATCGATACGTGGGGGTGGTCGGCGCATGGGCCGCTACGCGCTCTCCCCACGTGAGGGGGTCCACTCGCCGGCCGGCACCGCGCCAAACCTGGTCCCGACCCGTTGGCGACCGCCGAGCCACGCAATAGGGCCGAAAGAGCCCACGTAATCGAGCGGGTGGCCAGATTCGGGGTTTCCCGTGGGCCCAGAACCGACGCGGAGACGGCGTCCTCGCCATCCAGCCACGCGGTCAGAAAGTTGATGAGATGGCGCTTGGCAACCAGCGTCGAGCTTTGGCGATGAGATGCCCCACGGCGTCGGCCAGCGCGGCGACAAAAGCATAATCCCGAGCCATGTAGGCGGCAAACGTGTGAGCCGGCAGGGCATCGGAGGCCAGTGCCTCGAGAAAAGGGTGCCTCGGCCCACCGTGACGCCACACGGGATTTCTCGGAACGGGCTTCGGGATGAGTCCTCGGCATGGTCGCGTTGCTTCCCTGCGGCCCTGGTCGAGGGTTAGGATAGCACCCGCTGCGCGGCGCCGGTGGGCGCAGACACGGGGTGCCCCCGCTTGGACCAAATCGGTACAATAGGCGCATACAGCGTCGAATGGGGTCGGGACGGGGTGGCGATGGATAGCAAGCGGCGGACGCGGCTGGGGTGGGTGGGGGTGGGCCTGGGCGCCGCCTTCCTCGCGGGGGGATGCGGGCTGTTTGGGGCGCCGCCGCACAAGGCGCTGCCAGCCGTTCACGCCAAACAGATTGCGAGTCACACGGTGTCGGTCCCCGGCTATGGATTCGGCTTTCAGGTGCCCCGCACGTGGCGAGTGGCGAGCCCGGTGAGTGGCCATGCCCGTTGGACCTCGGCCCACGCCCACCTGCAGGTGGAAGCCTGGGGAACCAAAACCGCCACGTGGGTGCATGCCGCATCGTTTGTGGCACACCAAACCCAACTGGGCATACCCACCCGGGGCCACGTGGCGGCGTTCGCGGAAGCCACCGTCCACGGCTGGACCCGTCTTGAGGAGTCGTGGACCACGAAAAACGAGGACTATCTCCTGATTGCCTTTCTGAACGGCCACGTGGCCAACGTGGCGCTGTTTCAATACGCCGCGAGCCGCCTCGCCATCGGCATTCAAGTCGTGGCGCATGCCGCCCAAACTTTTCAGCCGCGGGTCTGAGGCGGGGTGGGGCCCGGCGGGGATCATGGGCAGCGGCAGGAATGTTGAGCGGCGGGGTTTCGGGGGCGAATCGGCCCGGGGGCCGCAGGTACCCGCCAGCGGGAGGCTCGACGTCGCGCCCATGTGCTCGGGCTCACTGGTGAAGAGAGCCGGAGAGGCCGCTCGAACACGCGACCCCACGGCATCCGACAGCTCGCGTCTCGCCCCGGCGTGGTGGCCCGGGTTGATCCCTAACACGCTATAAAGCCAGCGGTGACGCCTTCGCCCGACAGCTGCCGACGATTGGAGCAACTTACATGACAGAAGTCCGTTCATCCCCGCCCAATCCGGGGGGAGTCCTGACGCCCTTTGCCCGCATCGTACTGGCCCAAGCGATCAACCGCTTTGGTGACGGGTTTTTCACGATTGGCATTTCATGGATGATTTACAGCGCCACCGGGTCCGTGCTGCCGTTGGGAATCCTGTGGGGCAGCTACATGATGGTGGCCGGGGCGCTGCAAACCGTGGCCGCCCCCCTGGTGGACCGCTGGGACCGGCGTGCGCTGACCGTGGGGCTCAACCTGGTCCGAGCGGCCGTGGTGGCGACACCGGTGGCGTTGGCCGCCACGCACAGATTTTCCACGTGGGAGCTGTACCCCGTGTTTGTGGTGCTGGGGGTGTTGGGGCTGCCGTACAACCCGGCCGTTCGGGCCATGATTCCGCAAGTGGTGCCGGCAGAGCGGCTGCTCACAGCCAACGCCCGCCTGCAGGGCGTTATGGAAACGATGTACGTGCTGGGTCCGGCGGTGGCCGGAGTGACCATCGCCGCGTTCGGGCCGCTGACCGGCCTCGGCCTCGACGCCGTCAGCTTTTTGGCAGCCGCCCTCTTGATGGCGACGCTGCCGGGGTTGCGCCGGCCGGTCCCCGCGCCGTCGACCTCGTATGTCACCGCGATGTGGTACGGAGGCCGTGTGATGTGGCGGGATGCCCTCCTGCGGCGCCTGGCGCTGCTGGCGGTGGTGGTGCAGGTGACGGACGCTGCCTTCATTGTCCTGTCCGTCCCGTTGATTCGGTCGGTTCTTCATGGAACGACCCGCGGGGTGGGCTTTTTGGAAGCCTCCCTCTCGCTGGGGGTCATCGTGGGCGCAGTGGCCGTCAATCAACCGCGGCTGCGCTTTCTTCGGCGCGTGCGCTGGCCACTGGTGCTGCTGTTCTGTCTGGCCACGGGACTCATCGCCCTGGTGCCCGTGCTGGCCTGGGCGCTCATGACTCAGGTGGTTGCGGGCCTGGCCGACTCCGTGTTCATGGTGGAGTGGGAGACGCACTTTCAGTCCGTCGTCGACAACCAGGACCTGGGCCGCGTGCTTATGTTTCATGGGGGGTTCACGCGCGCCGCGCAGGCGTTGGGCGCTTTCGCGGCGGCAGGACTGGCGCTGTGGGTCGGCATTGGCGGCGCGTTTTTGTCTGTAGGGTTGGCGGGCATGGTGATGGCGGGCGCGCTGCTCCCCGGCCTGCATCGCGCGGAACCGCGCTCCCGTGTGGCGCTTCATGGCAGGCGCAGCCGGAGACGGGCCTGACGCGATTGCGCTACGCTGTGGGCCACCCCGCGACGCGCATGTGTGTCGTCGCACGGGCCATGTGCTATGGCGGGCACATGCGCCAGCGTGGAGACGAGCCCGGCGAAGCGGCTCCGAGGCCTGACCGCTTAAGACCCGTTGCTCGCCTGTCCAGCTGACCCTCACGGAGCGGGTCCGGCGGCTGAAACAGCTGAAACAATTGTTGGATTTCCTCGGTATCCCCGTGCCCACGCTCGACGCGTGTTGAACGAGACCCCGCCTCCGTCCGAGGTCCCTTGTGAGGCCAACCCGCCCCAGGGGCCTGCTGGCCTGCTGGCCTGCGGGCTTGCCGACGTCGCCCTGCCACCCGCGATGGCGCGGGTCGCGAGCCGAGAGCCTATCCGAGCGGGCGTGTTTTGCGGGGTGCCACGACCGCCCTTGCACTGCGGCAACCGTCCCAACCTTACTGGGGGGTTCCCAGCTGGGTTCGCAGGCGGTCCAACACGTCTGGATCCTCCAGTCCCGTTATGTCGCCCGTAGCCGTGCCGGACACCACCAGTTCGCGCAAGAGTCGCCGGACGATTTTTCCGCTCCGAGTTTTCGGCATGGCATCGATGACGTGAACCTGTGCCGGACGAGCAATGGGCGCAATGGTATCCGCAATGTGCGCCTTGACGCGGTCGGCAAAGTCCACCCCCACCCGCGCGCCCGCTCGCACCGTGAGAAAGGCCACCGGCACCTGTCCCCGAATCGGGTCGGAGATCCCGACGACGGCGGCTTCGGCGACTTCCGGCATGGTCAGGAGGGCACTTTCCATCTCCATCGTGGATAGACGGTGCGCCGCGACGTTGATCACGTCGTCAATTCGTCCCAGAACCCATACGTGCCCGTCGCCGTCCAACACGGCGCTGTCGTACGAGCCGTAGAGGCCCGACTGGCGAAAGTACTCTCGGCGGTAGCGCTCATGGTCCTTCCAGATGGTGCGCGCCAAGGTCGGGAAAGGCTTGGTGATGACCAACTGTCCCACTTGGCCCGGGGCCACCGGCTGTCCCTGTTCATCCACGACGGCAAAGGCATGGCCCGGCAGCGCCATGCCGCATGAACCCGGCTTGGCGGGGGTGACTCCCACCGCCGAGGAGGTCCACGCACTACCCGTCTCGCTCTGCCCGTAGGTGTTGTTGATCTCAATCCGCCCCTGGCCCATGTCCCGAAAGACCCACTCCCACGTAGTTTGGTCCAGGGGTTCACCCACCAGCGAAATGAGGCGGAGCGAAGACAGGTCGTGCGGGGCGTACCATTCGGGTCCATAGCGGGCGAGCATGCGCAGGGCGGTTGGGGCCGTAAACACCTTGGTGACCCGGTGCTCGGCGACGATGCGGTAAAACCGATCGGGTTCCGGGAAGTCCAACGCTCCATCGTAAAAGACGTACGTGGCGCCGAATGGAAGGCCGCCCACCAGCTCAAAGATCGGGAACGTCAACCAGCCCACGTCGGCCGTGCACCAGTACACGTCATCCGGTCCCAGGTCCAGGGCCCATTTCACATTGTGGTAAGCACCGGTCAGAAAGCCCAGTCCGGCGTGGACCAGTCCCTTGGGCTTTGACGTCGTGCCTGACGTGACGATGATGAAACCGGGGGCGTTGGCCTCGAGTGAGACCGGAGCCAATTGTCCCGTCGTGGCCTTTAGTACGTCATCCCAGTACAGATCACGGCCCGGTGTCATCGGGACCTCCGCATCGGTGCGCCGCACCACCACCACGTGTTCGACGCTCTCGACGCGTGCCACGGCTTGGTCCAGGGTGCGCTTGAGCGGCAGCCGCCGGCCGCGACGAACCGCCTCATTGGCGGTCACGACCACGCGTGGCTCTGTGTCGGCCAGGCGCTCATAGAGGGCGTCGACCGAGAAGCCGGAAAAGATGATGTTATACACAGCGCCCAGACGATAACACGCGTGGGTGGCGGCAAACGTCTCCAGGAGATTCGGCAGGTAGATGGCCACCGTGTCCCCGGTGCGCACACCCATGTCATGGAGTGCCTGTGCAAAGGTGGCCGTCACCTGATGAAATTCTCCCCACGACCACACCCGCTCGCCGCCCTCTTCCAGCACGTGTACGAGGGCGGGGCGGTCCCGCCGATTCGCCAGGTGGCGGTCAATGCAATTGACGCTGACATTGCCCCGGCCGCCCACAAAAAACTGGAACTCCGGGAAGCTTCCTGTTAAATCGTGCTGCCACGGCTCAAACCAGCTCAGCTCTCGTGCCACCTGCGCCCAATAGGCACCGGGATCCTTCTCGGACTGTCGGGACAGCGTCCGGAATCCGTCGAGTGTGTCGACCGGCAATCGCCCGGACGGCCGATTGGGGGGCGGGACCAGGTAACTCTGAGCGATGAGCGCCAACGCTTCTGCTTCTCCTTCAGGCATTGGGGAACCTCCTTCGCTTTCTTGTCTTGAGACGGCAACGGCCGCATATCGGACTCAGCCGCGATGCGGGCGTCTATTGAACCAAGCGACGGGTCGCAAAGATCTGCCGACGGCCACTCATCCGGGACGTTGTGTCACAACCGCGGACATTGAACCCGGGAGCGATCCCATGAGCTAAGAACCGGACCGATGGCTGGCATTAGAGTATCCTGGAAGGCGGAAAGATCCAAGCTTGGTCGAGAGCCACCCGGGACGGAGTTGAAATTCCGGCATCCGCACGGGTTGGCGGCGTCCTCGTCGGGCGTGGTGCCGGCGAGTCGTCTGCCCGTGCCCATGTCCATTGGGCTACGGGCAATCAACGGTGCCGCAAGGACAGTCTGGTCCGGAACAGATTTCGGGTCTCGACGCACGCTTGGCGTGCGGAGTTCCGTGGCGAACATGGGAACGACACGACATCGCAGACGAGAACAAGCGCCGCTGGACCCATGGCCATGTCGAACCCCGCCGCTGCTCTTGGCCGAGCTGTCCGCACACGGCCCGAAGGAGAGAGGGCCGCTGGGCGCTCATTAAGTCCGCGGAAGCCACGATGATTCACCGGGCGAGAGCGGGAAGACGCCCGAGGGCACCAGCCAGGCGGTCGTAGTGTTCGGCGATGGGGCGACTCGCAGTCCGTCCGCCCCTTGGGGGGGGCGACCCCGTTCGGCCTGGCCCCGGCAGGGCGCGGCGGTAAGTGGGCAGGGGGCGGGAGAGCCCGCCCCCTGCCCACCCGGGCCCACTCACGATGCATCGTGATTATCGGGGTGCAGCCGGATCCGTTCCGCAATCTCGGCGATCTGGTCCTCCAGGTCTGCCCGTTGGGTTTCCAGATGCCTCTGCGCGCGGCGCAGCATCAGCAGACTGGCATCGTCCCGCGGCCGGTCCGCCTCCGGCCAGCCGGCGCCCTTCTCCTCTCGGCCAGGGCCTCCGCGCCCGCGTGGCCCACATCCGCACCGCTCCCGCATCATCGGCCCCATCGGCCTGTCCCCCTCTGTGCCGTGCGGCCCCGAGCCGCACCGCTCCATCATCATCCTCATCGGTTTGTCCTCCTTCTCCTGGACGTGCTGCGTCGGGTCCGCCACCGCCGGCGTGGTGCCGTAGATCTGGTGTTCTAGATCTATCAAGTCCTCCCAGGTCATCCGCGCGCCGGTGGTGGCCGCCCCGGTCTCGATCAGGTAGCGCGCCGACAACCCGAGATAGTAGGCGGCCATGTCCAGCGTGACCGGCACCGTAGTCTCCCACCGCGGTTCCGCCGCCAGGAATCGTCCCGTCCGTCGCGCCACGGCTTCGATGTCCGCGTACCGGAAACGGCGGTGCGCGACCTGTCCGCGGCCAACCCGGTACGTGGGCAGCCAGCCCTGCCGGGAGTACCAACGGATGGTCACCGGGGACACCCCCAGCAGGGCCGCAGCTTCTTGGACCCGAAGATAACGACCAGCCACACCTCCACCTCCAGTTCATCGAGCACTAAAAGAATAACCTGTAGCAGATGCGTCTGTCAAGGGGGAGAAGGGGCGCCTCGGGCAGGGGTCCTGGATGACTGCGGCGTGAGGCGCCCAGGAGTTCACAAGATTAGACCGGAGGAGGGGTCCGCAGGAGTGGTTGACTTCCGCGCGGGGGGGGATGGGCGGTCATGGAGACCCTTCGGGTGCGTGACGCCTGCCCGAGCCATGGGTTCGGGTCACGGGATGGGCTGGCGTGGGTCGTTTTACGGTGCGCCGTGCGGGGTGGTGTGGAGGTCGCGGCAGGCATCCAGGCCGCGGACGTCCATGGCCCGAGTGCCTTCGGGCCCGACGCTGAGTGGGCCTATCAGTCCTGCTAGTTCTGAGCGCTTAGGCAGGAAGCCCGCAAATAACCGCGAAGATTGCGCCGATCACACCGGAGAGGTCGTTCGGGAGGCGATGGCAATGGCTGATGCGACGACGCTGCGCACGAATTTGACGCCTCTCTTGGACGCCTTTGATTTCGATGTGGTGTACGCGAAGCGCCTGGGATCTGATGGCCGCTTCCGGATGATCGAGTGGGCGGGATTGCCCCCGAGAGGGCTGGATGAGCACATCATGGGATCAAGGGTGGGCCTGGGGGGGTACGTCTATGCCACCAGACGCACGGCGGTCACGAACCGGTACCATGCCGACGGCCGTTTCGCACCCCAGGACCTGCTGGTGATGAGCGGGTTGGATCACCTGGTGTGCTGTCACCGGGAGGTGCACGGCAGCGTCACCCTGGTTTATGGCGGCAACTATCGCCGCGAGATCGCACCGGTGGCCGCCATGGGCTTCAGCCAGGTGGTGGCGAGAGCCCCCGACATGCAGGCCATGGTGCCGGGCGGCACCGGCGCACGCGTATCGCCGCGCGAGCGAACGATTTTGTACCTGGTGTCGCACGGCTTCGAAGACCGCGAAATTGCCGAGATGCTGTTTGTGAGTCCTGCCACCATTCGCTTTCATCTACGCCACCTGCAAGCCAAATTTGGCTGCCGCAACCGAACGCATCTCGCTACAGAAGCATTGCGGCAGGGGCTGCTGTCGTAACCGCCTCCGTTTAGCGACGATCAACGAAACTAAAGTGAGCGAACCTACGAAGGAGGTAGCGCCGTGAGACTCGTGGACCTGAGCATCCCTATCGTCCACCAAGCCGACTTCGAGCCGTGGAAGCCGTCGATTCACTACATGACTCATGAGGCTGAGGGCTTGGACTGGGTCAAAGCCGAGTTCGGTGTAGCAGAATCGGACCTGGTGTGGTCGGAGGGCAAAGGCGCCGCCTTTGAAGAGGTGCACCTCATCACCCACACCGGCACGCACATCGACGCGCCCTGGCACTACGGACCCACTTCCGGTGGCCAACCCGCGAGAACCATCGATCAGTGTCCGCTTGAGTGGTTCTTCGGCGATGGCGTGGTGATCGACGTACGTCACAGGAAGCCAGGGGAGCTTGTCACCGTCGCCGATTTGGAGCAGGGGCTGGCCCGCATCGATTACCACGTAAAGCCGCTGGACATCGTCCTGATTCAAACCGGATGCGATCACTGGCAGGAGGGGGCGAGCTACTTCGACCAGCCCGGCATGAGCCGAGAGGCCACGCTCTGGCTGACCACGCAGGGAGTCAAGGTGATCGGGATCGACGCATACGGCTTCGATCGCAAGTTTTCCGACATGCGTGAGGAATTTCTTTGTACGCACGACGGGCGCATCGTCTGGCAGGCGCACTTTGCCGGCATCACCGCCGAGTACTGCCAGATCGAAAAGCTGGCCAACCTCGACGCCATCGGCGCGGCACACGGATTCAAGGTGTCCTGCCTGCCGGTCAAGGTGAGTGGGGCCAGCGGTGCTTGGTGCCGAGCGGCGGCCATCGTGGAGGAGGCCTAGCCGTGGCGCCCCAGATGAGACCTTCGGCGATGCGCTGGTGGATGTTGATGTTGTTGAGTTTGGGTTTTGTGGAGCTGACCCTGAACTGGTTCGACATCGCGGCGGCCTTTCCCCAGATTGGAGCTCAGTTTCGGCTTGGGGTTCCTGAGCTGGCGCTTCTGATCTCGCTATTCCTCGCCGGCTACGGCCTCTTTCACATTCCCACGGGATTCTTGGCAGCCCGGGTGGGGCTCCGGCGCATCCTTCTGGCGGGACTGCTCCTGGAGTCCGTGTGTGGCGCGCTCAGCGGTCTCGCCCCCAACTATGCAGCGCTCGCCGTGCTGCGCCTCATCACCGGGATTGGGGGTTCGTTGTTTGTCGGAACAGGTTTTGCTGGGGTGACTGCCTGGTTCCGCGGGCGCCAGCTGGCACTCGCTCAAGGCATCTCCGGCGGCGCCGGGTTTGCCATCGGCGCGGCCATCGGTCTCTATGTGTGGGTAGGTGTCATTCAGGCGCTGACGTGGCCCGGAGCCATGATGGCCGGGGGGGCCGTCGGCCTCCTGATCTGGCTCGTGAACGTTGTGTGGCTTCGGTTCCCAGCTGAGGAACGCGATCAATTGGCCGCGCAAAATTTGAACTGGACCTCGGTGGGCCGTGTGCTCAGAAACAGAAACCTCTGGCTGTATGGGCTGTCCACCCTGGGCGCTTATGGTGCCTACTTCACCGCGTCGCAACTGATGGCTGGGTACGCCGGCACCACGCTCAAGCTGGGCTCGGCGGCGGCGCTGCTGGCGGCCGTCATCGTTCTAGCCGGCATCCCGGGGTCGGTGGTCGGCGGCATTCTGTCGGATCGCGCTGGGAACCGCAAGCTGTTCATCGTGGGTGCGGTGCTGCTGGTGGGGGTGAGTCTCTTGCTCGTGCCCGTGGCCGGTGTGGTTTTGATCTGGATTCTCGCCAGCGTCGTGGGCTTCTTCATGATATTCGGATTTGCCGCGTTCACGTCCGTGCCCGGCGATTTCCCGGACGCCATCCCCCCGCCGGACGTGGCCACCGCCGAGGGACTGCTGCTGACCATCCTCGCCGTGGGCGGATTTCTGGTGCCCATTGGCTTTGGGCAGTTCGTGGCGGTCAGTGGGTACACCAGCGCCTGGCTGTTTTTGGGGGTGGTGACCGTCCTTTTTGGCTTGGTGGGTCTATTGGCTCGCGACCCCTTCAAGACTCTGCGAACGACGGGGCAGAGCACGGTGAAGGAGGTTCCCCGGTGAAGCTTGTCACCTTTGAAGTCAAGACGGCTGTCGGACCCCTGGAACGCGTGGGCATCTGGCTGGACGACGGCCGGATCGCAGATGCCAATCTCGTGGTGGCCGACTATCTTCGGAGTACGGGCAGGTCGCTCTACCCCCAGGAGGAGGCCCAGCACCGCGCCCCGACTCGGATGATCGAGTTCATCCGCCAAGGTCCTTTGGCGCTGGATCTGGTGCGTCAGGCGCTGGACCAGGCGCTGCGCGTCGGCAAGACCACCGGGCCGCTGGGCGAGGTGCTGGTGCATGCGCCCGACGGCGTGAGGCTTCGGGCGCCGATTCCCCGCCCACACCGCGTGCACGACTTCATGGTGGTGGAGGAGCATGTATTCAACGCCATGAAAACCGTGCCGTCGGAGTGGTACAATATGCCGGTGTGCTACAAGGGCAATCCGGATGCCATCATCGGCCCCGGCGACATCGTGCGTTGGCCGCGCTACACCGAGCGGCTCGACTACGAGCTCGAGCTGTGCGCCGTGGTTGGACGTCCAGGGCGCGATATTGCTCGGGCGGATGCACCGTCCCATATCTACGGGTACACCATCTTCAACGACTTCTCCGCCCGCGACATTCAGCTGCGCGAGATGTCGGTCGGGTTGGGACCGTTCAAGGGAAAGGACTTCGCCACCGCGCTGGGACCCTGCATCGTGACCGCGGACGAGTTCGACCCCCAAACCTCCGTGCTGGTGGCCCGCGTGAACGGTGAGGAGTGGTCGCGGGGCTCCATAGGAGCGATGCGCTTTAGCTACCCCGAGATCGTCGAGTATCTTTCGAATGAGGAGGATATTTTCCCGGGCGATATTTTGGGGAGTGGAACCGTCGGACGGGGGTGCGGCCTGGAACTGGACAGATGGATTCAGCCCGGAGACGTGGTGGAGTTGGAATCCGAGGGCATCGGCGTGCTGTCAAACCCCGTCGGACCCAGGCAGAGCGGGTAGATCCCCGGTCGTCATCCCGCGCGACAACGGCGCGTCTCCGCTGGGAGCGACGTGCGGCCGGGCATGTAGCGGCTTGCGCTCCCGCGGCTGCCCCAGGGCCGCGCCGCCGCCGGCCGTCCGTTGACCACTCCTCGCGAGGGCGCGTGGCGCACCCGCGGTCCGGGGCCGATGAATGGCTGGGGTCGCTTGGGTGGTACACTCGCGGGGGATGGGGCCAGGGCGAGCCCGGTGCCCCTAGGCGCGGTGGACCACACAGGGACGCCGCCGCCTCCCGGCCGGAGGTGAATGGTAGATGGCCATGAGTGGCGAGAAGGCAGCGGCCCCGGTGGGCCACGGCTCGGGCAGACCGACACGTCCGCTGTGGCGGGAAATTGTGCAGACGGTCGTGTTGGCCGCCGTGCTGGCCTTTTTGATTCGGACGTTTGTGCTAGAGTCCTTTCAGGTTCAGGGCCATTCGATGTTTCCGACGCTCACGACCGGCGACCGGGTGTTGGTGGACAAGTTGCTGTATCGCATCGAGGGGCCGCGCACCGGGGAGATTGTCGTGTTCCAGTCACCGGTGAAGGAGAACCAGGACTGGATCAAGAGGGTCATCGGGGTGCCCGGCGACACGGTGAAGATTGTGGCGGGGCAGGTGTACATCAATGGCCACCGGTACGCCGAGCCGTTCGTCAAGCTCAACTACCGGTACAACTACGGGCCAGTCACGGTAACGCCGGGGCATTTGTTCGTGCTGGGCGACAACCGCACGAACAGCTACGACAGCCGCTACTTCGGGCTCTTGGCCGAATGGCGGGTGAAGGGTGATGCGTTCGTGGTGTGGTGGCCGCCCAAGGTCATTGGCGGCATCTAACCGGAAACGGGCCCGGGCATTTGACACGCAGGGTCGCGCAGGGTAGCATGCCAACGCAACCAATACGGCGATGGAGACCGCCGGGGCTACGCCCGAACTGCCAGAGCATCTGGCTAATGACTCCTACCGTGCACGTGACGTTGACGTGGCGGTAGGGGTATTTTTTGTGCCGAAGCGGGAGAGGAGTTGCACATGCCAATCGTGGCACAGGGGCTGCAAGTGTTGTTTGTTCTGGCATTCGCGCCACTTTTAAAGGGCATCATGGATCGGGTGAAGGCTCGCGGCATGCGGCGACAAGGCCCTCCGTGGGTTCAGCCCTATCGGAATCTGTGGAAGTGGGCTCACAAGTCCATCGTGCGCACCCCATACACCACGGGCCTCGCGGACTGGGTTCCCGTGTTATATTTCACGGCGCCCCTGATAGTGACTCTGTTAATCCCGGTGTTGACCACCATGCCGCTGCCGCTCGCGTTTATGGCGGACATTTTGGGCGGCGGACTCATTTTGGCCGGAGCCGGCTTTCTGCTGTTGTTCTACGCCCTGGACTCGGGCAGCGC
The DNA here is from genome assembly GCA_021846565.1 of Bacillota bacterium. Classification (GTDB taxonomy): domain Bacteria; phylum Bacillota; class Sulfobacillia; order Sulfobacillales; family JAIMBI01; genus JAJZWV01. The sequence goes on from JAJZWS010000005.1 coordinate 32,015, forward strand.
CTACGCGGCCATTGGGGTGAGCCGCATCCGGCTCATCGGCACCCTGGGGGAACCACTGACGGTGATGGCCGTGTTCACGGCCGCCGCCGTGGGACACTCGACGATTCCCTACACGGTCAATCAGGCGTTCTTCGCCCAAAGTTTCTTCGCCCCGGTGCACCTGTTGGTGCTCCTGGCCTGGTTGCTGCTGCTGCTGGCCGAGGCCGGCCGCCTACCGGTGGACAACCCCGATTCGTCCCAGGAGCTGTCGCTCATCGACCCCAACCGGGTGTTTGAAGCCAGCGGCCCGGATCTGGCGCTGCTGGAGTGGGGCGGGTGGATGAAGTACACCGTGCTGTCCATCATTCTGGTGAACGTGTTGGGCTGGCCCGTGGGATTGGCGGCGATGCTGACGCCCGGCGCGCTGGCGCTGGCGATTCTGACGACGGCCGCCAAGCTGGTGGTGGTGGGGCTCGTGGTGGTGGGCATTGAGCTGTCTTTCGCCAAGCTCCGGCTGATGCGCATTGCGGAGTACCTGACGCTCTCGGTGGCCTTGGCCGCGCTGGCGGCCTTGGCCGCCGGGCTCTAGCGGCGGATTGGCGCCGATCCGGTTGCAGACTTTGTGTTGAAGGAGGAGCGCCATGCCGGTGTGGTTGGTGCATCCCACGCTGATGGCCGAAGCGGGGGCGGCGGTGGTGTGGCTCGCGGCGAATCTCATTGCGCTGGCCCGCCGGCCCGCCACGGCCATCAGTTGGTATGCGATCGCGGGACTGGTCGAGGGGGGGCTGGCCGTGTTATGGGGGCTGGCCCACCACCAGGCCGCCTGGTGGAGCATGGGGATTTTGTGGATGGCCGCCAAGGGCGTCGTGGTGCCGCGGTGGCTGTTGGCGGCGCTGCCGCCGGACCGGTGGGAACTGGTCGCGTCCGGCACCCCGCGCCTGCTGCTGGGCAGCGCGGTGCTGGTGGTGGTGACCGTGGCCGCCGGAGGATCGGCGGGGGTGGCGGTGGCGGCGCTGTTGACCCCGTTTTGGCTTTTGACCCAGCGGCGCGAGCTGTGGGTGGCCGCCATCCTGCTGATGGAGGCGGAAGTGGCGCTCGGCTTTGTCGCGCTGGGCGCGCACGTCGCACCGGCGACGGTCGATGTCCTGGACGTGGCCGAGGTCCTGTGGGCCGGGGCCCTGCTGGCGTGGCTGCTGCGGCGGGGCCGGCTGGATTGGGATGAGCCGATTCACACGACGGCGCTTCGGCGTCTGAGGGGGTAGGCGACGTGGCGGTATGGGTTCCCATCGCATGGGTGATCGGGATGGGAGCATTGGCGTCCGGGCGGGGCCGCTGGCCACTGGTGGCGGCCGCCGGCACGGCCTTGGCGGCGGCACTGGACGTGTCGCGCGCGCTGGCGCACCCGGCCTGGACGGCCGAATATGGGGCGTTGGTCCTGGTGCTGGCCACCTTTGCGCTCATCATGTCGCCCGCCTATTTCCTGGGGGCAGCGGTTCACCACCCGTGGCCCGCGGCCCGCGAGCGCTGGTACTACGCTTGGCTCGGGGTGTTTGCGGCGGCGCTCCTGGCGCTGGCGGCGCCGTGGCCGCTGGTGGATCTGTGGGTGGCCGTGGAAGCCACGACGCTGTCATCGGTGCTGCTGGTGGCCCTGCCCCCCGGCGCCGGGCCGTTTGAGGCTTCGTGGAAGTACGTGACGCTGGCCATGCTGGGCGGACTGCTGGCGTTGGGCGGCATCCTGCTGATGCAAAGTGGCGCGGCGGCCGACGTGGCCGTGGGGGCGCTGTTGATGCTGGTGGGCTTTGGGATCAAGGCGGGCTTGGTGCCGTTCCACACCTGGCTGCCGGACGCGCATGCCGAGGCGCCCGCCCCGGTGTCGGGCCTGCTGTCAGGGGCCGAGCTGGGGGGGATTCTTATCGTGGCGTGGCGCGGACTCACGCTGGCTCAGGGGCTCCTGCACCAGCACTGGCCACTTCTGGCGCTTTTGGCGCTGGGGCTCCTGTCCCTGCTGGTGGGGGTGGCTTTGATATCTCGCCAGCACAATCTGAAGCGTCTGTTGGCGTACTCGTCCGTCGAGCACATGGGGGTCATTGCGGTGGGGCTGGCTTTTGGGGGGCCGGCTCTCTTAGGGGCGTTTCTGCACGTGTTTACCCACGGGTTGGCCAAAAGCCAGGCGTTTTATCTCTCCGGGTCGGTGCAGGCGCACTACGGGACCGTGGACACGCGGCACATTCACGGCCTGGGCCGCCGACTCCCGTGGACGGCCGGGGGTCTCATGGTGGCCATCGGAGCTCTGGCCGGCCTGCCGCCGCTGGGGCCGTTTTGGAGTGAGTGGCTGGTCATTCAGGGAGGGTTGGCGGACAAGGGGATGGCGGTGTGGGCGGCTCTGACGGCGCTGCTGCTGGCTGGCGGCTTCGTGGCGCTCATGTACCGGCTGCCGCGGCTCTGGCAGGGCTCTCGGCCTCCGGTGCCCCCCGAGGGGGCGGGGCCGCCGGAGTCCAAATTCCTTTCCCTGCCTGTACTGTTGATGTCCAGCCTCACGATGTCGGCCGGGGTGGTCGTGCCCTGGGTGTTCCTGGGGTTGGGACGGGGGGTGTAGCATGGCCGACCGCATGATCGTGGGAATTCCGGAGTCGCACGCAACCGATCCGCTGTCCGATGCGCTGGGACAGATGGCGCGCGACGGCGCCGCCCTGCTGCACGCGTTCCTGAGCGCGCGCGGGCTCACGTTGGTCATCGCACCGGCAGCCCGGGGCGCGCCGGAGGAGATGGTCCTGGGGCCCGGTCCGTTCTCGCGGCCCACTCGCGCGGGCCATCAGCTGTTTTGGGGGATCGAGCACACGCTGCCCCCGATCGTGTGGCATCATGCCAGCCGGCGGCGCCCCGTACGGGGGCGGGGACTGCACCTCATGCCGCTCGGCCCGGTGCGCGGTGACGTGTCCGAGTCGCTCGCGTACCAGCTGGTGGTGCTGGGCGACGAGATTCACCAGGTGCGGCTGCGTGCCGGGTACAAGCGGCGGCACGTGGCCGAGGCCATGACGGGGGCGGATGTGTCGGCCGCCCTCCAGGTGGCCGAGCGGGTGACGGGGACCTCGCGGGTCGCGCACGCCCTGGCGTTTTCCCTGGCGGTGGAACAGGCGCTGGGCATCGGGGTGTCTGCCGCCGACCAAGAGGCCCGGGTGGTGCTGGCCGAGTTGGAGCGCATCACGAGCCACGTAGGGGATCTGGCGCTGTTGGCGGCGTCGACGGGCACCGTGGCGGCCGCTGCCGACTGGTTTCGCCTCAAAGAGACCCTGCTCAGGTTTCAGGCGGCGCTCACCGGGCACCGGTATCTCATGGGGGTGGTGGGGCCGGGTGGGCACCGCCGGCCGCTGTCCCGCGAGCTGTCGGCGCTGCCCGCGCTGCTGGCCGCGGTCCGGGCGCAGGTGGACGCCGTCGCCAGTGCGCTGGACGTCACCAACAGCTATCTGGATCGGCTGCACGGTGCGGGCCGCCTGCCCGAATCCCCGGACGGCGGGGTGTACTGGACGGGGTTTGTGGGCAAAAGTGCCGGACTCATGCGGGACACGCGCTGGGATGCCCCGTATGCCGCGTATGGGGCCCTCACGGCCGGTCTGGCGCCCGTGTCCGTCAATCGGCCCGATGCTTACGGCCGCGCCTGGGTGCGTCTGGGCGAGGTGCGCCAGAGCTTGCAGATGCTGTCGCGGGTGATGGATTTTAGGTCTCCGGTCGAGACCGCGGCGCCCCCCGAGAGGCAGGGTGGCGACCGGGGGGTGGGCTACGGGATGGTGGAGGCGCCCCGCGGCCGCCTGTGCTACCGCCTAGCGGTGCACGCGGGGCGCGTTCGCGCGGCGTCGCTCACCACGCCGTCCCAACTCAACTGGCCCGCGGTGCCGCTGGCGTTGGAGCAGCGAAACATCCTGCAGGATTTTCCCATCATTGACGCGAGCTTCTCCCTGGCTGTGTCCGCGTTGGACTTGTAGCGCCCACACAGACGCAACGCCCGGGAGAAGTTGCCACACGAGAAGGGAGCGCCGCATGTTTTATCGACGATGGCTTATGCACTATCTGAAGCGGCCGGTGGTGACCAGCTTTCCGGGTCAAGTCGACCCGGCCGCTCCCGCGCGCGCCCCGCTGGAGCCAGCCGCCCATCCGCTGTTTCGCCAATCGCTCACCCTGCGTCAGGTGGATGGGGGGTCGTGCAACGGCTGCGAGGCGGAGATCCAGCTGCTGGCGAGCCCGGTCTACGATCTGTCGCGCTTTGGCTTCGCGCTCTCTCCGTCGCCCCGCCATGCGGACCTGCTGCTCGTGACCGGCGTCATCACCGAGGCGATGGTGCCCGTCATCCGCACCGCCTACGACGCCATGCCTGAACCCCGCCTGGTGGTGGCGGTGGGCGCGTGTGCCACCGAGGACGGCGGCGGGTTTCACGGCATGCCGGGGGTGGTGGGGCGGCTGGACGGGGTGGTCCCCGTGGCCGTGCGCATTCCCGGATGCCCACCCAGCCCCAACGACCTCCTGGCGGGACTGCTGGCAGCGGTCGGGCGCCCCGCACGCACCGCGGAGGCCCGCTGATGCTCGCGGCCGCGCTCTTGGTGCTGCTGACCGCGATTGCCGCCGGGCTCGGCCTGCTGCACGCGGGTCGGCCTCGGTCGCGCGCCGGGGCGCGCCTGGCGGTTGGCACCTGGTTCGCGCTGGCCATGGCGGGCGCGGTAGGGCTAATTTGGCGCAGTGGCACGCTGCGTCTGGTCACGCCGGTGGGGTCGGTGGGATGGCACGTGGATCCGTGGGTGGCTGGCTGGCTCATGGTCGTGGGGCTGATGGGCGGTTTCGCCGTGAGTGCGCGGGCCGCGGCCGGGGCGGTGCCGGGAGAAATGATCGCGGTCAGCTGGCTGGCGGTGGGCGTGGCCGGCATCTTAACTGCTGCCGATGCCCTGACCCTGGTGCTGGCATGGGGTCTTTTGACCGCGTCCGCCTATGGGGCGGTGGTGGCCGGGGCGCACCGGGCACGGGTGCTGGCCGCGGGCTGGGTGCTCCTGGTGATGAATGAGCTGGGCACCGCCGCGCTCATCGTCGGCGCCATCCTGCTGACAACCCAAGTTGCGGTCGGCCCGGTGGCGGACGTCGCCGCGCTGTTGGGTCTGTTGGGCCTAGGTGCGAAGACGGGGCTGTTCCCCTTTCAGGTATGGCTGCCGGTGGCGGAACCCGAGGCGCCTGGGGTGGTGGCCGGTGTGTTGTCCGGGGTGACCACGGCGGTGGTGATGGTGGCACTGGGTCAGTGGTACGGCTGGACGCATCCGGACCTGACCGTGGGCTGGATCACGGTGGGGCTCGGGGTGGTGGGCGGCGCCCTGGGGGCGGTTCACGCGGCCCTGGACCATGACTTGAAGCGGGTGTTGGCGTACTCCACCGTCGAGTGGATGGGACTCGCCACCGCGCTGCTGGGCCTCTCCGTCGTCTTTCTCCGCACCGGTGCCCCCGCCCCCGCGGGTGTGGCGCTGGCCGCGTTTTATGCCGTGGCCCTCATGCATCTAGGCGCCAAGACGGCGGCCTTTGGCATTGCCGGGTGGGTAGAGCAGGCGGGCGCGGGGCGGCGGCTGGATGCCTTGGGAGGGCTGTATCGCCGAGCCGGGTGGCTCGCGCGGTGGGCGCTTTTGGCCGTGATTGCCCTGATGGCGCTGCCGCCCACCGGAGGGTATTTGGCGGAGTGGCTATCCCTGGAATCCGTCTTCATGGAAAGCGCCGGGCCGCTTAAGCCGCCGCTTCTGGTCGTGGGCATCCTGCTGGCGCTTTTGGCCGCCACGGGCGCCACCGCCATGCTGCGCTGGTATGGCGCCGTATTTCTGGGGCCTCCGCGCGGCCGCAAGCTGCCGCGCCGTCCCGACGCGGGGTCCGTCCGCCTGGTGGGGGCCGGTGCGGTGCTGGCCGCCGTGGCGGGTGTGGGGGTCGGGTGGTGGCTGCCATTTGCGGCGCGCTGGGCGCCCCCGCTCGTGGGTCAGCCCGTGCTGCGGCACCTGGTGGCCCGGACGTTTGGTGCGCATCCGGCCCCGGCGCTGCTGGTATCCCTGGGCGGGCGCGTGTTTGCCGGGCTGCCTGGCGCGCCGGGCGCCATCGTGTTTCCGGGTCCGGGATTCACGGCCATCGCCCCTTGGTATCTGCTGTGGTTCGGCGGTGCGATGGTGCTCGGCGTGGCGTGGGCGCGCCGCGCGTGGATGCGGCGGCACCAACTGACCGTACGCCGGGAGGCGCCTTGGTCCGGCGGGTCCCACTATCGGCGGGAACACGCGTGGACCGCCACCGCGCTGACGCACCCCTTGCGGCTGGCCTTTGCCCCCGTGATTCGTCTCACGCGCCGCCGGCAGGAGGGGGCGGTGGTGCGTGTGGACACGGACATCGCCGATCGCCTGCTGGAGCAGGGGATGCGGCCCGTGCAGCGATGGGTCGGGCGCATAGCCGATGCGCTCGCCCAAACCGAGTCGGGGCTGGTGAGCCACTATGTCTTGTATGTGCTGGCGGCTCTTGCGGTGGGGCTTTTGGCGCTCGGCCTCCACGCCGGCTGACCTCAAGGGGTCCTGCACGGAGCGATGACCAAGACGTGAAGAGGACCGAAGCGCGGACGGGCGGCCACAGCGCCCGTCTTTTGCTTGGGTGGCGTCGCCGACGAAATACGGTGCAGAAGCGGGCTGACGGGAGATACCGCGAGGCGAAAGGACGACGGGACGGGAATCCCTCTGGTGCACGGCCCGTTTGACAGGCAGGGTGTGAAACCGTACACTCTTGGTAGAAAGTTTATATAGCGAAATAAATCTGGCCGTTTCCACAAGCGAGGGAGGCGTCGCGTGTCACAGCGATCCATGAGCCCGGCCCAGTCATCCAACCGCATTGCTGACTCCAGGCGGTGGTGGGCGCTGGCCGCGGTGTTAATTACGATGTTTTTCTCGTCCATGGACCAGACGGCCGTGTCGACCGCCATGCCGTCCATCATCGGGCAGTTGCAGGGCCTGTCGCTGTACTCGTGGGTGTTCACGGCTTACATGATGGCGTCGGCCGTCACCGTGCCCATCTACGGCAAGCTGTCCGACTCCTACGGCCGAAAGCCCTTTTACGTGTTTGGGCTCGTGGTGTTCATGGTGGGGTCGGCCATCTCGGGTCAAGCCTACAGCATGATGGACCTCATTATGGCCCGCGCGCTGCAGGGCATCGGGGCTGGTGCCATGCTTACTATGCCGCGCGCCACCATCGGCGACATTTTCAACCCGCGGGAGCGCGGCCGCTGGATGGGCGTCATCGGGGCCGTGTTTGGGCTGGCGTCCATCGTCGGACCGACACTCGGGGGCTGGATCACCGACAGTTTTGGATGGCGTTGGGTGTTTTACGTCAACCTGCCCATCGCGGCAGTGGCGCTGGTGCTGGTGCTGGTAAGTCTGCCCACGGTGCGCGCAGCGCGGGCCGCGAGGGCCGACTGGCCGGGCATCGCGCTCCTGATTGTCGGGCTGCTGCCGATCCTCCTCGGGTTGACGTGGGCAGGATCTGAATACGCGTGGGGATCCTGGGTGGTGCTGTCGCTCTTTGGCCTGGGGGCGGTGGCGCTTGGGGCGTTTGTGCTGGTGGAGCTCCGGAGTCAGGATGCCGTGCTGGCGCCGGCGCTGTTCAAAAGCCGGACGTTTACCAGCTCGGTCGTGGTGCAGCTCCTGGTGTCGATGGCGATGTTCGGCGCCCTCATGTACCTCCCCCTGTATGCGCAGGGGGTCATTGGGCTGTCGGCGGCGGCCAGCGGCGCCATTATGACGCCCATGATGCTGGCCTTCATCGGGGCCAGCGTGGTGGCGGGACAAATCATGACCAAGACCGGCCGCTACCGGTTGATGGCGCATGTCAGTGCCCTGGTGATGGCCGTAGGCATGTTTCTCTTGATGAGCATGACCGCGTCAACCAGCTACACGACCGCCATGCTGAACGTCGTGGTGATGGGGCTGGGCGTGGGTGGGGTGATGCCCATCCTGAATGTGGCCGTCCAAAACGCCTTTCCCTATGAGGTGATGGGCACGGTCAACGCGACGCAGCAGTTTGCGAGCTCGCTCGGCGGCGTGATTGCCGCACCGATTCTGGGCACCCTCATGACGCGCACATTTGCCGCCCGGCTGCCTGGGCTCATGCCGGTCCGCCTGACGGCGTTGCTGGCGCACCTGCCGGCGTCGGTGCGCAATGCCGTCACCAATCCGGCCAGCCTGACCAACGCCGCCGCGCAAACGGCGCTGGGCCGAGAGTTTCGGACCCTGGGCCCGCTGGGCGGGCAGATGTATGGCAGCTTCCTGCACGCCGTGCGCGTGGCGCTGGCCGACGGCATGCACCAGCTGTTTTTAGCGGGGTTCGTGTTTGCGGTGGCGGCGCTCTTGGGCACGTTGGCTCTCCGAGAGGTTCCGCTCCGCACCAATGAGTACTTCACCGAGCCGACGGTGGCGGCGGACGAGGGACCAGACGTCGGCCGGCGGGTGGTGGTCACCCTGTCGGCCGCGTACGGCGCCGGTGGCAGTGCCGTGGGGCGGCAACTGGCCCAGGCACTGGAGTTGCCGTTTCTGGATCGCCTCATCTCCGAGGGGGCGCTGTTTGCCGACGAGGCGAGCCGCTGGCCGATGGCGGACAATCCGGCAGGCGCGCGGTGGGCGCGCCTCGCGCACCTGCTCACACTGGCCGGGGTCAATGTCCCGCTCGCGCCCGACGGCACATGGGAAGAGCAAAAGTTCCGGGCCGATACGGAAGCGGTCATGCGGGAGGCCGCCAGCGCGCGGGGGGCCGTGGTGGTGGGACGCGCGGCGGCCCTGGTGTTTGCCCGGGACCCATCCGGCTTTCACGTGCGGCTGACGGGACCCGGGGAGGCGCGCTACGCCCGCGTGGCCAAGCGGCGGGCCGTGACCGCCGAGCAGTTTCGCGCAGTGGACCGCGCGCGCGAAGAGTATGTGCGTCACTTCTACCACGTGGATCCCACCGATCCGACGGGCTACGACCTCGTTGTCGACACCGGGAAGCTGTCGGAGGGCGAGGTGGTGGACCGCATTCGGGGCGCGCTGTCCGCCCACGCTCGCGACCCGCGCCGCACGGCACGCCCGGTGCCGCGACCCCTCACGGACCCCTGGTAGCGGGCCGCCCACAGGATCCGCCAGCCGGTGGGTCTGTTTGCTTGCGGGCGACGCCAACCAATGGCGCCTCGGCACGTTCAAGAGGGGAAGGCCAAAGGACGCTCTTGGGGAGGAAGACGACACGGTGGGGACGATGCCGCCCGGCGATGAGGAGCTGGTCCGCTGGGTAAACGTGTGGGGCGATAGGCTGGTGGGGTTTGTCATGACCTACGTCCACGACGCCGAGGTGGCGCAGGACGTGGCGCAGGAGACGTTCTTGCGCCTCGTGGCCGCCAGGCGAGGGGCGCCGGCGCGCTCCCTGCACCCGGGCTGGCTGTTTACGGTGGCACGGCGGCTCGCCCTGGACCACCTCCGCCGCCGGCGGCGGGCCCCCCCGGACACCGCAGCCGACACGGCGGACCCGCGGGCCGCAGGCGCCTTTCTTACGGTAGAGGTCGAAAGCGTGCTGCGGCAGCTGTCGCGGGCGGACCGGGAGTGCCTGTGGCTGTTTTACTACGGTGGGCTCACGCTCAGCGAAATCGCCGCCGAGCTGGAGGTGTCGCCGGACCGCGTCAAGGCGCGGCTGTTTCGGGCGCGCCGGCGCTTTGGCCAGCGGTGGCGGGATGACGAGGCGGCCCGAGGCTAGATGACCTGACGGGCAAGATAGGGAAGGAGCGAGCGACATGGCGAAGCTAGGCCACCATGACCGAGAACCCGAATGGACGGACGAACGCGAGCGCGCGTGGTTTTTCGCTCATGGGCTGCCCCCGGCGCCCGCCCCCGCGCCGTTTGACCGGAAGCGCTTTTTTTCGGCGGCGGCGCGACCGCAGGTCGGGCGACGTCCCGGTCAACGCGCAAACCTGGCGTGGAGCGTGGTCGCGGTCGCCGCCGCTGCCGTAGGGCTGCTCGTGGGCCCCCGCCTATTTGCGGGAGCAGGCACCACCACGCGGCCGGGTCCCGCGGAGGGGGTCGGGGGGAAGTATTTGGTGCCCCATTGGGGGGCCGCGACCCTTCTGAGCCTGACCAGCCAGGCGGCCCAGCAGGCCGGGAGCCTGGCGGCGCTGCACTACAGCTACGTGGCCACGACCGAGCGCCAGGCCCTCACCTGGGAGCCCAAGCTCGCCGTCAACCAAGACGGCGGCAGTCATCCGGTGTACGTGGCCGCCATCCCGGGCCACTTTCGGTACCGGACACTGCCCCCCAACGCGGCCGGGCGCCAGGGGCGCTGGCTGGTCGTGGTCGTGGGCCGCGTCAACGGGTCGGTGATTGCCACGGTCCTGCTGTCGCACCTGCCCGCGCCGCTGGCGCGCCTGGGGACGGTCACCCACGTGTATCTGCCTGCCGTTCGGTATCCACCGCTGACCGACGGCCCGGTCGTGTGTCCGGTGGCCTCCCATCTCAGCCCGCTGCCGCCGGGCGCCGGCGCGGCGGCACTCGCAACCTTGAACCAGTATCGGACGTCGATAAGCGATACCCCGCCGCTGGCCTCCCACAGCCTAGCCTACGATGGCCCGGCCGCGCAAAACCCCTACGGCGGGATTGTGGCGCGCACGTGCGGCGCGCCCGTGTTGGCCGATTCGTGGGCGATTACGTGGGGGAACGACCCTTCGCTGGCCACGACGGCATTTTTGGCCGATCAGCAGGGCCACTGGCGGGCGTGGGCGTTCTATCCGTAAGGGCCTGCGCATGACGGTTTCCCCCCCGGCGCACCTCTGGCACAATCAAGACAGATTGAGCCCCACCGGTGCCACCGGGGAGGAGGAGCCGGATGCCGCGCGCAAGCTTGGGGCTCTTGGTGGCGGTGACCGCCATTTGGGGCCTCACGTTTGTCATGGTGCAGGATGCGGTGCGGATCATCCCGGTCCTGAGCTTTTTGGCGTGGCGCTTTCTGATGGCCGGGCTGGTCATGAGCCTGTTGACGGCCCGGGCGTGGCGCCAGGTGACCTGGGGCGCCCTTGGCCATGGGCTTGTGCTGGGGATCCTCATCGCGGCCGGCTACTGGCTCCAGACGTTTGGACTCCAGGCCACCACCGTCGACCTGGCGGGATTCCTCACGGGACTCGCGGTGGTCCTCACCCCAGTGCTGGCGTTTGTCCTGTGGCGGCGGCCCACCCCTCCCCTGGTGTGGGCGTGCGCGGCGGCGGCGCTCGGCGGACTCTGGCTGTTGGCCGGGTCCGGAGGGACGCTGTCTGTGGGCGACTGGCTTGTCGTTGGGGGAGCCGGGGCGTTTGCGTTGCAACTGTTGGCCACGGACGTCGCCGTCCGGCGCCACCCGCTCTCGGTGCTGGTGGCCGTGGAGCTGCTGGCGACCGGGCTCCTCTCACTCGCGGGCGCCGCGGTGACGGGCGGGGTCGCGTGGCCGGCGGGCACCGTGGTGTGGGGGGCGCTCATCGTCACGGCGCTGTTGGCGAGCGTGGCGGCGTTTTGGGCGCAGGGCTATGCGCAGCAGCGGGCGACGCCGCAGGCGACGGCCACGGTGCTGGCGGCCGAGCCGCTCTTTGCCGCTCTGTTTTCGTATGTCCTGCAGGGCGCCGCCCTGGTGGGGTGGCAGTGGGTCGGAGCGGGCCTCATCACCGGCAGCATCGTGGTCTTGGGACGCGTGGCCCCCGCCGATGAAGGGCCGCCCGGCCTCGGGACCGTTGTGGCGATGGGGCCGCCGCGCGAATGACGCGTGTCTCGGGCAGCCCGCCGGCGGGCGCTAAAGGGCTCTCCTCAGGTATGACCACTTCCGGGTTCAGTGCTATGCTGGGAGGGAAGTGAGGGAGAGCAGGAGGGTCAAGGTGCAATATCGGATGATGGCGGCCAAGATTCATCGTGCGACTGTGACCGAGGCCGACTTGAACTATGTAGGGTCCATCACGTTGGACCGCGAGTTGCTGGATGCGTCGGGGCTGTTGCCCTATGAGATGGTCCAAATCACGAACCTGTCCAATGGCATCCTGTGGCAGACTTATATTTTACCAGGGCCGGCGCACCGTGGCGACGTCTGCTTGAACGGCCCGCCCGCCCGCCACTTTCATCCCGGCGATCTTATTGTGGTCCTGGGATTTCGTTGGGTGGACGACCGTGAGATGGAGACGTACCAGCCGCGGACCGTGTTTGTGGATCAGCACAACCACGTGACCAGTGTCGCCACCGCCGAGGAGCCGTTTACCCTGGCGCCCAACGCGTAGACTCGCGCTGCCGGTGCCGCCACCCGTAGGACCATGCAAGGGAGGCGAGACGTGAAGCTTGATCCGGTCGAGACGGAACCCGGTGGCGCCGTGGCCGCTGTGACTGTGGACGCCCGTGGCCTCAGCTGTCCGTTGCCGGTGATCCGCGCTAAGCGGGGCCTGTCGACGGTCGATAAGGGCGCCGTGGTCCATGTCCTGGCCACCGACCCCGGCTCGGTCGCCGACTTCACCGCGTGGACCAAAAGCACGGGGCACGCGCTGGTGGCCGTGCGCCAGAATGCGGAGCTGTTTGAGTTTTGGATCCGCCGCACCCGCTGATGACCCCCGCGGCGGGTCCCGCGACAGCCTTGCGCCGTTGGGATCCCCTGGCCATCCTGGTGTTGGCGGCGGCCGCGGCAGGCTATGTGGTGGCCCCGTATCTGTCTTTCCCTCCGGCGGCGTCGGGCCCGGTGCCCGTGGGACTCCGGGCGGGGGATCGGCCGCCCAACTTTACCCTCACGACGGTGACGGGCCACCGGCTGACGCGGTGGGCCCGCACCGGACATGCGGTGTGGGTGAATTTCTGGGCCACATGGTGCGTGTGGTGCAAGGCCGAGATGCCGGCCGGGGAGTCTGTCTATCGCCAGGAGCACGGGCGCCTCGACGTCGGGAGCGTGGACGTCCAGGAGAGCCCGCCCGCCGTGGCGGCTTTTTTGGCAGCGCACCGCATCACCTATCCTGTGGTGCGGGATACGACCGGACTCGTGTCCACGCGCTACGACGTCACCGGGTTGCCGAAGTCGATCTTCATTGCGCCGGGCGGGCACATTACCGCCGTGGTGACCGGCTCGCTCCTCTCGGCCCGGGGTATGGAGCCGGACGTGCGCCCGGCGATCAGCGGTGGGACGCGCGGCCGGTGACGCGCAGCAACTCCGGCTGGGGCAGCGTGTTTGCGAGTGCCAAGCCGGCGGTGCGGGCGAGGTCTTCGGTCAGGCGCCGCAAGTCCTGATCCAAGTCGTCCGTCAATCCGTACACGGCGAGCACCATGAGCGTGCGGCCCCGGGCCCGCAGGGGCACCGCGAGAAGCCAGCGAAAGCCAAACAGGTTCCAGGATGGCTCGCGGGGACTGTCGTGCAAGTCAAAGCTGTCCGGCCAGCCCGGCCGAATCCAGGCGGTCTCGCCGGTGCGATACGCGTTGGACACCGGCAGACCCCCGTCCGGGTCGTCCGGGTCGATGGAAACGCGCCAGTCGTGAAAGTACCCGGATGCTTCACCCTGGGTGCCCACAACCCGAAAAACCTTGTCAGGGCCCGGTTCCAGCACGGCCGTGAGGCCCGACGACAGCAAGCGGTGGACGGATTCCAAGAGCACCTGCAGCACCCGCTCCCGCGAGGTGGCATCCACCAAGTCATGCTGGCCAGCCAGCACCACGGCCTGACGCCGTTCCGCCAGTTTTGCGCGCGAATCGGCCTCCGTACGCTGAATCAGGGCGGCCGCTAATGCCGCCAGCCCCTCCAGTCGCGAACGGCGGCTCGGGTCCGACAGCGCCCCCTCCGCCCCGTGATACACCTTCAAGAGCCCCAACAATGTCCCCTGCGCCACCAGCGGGACCGCAGCCGCCGACAAAATGCCGTCAGTCAGCAGCTCCTCCCGCCACGGCCGCATGCGGGCGTCCGTGCGCACATCGTCGGAGATGGACAGGTCCAATAGGCGGATGGCCTCGCCGTTGCACGACCGGCCGTCGTCGGTGGCCGGATCCCTGAACGACGCAAGGTCCAGCTGGAATGGCTCTTTGTCGGCATCGACACAGAACAGCCGCTCGCGGGCGGCATCCGTATACCCAATGAAGCCGGTGTGACCGCCCGTGAGGCTCAAGGCCGCCATGAGCACATGCTGGAGGGAGGCCACCAGGCTGTCTCCCTCCAGCTCCGGAGGGGGAGCCGCCGGCGGTACCAGGGCCCGGGCGGCCAACAGCAACCCCTCGCCCGACAGCTCGGTGGCCGTGGGCGGTAGTGCATCGGCATCGGTGAGCACCCCCACCAGGGCCGCCAGGCCCGTGAGGGTCTCCACCACGACGGGTCGAATGCGATTCGGCTCACGATAGGCCGCGACCAGCGCACCCCACGGTCGGTCCAGAGAAAATATAGGGAGCGCCAACAGAGAGCGTGACTTCCACGGGCCCTGGTCCGAAAGTTCCTGTAAGGCGAGGGGACGTAAACGGCGGAACAATTCCTCGCCCAACTTCCGGTCTGCTTGGGAAAAAGTTTTTGGCCCCGTGATGCCCTGCGTCGCCAACCAGCGCCACTCCACACCGGTGTCCTCCACGGTCCGCTGCAGGAGAGCGACGGTGTCGGCCCCGCTGGCCTGAGCCGCCACCGTGACCAGCGCCTCGGCGGCGCCCTCACCCCGGTGCATCCCGCGCGACGCGAAGCGCAACAGACGAACCAGCGAGGACACGAGCACCTCTGGGGGCTGGGTCTTCTGGATTGCGAGGGGCGGCAGGGCGATGGCCGGGTCGGGGTTGGGATCCCAGTCCGGTCGTCCCAACAAGTAGCCCTGGGCCAGCTCAATGCCCAGTTCGCGCAGCGTGTTGAGCTCGGCCGGCGTCTCCACCCCCTCGGCGATCAGTTGAATGCCGTTCATGTGGGCGAATCGAGCCGTGGCTTCCACCAAACTGAACTTCACCGGGTCCACATCAATGTGGCGCACCAGCGCCAGGTCAATCTTGGCAAAATCCGGGCGCACTTCGACGAGGCGCGTCAGGCTGGAGTACCCCGCCCCCACATCGTCCACCGCAATGCGGTAGCCGTGGCGGCGAAGCCGTGAGAGCCAGCGGCTCAAATGCGGGCCGGCGGCGGTTTCCTCCAGCAGTTCCAGCACCAGGCGTCGGGGCGGCACGTGGGTTTGGTTTAGCAGCCAATCCGTCACGAGCGGCAGGGAGATCGGGAGCACATTCAGAAAGAACGGGGTGTCCCCCGGGGGCCGTGCCGCCAACTCCGACAGGATGCGGTCCAGAACAAACTGGTCCAGCGCGTCCGCTTCGCCGCTGGCCCGCGCCCACCGGAACAGCTCGTCGGGTCGAATGGGCTCCCCCGCGGCGGTCATGGGACGGGCCAGCGCTTCGTGGCCGAACGCCTGGCCCCGCAACAGCGATACAATGGGCTGGAAGGCGATGCGGAGGAGCCCCGGTTGAAAACGTGTCCAGACGGACAAAGCGTGGGGCGGTTCGCGCAACGGAGAATCCGTCGTGACCGCCTCCCTCCTTAGCCAAACTGGGTCGCGACATCCCGGGAAGTCGCGAGAATATTGTCAGCATAAGCGGGTTCGGCGGGATAGCCAAGCCCGCGTGTCGAATTCAGGGGACCGAGGTTCCCAGGACGCGGAGGGATCCATCGTGCTGGTGGAGTGCGTGGCCAATTTCAGCGAGGGGCGTCGGCCCGACGTGGTAGCCGCCATTGTCGAGGCGGCACGCGGCCCGGCCGTTCAGGTGTTGGACGCGTCCGCCGACCAAGATCACCACCGCTTTGTGTTGACCCTGGCCGGGGAGGGCGAGGCGGTGGCCGCGAGCGCCTTTCGCGCCGTGGCGGCGGCGGTCGCTCGCATCAACCTGACCCAGCACCGGGGGACGCACCCGCGCATCGGGGCGGCGGATGTAGTGCCGTTTGTCCCACTGGGCAACACGCCCATGTCCTATTGTGTAGGGCTGGCGGAGTCCGTCGGGGAGCGCATCGGGTCCGAGTTGGGGGTGCCGGTGTTTCTCTACGGCGCCGCTGCCCGCCGACCCATGCGTCGGGATCTGGCGCGCGTGCGCCGGGGAGAGTTTGAAGGACTGGAGGCGCGCATGCGCGAGCCCTCGGGGGCGCCGGACTTTGGCCCGAGGGCTCCGCACCCCACGGCCGGAGCGGTCGCGGTCGGCGCCCGCCCTGCCCTGGTGGCCTTCAATGCCTGGCTCAGCACCGGCGACTGGGCGGTGGCCGATGCCGTGGCGCGGGCGGTACGCGGGTCGAGCGGCGGCTTGGTGGGCGTGAAGGCGCTGGCCATGGACACCGCGACCCATGGTCAGATGCAGGTGTCGATGAACCTGGTGGACTTCCGTGCGACATCCCTGCCGGCAGCGTTGGAGCTGGTGCGGCGTGAGGCGGCGCGCTTTGGCGTGACGGTGACGGAGACCGAAATCGTGGGCATGGTGCCGCTGGCTGCCCTGTTGGCGGCGGCACAGTACTATCTCCAGGCGCATCACTTCTCGGCGGGCCAGGTGCTGGAGCTGGGACTTCTCGACTGGGCCCGCTTACAGCCCGCCACGGGAAATCCGGACACGACCGAGACCGCGACCAGAGGACCACGGGGATGAGCGTACCGACGGGAGGCTCGGCGGACATGGTGATCCGGCACATTGGCCAACTGCTCACGATGGCGGGCGGGGTGGGAGCCGAGTTTACTGCCTCGGCCGACGCGGCGGTGTGGATCGCGGACGGTCGCGTGCGCTACGCAGGACCCGAGAGCGGCTTGCCGCTCGAGGCGGACGGTTTCGTGGTGGACGCCGGGGGACGTCTGGCCACGCCCGGGCTGGTGGATGCGCACACCCATCTCCTGTATGCCGGCCAGCGGGCCCAAGAAGTCGCGCTCCGTGCTAAGGGGGCGAGCTATCTGGAGATGCTGGAGGCCGGCGGCGGCATTTTGGCCACGGTGTCCGCCACGACCGCGGCGTCTGACGAGGATGTGCTGGCCGCCACGCGGCGGCGGCTCGAGGAGGCACTGCGGGCAGGCACCACGACCCTGGAGCTGAAAACCGGCTACGGGCTGACGCCGACGGCCGAACTGCGCCTCCTCGGTCTGGCGGAGGTGCTCCGGGCCGAGGGGCCCCAGCGCCTGGTGCTCACCTTTCTGGGCGCGCACGCGTTGCCGCCATCTCACCGAGGGGACGCGGAGCGCTTTTTGGCGGAGATGGCTGCCGTGCACCCGGCGCTGGTGGGCCGGGCCGACTTCGTCGACATCTTTTTGGAGCCGGGGGTGTTTCAGGCCGCAGCGGCCGACGACTATCTCGCCCGGGCCCAGCAGCAGGGACTGGCCCTCAAGGTGCACGTGGATGAGCTCCAGGACGGCGGCGGGGCGGCGGTGGCCGCGCGCCGGGGCGCCGTGTCGGCCGACCACTGTGCCTACACGTCGCCCGCAGGCATCGCCGCGCTGAAGGCGGCGGGCACCGTGGCGGTGCTGTTGCCGGGCACCGCGGGCTATCTGCACCCCGAGCACATGGCCCCCGCGCGACAATTTCTGGACCAGGGGGTGCCGGTCGCGATTGCCTCCGACGGGAACCCCGGGTCGTCGCCTACCAGCTGTTTGGGTACGCTGCTGCCGTGGGCGGCCGCGTGGCTGCACCTCACGCCCGACGAGGTGTGGACGGCGGTCACGCGGGGCGGGGCGGCGGCGCTGGGCCGGGGCGACGTGGGACAGCTTGCCCCGGGCGCCTGGGGCGACCTGGTCGTGTGGGACACCGACGACTATCGCGTGCCGTGCCATCGGTACGGCACCAACCTCGTGCAGGCGGTGTACGTGGGCGGACAGCGGGTCGCACCCAGGTGCCGGTAGACGGCCCGCTACCGCGCGATCGACGGAGTGCCCGACGCCACCACCTTGAGCGTGTCCCACATCCCGAGTTGTTCGTGCCCGGGTACGAGGCACGCAATCCGATACGTCCCGGCTTTCGTGGGCGCAAACGTGAACGTGGCGGTCGATCCCGGAGCCACCCCCGAGGTTGCGTTGGGGCTCGGCACCGGGAAAGGCCCATGTGGTGCTGTTGGCCGCATTGGTTACAATGGCCGCAGAGTGGGGCAGGAGCCCCTGGTTGCTCAGGGTGACGGTCACCGTCTACCCGGTGGGTGCGGTGATGACCGTGGCGCCCTTGCCCTCGCCGTTGTAGTTGTGTACCCAGCCACCAGCGTGATGGACACGGTTTTGGCGGCCGCCTGACAGCTTAAAAACTTGCTGGGCGTGGCCAGGCCCGTCGCGGGTGCCGTGGTTTTGGGCAGGAGGCCCAGCGCGGCCGTCTCCTGTGCCTTGCCATTGCGCCCATTGGCACTGAACAGGAATGCCGCCACGGTTGCTGGCCTGCTTCTTAAGTCAGCGAGCCGGGGTTCCGCTTGGGCATGCATTTGTAGATGAATTGAGCTAGCTGGTTCTGGGTGGGGTTGAGCCCCTTTAAGCGAATGGACGACGTGGCGCTGATAAGGGGCAGGTATACGCCCGGCACGCCCAAGCCCGTAGCTCCGTGGCACACGGTGCAGGTCGTTTTGTGCAGGGAGGCCCCTGCACGATGTTCCCGGTCGGAAAACTGGGGGTCGAAAACGTAGGGCCCTGCCCACAGCCGGTCCCCACCAGCGCAACCAGCAGCATTCCGCTGGCAATCGTTCCCCGCCTGCGCATGCCTATTCCTCCTGCTGAGCGCTGGATGGATCAGGTCACGACGCAATCCCCACGGAATCCTCACCGCCATAGCGGTGCATTACGGGCGATATCTTCCTGACTTATAGTCACGCGAGAAGTGCGCGGCAACCGCTGGCCGCGATATTGTGCACGCGTGCGCGAGCGCGACTCCGCCCCACGTGAACGATCGGCGCGTTCGGTTCATCCTCGTCCCGGGCATCGTCGTCCCGAAAGTCCGTGGCGTTTGATAGCATTGAGGTCCAGTGCCGGCCCCGCGGGACACCTCGGGCCGTACAGGGAACGCGAGGAGGGAGCATCCATGAAAAACCCTTGGGACAACCGCGAGCGCCTGGAATGGCTGCTGGCACCCCGGCGCCAAACCTGGTTTCCGCGTGCGCCGATTGTGTTGGCGCTGGAGTTGGGCGAAGGGGCGGCCGTGGCGGATGTGGGGGCCGGCAGCGGATATCTGGTGGAGGAGCTGGCCGTGGCGGTGGGCTTAGCCGGACGGGTGTGGGCCGTGGATCCCAGCCCCCAGGCCCGAGCCCTCCTGACCGAGCGGTTTCAGGACGAGGCCCATCGCCAGGTGGTGGTGCGCGACGGCACAGCGGCTGCCACGGGGCTCGTGGACCGGTCGGCCGACGGCATGGTCTGGCTGGCCATTTATCATGAGCTGCTGCACGCGACACCCGACGGCGAGGAACTGCATCGGAGCTTTGCGGAGGCGCGGCGCGTCTTGAAACCGGGCGGTCGGCTGGTCATTGGCGACTGGCGGCCGGTGCCCACCGAGGTGGGCCCGCCGACCCGGGAGCGCGTGGATCCGGAGAGGGCGGGGCAGGCGCTGACGGCGGCCGGGTTCACCGTGGCGTCCTCCACCAACCTGAGTGAGGCGGTGTGGCTGCTAACGGTCACGACCCCGGACGACGAGCCACAGTGACGGACGGGGGCGTGGGTCGCGTCTGGGGCGTCGGCGTGGATGCTGTGGACGTGGCGCGCTTTCAGGCCGCGGCGGAACGTCGGCCCCGTCTGGTGACGCACCTGTTCGACGACGACGAGGTTCAATACGCGGGGGATGGGAGAAACCGGTGGGAGCGCCTGGCGGCGCGCTTTGCCGCCAAAGAGGCCATCGTCAAGGCCGCTGGGGGATTTCGGGGGTCCGCGTGGCGCCAGATCGTGGTGGGGGGCCGCCTGAATCAGCCGCCCCCGGTGGCGGTCGGCGGTCCTTTGGGCGAGTGGATCGAGGCCCACCACCTCGTGGTCTTGGTGTCCCTGACCCATGAGCGCGCCGTCGCCATTGCGGTGGCGGTGTTGCAGACCGCGACAGGGGAGCCGTAGCATGCACGTACCGGTGTGGACCGCTGAAGAAGCACGGGCGGCGGATGCGGCCGCCGCCGCACTTGGGATCGACGGAGCCTGGCTGATGGAGGCCGCCGGCGCTTGCGTGGCGCGCCGCGTGCGAGCGTGGAGGGCCACCCGTCCCCTGATTCTCGTGGGACCCGGCCAGAATGGCGGCGATGGTCTGGTCGCGGCGCGCCGTCTGGCGCTGGCTGGGGTGGCGACTCGCGTCTTCATGCCGGCGACCCCGCGGTTTGCCGGGGCCGCCGCGGTCGTGGCCAGCGCTTGGGCCGCCGGGGCGCGGCGCGTGGCGGACGACGACCTCGCGGATGCGCTGGCCGCGTCAGACCTGGTGGTGGACGCTGTGCTGGGCACCGGGCAGAATCGGGCGCTGGGACCACCCTGGTCCCCCCTGTGGCCTCATTTAGCCGCCGCGCGGGTCTTGGCTGTGGACCTGCCCACCGGGGTCGAGGCGGATACGGGCCGGTGCTGGACCGACGGGCCGGTCATGGTGGAAACCATGGCGGTCGGCGCGCTGAAGCCCGCGCATCTGCTGGAGCCGGCGGCGTCACGGGTGGGACGCTTGACGGTGGCCGACATCGGGTTGCCAATGCAGCTCGGCGCGCGCTTTCGACTGGACTGGCCGGAGGATCGGCCTCGGGAGCGGGAGGCGGGGGCAGATAAATATGCCCGAGGCACCCTGGTGGTGGTGGGGGGCTCCGCCCAGTACACTGGCGCCCCCGGCCTGGCGGCCGCCGGGGGGATGCGGGCCGGCATGGGGTATGTGGAAATTTGGTGCGCTGCGGCTGGGGCGGAGCGCATTCGCTTTCTTCCCGCCGTGGTGCGGGTGCTGCCGGAGCACGAGGGGGCACTGACGCTGGACGAGGCCGCGGCGCGTGCCCTGGGGCGCGCGCGGGCGGTCGTGCTGGGCCCCGGAGGTACCGTCGCGGTGTCATTGGTGGAGGCGGTGCGGGCCACCGGTCTGCCGGCGGTGGTGGACGCGGGCGCGGTCGCGGCGTACGTCGCGGCCGGGCGGCCCCCTTGGCCCAGCGCGGTGTTCACCCCGCACGCGGCCGAAGCGGCCCGCCTGCTGGATCGCGAGCCCGCTTGGGTAGCGGGCCATCGGGAGGCGGCGATGCGGGAGATGGGGGATGTCACCGGCGGCGTGGTGCTGTTGAAGGGGCGTCGTACGCTCGTGGGTCGCGGAGACGGTCCCGTGTTTGTCAACTGGCCCGGGGGTCCGGAGTTGGCTACCGCCGGGACGGGGGACGTGTTGGCGGGCGTCATCGGGGGACTGTTGGCGCGAGGCCTGGATTCCCTGGCGGCAGCGCGCCTCGGGGCGTGGTGGCACGGTCTGGCGGGGGAGCGGATGCGGTGGACGCACGGGCCGTCCGGGGGCTCGGCCGCGGATCTGCTGGATGCCTTGGCGGCCGTGCGCCCCGAGGCCGGTGCCCCCGCCGACTGGCCGGAGTGGCTGTGGTGACCGGGCCCCTGCGGGCGACGCGCGCCCTGGTGCGGCTCGCCGCCATCCGGGCCAACGTGCAGGCGGTGCGCCGCGCGCTGGCACCCGCGACACGCCTTTGGGCCGTGGTCAAAGCCAACGCGTACGGACATGGGGCTGTGCCGGTGGCGACGACGGCGCTGGCGGCGGGTGCCGACGCCTTGGCCGTGGCGCTGCCGGAAGAAGGCTGGGAGCTTCGCCGAGCCGGCATCGCGAGCCGCATCCTGGTTTTGGGACCCATTCTGCCCGAGCAGGCGGTGTCCGTGGTGAGTGCGGACCTGGACGCCATCGTGTTCAGCCCAGCGGTGATCGAGGCGCTGGCGCGGGGCGCGGTAGACCTGGGCCGCCCGGCGCGGGTCCACCTGAAGGTGGACACCGGCATGGGGCGGGTGGGCGCACGACCCAACGAGGCGGCGGCCCTGGCCGAGCGCATTGTGGCCGAGCCATCGCTTCGGTGGGCCGGCCTCATGACCCACCTAGCGGATGCCGACCACGAAGATCCGGAGTGGACCCGCGGCCAGTACCGTCAGTTGGTGCGGGTGGTAGAGGATCTGCGCCGGCGGGGGTGGTCGCCGCCGGTGCATGCGGCCAATTCGGCCGGGGCGCTGCGGTTCCCCGGCCTGCAGGCCGACGGGGTGCGGGTGGGGCTGGCGCTCTATGGCGCGGCGCCGTGGGCGGGATGCTCGCCGCTGGAGCCCGCGCTCACGCTGGAGTCGGTGGTGACCATGGTGAAGCGGGTGCCCACTGGCTTTCGCGTCGGGTACGGGCACACCTATGAAACCCCCGGGCCGCTCACCATCGCCACGGTGGCCGCCGGGTACGCCGACGGCGTGCGGCGGGGCTTGTCGAATCGCGGGGCCGCCATCGTGGGGGGGCGTCGGGTCCCCATCGTGGGGCGGGTGTCCATGGATCAGCTGACGCTCGGCGTCCCGCCCGACGTGCCCGTGCACGTCGGCGACCCGGTGGTGTTGCTGGGCCGCGCGGGAGCCCTGGAGCTGTCGGCCCAGGACTGGGCCGGGTGGCTGGACACCATTCCCTATGAAGTGTTCTGTGGCATCGCGGCTCGGGTGCCGCGGCTGTACGCGCCCGGCAGTGACGCGTCGGGGCGGCCCACCGGGTTTTCGAGCTGGCCGACGTGATGGGAATGGACCGATGGATCGGCCCGGCTGACGGCTGCGCGCCGGAAGCCTATAATGGGCGGCGTCGAGAAATGTTCCATCGGGTTGGTGACCGAGCGAGCCGAGCCGAGCGACGATCGAAGTGGAAGAGGTGCATCCCCGTGGAACACGAGCATCGAGGGGACGTGGCCCGGTTGGTGGTGCGCATGCCGCGAGAACTGGTCGAAGCCTTGGATGACTTGGGGCGGGAGCAGCACCGCGGGCGCGCCGATTTGATTCGTGAAAGTGTGGCCCGCTACGTGGACCAGCGGGCGCGCGAGCGGCTCCGCGATGAACTCATCGCCGGGTACCGCGAGTGGGGCGAGATGTACTGCCATTTGCGTGAGGAACAGTGGGAGCCGGAGGCATGCGAAGTGGACGCAGCGAGTCCCAACGACCAGTAGGCGGGCAGGTCCGCCGGGGGGACATTTTCTTTGCGGACTTGTCGCCGGTGGTGGGGTCGGAGCAGGGAGGGGTCCGTCCGGTGCTGGTGTTGCAGAACGACATCGGCAATCGGTACAGCCCCACGGTGATCGTGGCGGCCATCACGTCGCAGCACAGCAAGGGCCGCCTGCCGATTCATGTCACGGTGGCCCGCGAAGACTCGCCGCTGGGGCGCGAGTGCCTCATCCTGTTGGAGCAGGTGCGCACCCTCGACAAGCGTCGGCTGAAAGACCGTGTCGGTCAGCTGGCCCCGCATATCATGGATCGGGTGGACCGCGCTCTCTCAATTTCGCTGGGGCTGTTGGACCTTTAGCGCCCGGTGGGGCCCGGCAGGTGCGGTTGGGGCGATGGAGTGTGTGCGAGTGAGGCAAGAGTGAGACAGAGGGGAAGCGCAAGCGGGATGAAACCGGTGGTGGGAATTACGACACGGCACGCGGCAGGCGGCGCGTTGCCGTCTGATGGGGTGGCGGTGACGTACATCGAGGCGCTGGCGCAAAGCGGCGCCGCCGTGGTGCTGTTGCCAAACGTGCCGAATCCTGATGTCGTGAGGGTGCTGGACGGCCTGCTGCTGACCGGCGGGGGCGACTTCGCCCCCACGTTGTTCGGCGCGGCAGACGAAGGCACGGACTGGGCGGGGTACTCGCCGGAGCGGGACGCCGCCGAAATTCTGTACCTGCGGGCGCTGCCGCCCGATGTGCCCGTGCTGGGCATCTGCCGCGGCCTGCAGGCCCTAGCCGTCGCGTTTGGCGGCTCGCTGGTGCAGGACATTCCTCGATCGCAGCCGGAGGCTTTGAACCACACCCAAGCGGAGCCTCGCGAGGCCACCACGCACACGGTGCGGTTGGACTCTACGTCCCGGCTGGCCCACATCGTGGGGCCAGGCCCGCTGGCCGTAAATTCCTTCCACCATCAGGCGGTCGACCGCATCCCCGCCGGCTTTCGGGCGGTCGCCCAAGCCCCCGACGGCCTGATTGAGGCCATCGAGGGGATGGAGATCGAGGGAGCGGGCGGGCGGTTCGCCATCGGCGTGCAGTGGCACCCAGAGACGCTGATGGGGCGGCAGGCGCATGCCGACCGCCTGTTTTCAGCGTTTGTGGCTGCCTGCGCGGCGCGCTCGTCGCTGGCGGGAGCCCGGTTCGTTGGCTGAGGGTGTCGTGGAGATTCGGCGCGGAGGGCGGGTGGAAAGCGTCGTCCGCGCGGATGGGGTGGTGGTGGACAGTGCCGGCCGCGTGGTGGCGGGGTTCGGCCATCCTCACCGCGAAACATACTGGCGCTCAAGCGCCAAGCCGTTCCAAGCCGTGCCCGTGGTGCTGTCGGGGGCGGCGGCGCAGTTTCAGATGGACGCCCGGGACGTGGCCATGGTGGCGGCCTCTCACAGTGGCGAGCCCCGGCACACGACGCGCGTGGAGCGCCTGCTGCAGCGGGCCGGGCTGACCGCGGCGGATCTCGCGTGCGGCGTGCACTGGCCCAAGCATGCGGCTACGGCCCACGCGATGCGGCGCGCCGGTCTCAAACCCTCGCCTCTGCATCACAACTGCTCGGGGAAGCACGCGGGTATGCTGCTCACGGCCGCCGCGCGCGGGGTGGCCACGGCCGGGTACCTCGAACCGGACCATCCCGTGCAGCAGACCATCCGCGACGTCGTGGCCCACTTTACGGGCATAGCCGCCCCCCGCCTGGCCACAGGGGTGGACGGGTGCGGCGTGCCGACCTTTTATCTGCCCCTGTCGCGGATGGCCTGGGCCTATGCCCGCCTGTACGACGGGCGGGGGCTGCCCGACGACGAGGCGGCCGCGGGCCAGCTGGTGGCGGAGGCGATGCGGACCCACCCGGAGCTGGTGTCGGGCGAGGGACGCCTGGAAACGCGGCTGGCCGAGGCGACGGAGGGCCGCATCCTGTCCAAGGGCGGTGCCGAGGGCGTGTACTGCGGGGCGCTGCCGGAACGCGGCTGGGGTGTGGCCATCAAGATCGACGACGGGGGGACGCGCGCCCGCGGCTCGCTGGTGGCGGCGGTGCTGAGCCTCTTGCCGGTGCTGGCCGAGGAGACGCGGACGCGGCTGGCGACCCTGGCGGTGGAGCCCATCCACAACGACGCCGGCCGACCGGTCGGTGAGATGATGCCGATAGTCGAATTGCAATGGGGGCAGGTGAGGTGACAGAGACGACACCGTTTGCGGTGACGAATGTGAGGCTGTTGGACGGCGGAGATCTCGGATATGTGGAGCGGGGAGGGTTCCTGGTCAATGCCGACGGCCGCATCGCGGCCATCGACGCCAACTACACCCCGGCTCCCGGCGTGAGGGTGGTGGATGGTCAGGGCTTGTGGTGCCTGCCGGGCTTTGTGGATGCCCACAGCCACATTGGCTTGTCGACGAAGGGCGAGTCCGGCGACTCGGCGGACGGCAACGAGGCCACCGAGG
The DNA here is from genome assembly GCA_021846565.1 of Bacillota bacterium. Taxonomy (GTDB): domain Bacteria; phylum Bacillota; class Sulfobacillia; order Sulfobacillales; family JAIMBI01; genus JAJZWV01. Next base: position 57,533 of record JAJZWS010000005.1, read on the forward strand.
CGGTGACGGCCGATGTGCGGGCACTGGATGGATTGAACCCGCGCGATCCGGCCATCCCGGAGACGCTGGCCGCGGGCGTGACCACCGCGTACGTGACCATGGGCTCCGCCAACGTGATTGGCGGGATTGGCTGCACCGTGCATCTCGCAGGACGTACGGTCGAAGAGATGGTCATGGTCCCGGCCGGGGGCATGAAGGCGGCCATGGGGGAGAACCCGCGCCGCGTGCACGGGGCCAACGCCAAGCGCCGCCCCGCGAGCCGCCCCGGGGTGGCCGCGGTGCTGCGCGAATGGCTGGAGCGGGCCCGTCGCTATGCCAACCAGCCCCCTTTGGGGGCGCGGGACTACAACCCGAAGCTGGAGGCGCTGGCCATGGTGGTGCGGGGGGATGTGCCCCTCCGCGTGCACTGTCACCGCGCCGATGATATCGCCACGGCGCATCGCATCGCCAGTGAGTTTGGGCTCAAGTGGGTTATGGACCACGCCACCGAGTCACACTTTATTTTGGACGACGTGGTGGGTTGGGGCGTACCCGCCGTGGTGGGACCCTCGTTTGGGGCGGCCAACAAGGCCGAGACGCGCCACAAAAGCTTTGCCACGCCCGGCATCCTGGCTCGGGCGGGCGTGGCCACGGCCATCTGCTCCGACCATCCCGTGATTCCCTCGCAGTACCTGGCCATCTACGCAGGACTGGCGGTGCGGGCGGGCATGCCCGAGTCGCTGGCGCTGGCGGCCATCACCAGCGTGCCTGCCGACATCGTGGGGGTGGGGGACCGCGTCGGCAGCCTCCGTGTGGGACTCGAAGCGGACTTCTCGCTGTTTACCGACAACCCCATGTCCCATGTGCAGGCCACCACGCGGGCGGTGTACATCGGGGGACAGCAGGTGAGCGGTACGTAGCGGACCCGGGAGGGCGTAGACTCTTGTCCGGGTTGGCTCTACACTGAGAAAAATCGGTGGAAGCACGTGCCAAACCAAGGAGCGAAGCAGCATGCCCGACGGAGTGGGACAAGTCCCAGCCGACTCGCTGGACGATGTCGCCCAGGAGGTGCGTCGCTGTGTGGCGTGCACCCTCTCTCAAGGCCGAACGCAGGCGGTCCCGGGCGAGGGCCCGGTCCATGCGCGCCTCATGGTCGTGGGCGAAGGGCCGGGCCAGCAGGAGGATGAGGCCGGCCGGCCGTTCGTGGGCCGGGCCGGCCAGCTGCTGACCGACATGCTGCGGGCCATTCACCTCGAGCGTCCCGAGGTGTTCATCGCCAACGTGGTGAAGTGCCGCCCCCCAGACAACCGCACCCCGACCCCGGCCGAGGCCGAGGCGTGTGCGCCGTTTCTGGCCCGTCAAATCGCGCTTGTGAATCCCGAGGTGATTCTGGTGCTGGGACGCACCGCAGCCGAAGCCCTGATGGGCCCGGGCGTGCGCATCACCGCCGTGCGCGGCGTGTGGACCACCCTCGGCACCCGAGCCCTCATGCCGACGTACCATCCGGCGTATCTCTTGCGCGACCCCAGAAAAAAGAAAGAAGCCTGGGAAGACTTGCAGCGCGTGGCGGAGCGGTTGGGCATTCCGGTTTAGCCACGGTCCCGCTTGGCCCGTCCGGCAGAGGCCCCATCGCGGTTTGTCCGCGCGGGTCTTTCGGCCACGGGTCGTATCCAAGGCGCCAAGGCGGCGGCCCCTTGGACCATTGCGATTCGCAACGAATTGCGAGGAACTCACGGCGTGCGGCGGAGCGACTGGACGCCCCGCTTGGAGCGGGCTCAAACACGCCCACGAGTTCTCTACGCTACAAACCGCCGGGACCGTAGCTCTATCCCCCGGGGCGTCCCAGAAAGGCTCGGCCGTCAGCGCGCCCTTGTCTTGTAGTACCGAATGTTCTACGTTCCACCCTGCGGAGGACGGCGGTGGAACAGCAAGTCCCAGGATGGGAGCTCAACCAGCACACGAGTGCTGTGTTGGACCGGGTAGAGAAGGGCGTGGCGGTTGCGATTACCCGCGACGGGCGACCGGTCGCACGCCGGTGCCCCTCTCTGAGCGGCTGGAGCCGGGTTTGCCTGCCCTGATCGCGATCGGTAGGGCTGTTGCGCCCACGGCTTTCGGGCCGTTGCCAGTGTCTCGGCCCGCGGGGACGCCGGAGGTCGATGTTGCGCTCTGCTCGTAAGGGACCGCGAGCGGGAACGCTGGTGATTTACCTCGATTCGTCGGCCATTGTGAAGCGTCAGTCGGACAGCCTTCGAGCATGGGGCGAGGAACACCATACAGCCACGCTGACGCCGTGTTTGGTGGAGATCGAAGTTGTGCGTGCGCTCAGGCGATACGGGGCCCTGGCCGGCGCCGCTGGGCCTGCGGTGATGGCCCACCTGCTTCGCTTGGACATCGACGCCACGACATGGTCGGCTTGAGGACGTTGGATGCCATCCATCTGGCGACGGCTGAAGTGTGCTGCATGCGGACAGGTATGGCTTGGAGTCGTTTGTGGTCGAGCGGCGGCCGCGGCGGGTGGTTTGACGACGGTATGCCCTGGCCTTGGGGACTCGAGATCCGACTGACAATTCATTCCCCCAAGGCCCGGACAGGGGCTGACGGCGCGGGGCCTCCCGATGCACCGGAGACAAGTTTCGGACAGCAACGACCGGCCCAGTTGGCTGCAAGCCCGTGGTGATTTGGGTGGCGCCACCGAGAATGCTTTCGCACACGAATCAGGGCCGCGCGGCGAAGTCGGCCCCCAGGAGCCGCCACCGAATCCTCCGTCAACGGGGACTTGGTCGACAGGGGCTGTGGGTGTTCAGTGCGGACTCATCCCCTTGGGCGCGACCCCTCCCGCGTGCGGGGTCTGCTACCGCTTCATCACTTCGGCGACGCGGGACAACATTTCGGCGGTGGCCACGATCCCGCGGTAAAACAGATCCAGACGCATGTTCTCGTTGGGCGAGTGATTGGCCTCATCCTCGTTGGCATACGGAATGATGAACGATGGGATCCTCAGGATATGGGTGAAAACGTAATCGGGCAGGCTTCCTCCCAGCGCCGGTTGGATGTATGGCGTGACCCCATGGGCGGCCGTCAGCCCATCGGCCAGGGCTTGTAATGCGGGGTGGTCGGGCGGTGTGCGCGACGGGCGCATGTGGCCATGGGACACGTACTCCACGTCGGGGGCCACGTCGGCCAGGTAGTCGCGGAGACGCTGGTCGATAACCACGGGATCCTGGTCGGCCACCAGGCGAACGTCGCATTTCACCGACGCGGTGGCGGGGATGATGGTTTTGTGTCCAGCGCCCTGGTAGCCAGCGGCCATCCCATTGATCGAGAAACTGGGCGCGAGCATCAGGCGGCGATAGTAGTCTTCTTTGGGCCATGGCTCCACGGTCTCCAGCGGGAGTCCCAGGGTGCGCGCCACGATGGCGGGGTCAAAGGGCAGGGAGGCGATGAGCCGATCCTCCAGCTCGCCGACAGGTCTGACTGCATCGTAGAACCCGGGAATCTTGATGTGTCCATGTTCACCGCGGAGGGCCGACAGGGCGTGCACCAACGTCCAGGCGGGGTTGGGGACCAGGTTGCCCTTGTTTCCAGAGTGATTGTCAAAGAGGGCGCCCTGGGCGCGTAGCTCAAAGCTCAGGATGCCCCTAACGCCGAGGTTGATGACCGGATGGTCGCCAATCCCCATCGGGCCATCGGAGGTGATGGCCAGATCCGCGCGCAGGCGGTCCCGACAATTGGCGAACGTCTCCGCCAGATGGGGACTGCCGGACTCCTCTTCTCCTTCCAGCACCACCTTGACATGCAGCGGAAGGATGCCGTCCACGGCACGGAGCGCCCCGATGCCCAGGATGTGGGCCAGGTGCTGCCCTTTGTTGTCGCCTGTACCCCGCCCGTAAAGTCGGCCGTCGCGAATGGTCGGCTCGAAAGGCGGGCTCTGCCAGGCATCCAGCGGATCCGCGGGCTGGACGTCGTAATGTCCATAAATCAGTACGGTGGGCACAGTGCCTTCAGGTCCGCCGGCTTCCGCCAGCAATACGGGGTAGCCCCGAGTGGGAAGCTTCGTGACGGAGAATCCGGTGTCATGGAGCATCCGGGTCACGAGGACTGCCGTTTCTTCGACCCGGGCGTGTTGGGCACTGATGCCCGCCTGCCGCACCTCGTCCATCCAGAGAGCCAAGAATGCATCCCGGTGCTGGTCGACATAGGGCCAAAAACGCGACGACAAGTCAAAACCTCCGTTGGTTGAATGAAGAGCAGTCAGCAACATCCGGACCGTGAACACCCGCAGGCATGAGTCACATCCCGCTTCGTTGCGAACAACGAGGTCCAGCGGCTCCATGCGTCCACAGCGAGCGTAACCGACGCGCATGGCGGAAGGCAAGCGGCAAGGGGCCCGGGTTTCGTGGCGACGCTTCCGACGAGAAAGAACCGCGCCGGGTGGCGGTGAGCAGCGCACCGCGCGGACCAACGCCGGCCTGGCTTAGCGGGCAGCCGCTGACACTCGCCTTCGGGCGCCGGTTCTGATGCGTGGCGTCGCCACCGTGAGCGCCCCGGCTCACGGCCTGGCTCAGCATTGGGGTACCCCGCCACCTTTGGCGGGGCGCGGCAGTCTTTCCCCCCTACTCGCGCCGGCTGCCGTCCTCACGGGAAGACGCGTGGCCAGCTGGCATCCGACCAGCGCCACAGGGCACTGACCCCTGACGGCGACGTCCCCCAAATCCCTGCCACGTGCGCGCTGGACATCACGACGGACCCCCGTGTGCACGCTCCATGGTCCTGAGGGGAGGCGCCTCGGATTGCGCGTAGGCAGGGTTTCGGGGCCGCTGGGTGCTTCGCGATGGGGGATGCTGGCCGCCATCCACGGGGCCCCCGCATCTTCGGTGAGGTACAACCGGGGGTCTGCGTCCCGGCTGGGTCCGCTGCTCGCCGTGTTGACCGTCATCCACCCGGCATCCGCCACGACCCAGACAATGCCGCACCGCCCTGGTGGACGGAGGAGATCGTGCCAGCGCGCGCGGGGCGCGGTTCTGGTGGAGGGTCCGAGCACCGAGAGCCATGCGCGGCCCGCCCCGCGTTGCGGGTGGGGCCAGGCAGGGCGGTGACGGCCTCGTCAGGTGATGCGGATCAGCAGCATAGCGACCAAGAGCGCCACGAAGGCGTAGCCCACGTACGCGTTGACACTGCCGCGATGCATCCGCGCGAACAGGTGGGCCAGCGCTCGCGCCCCACGGATGGAGGGATCCACGATGAGGCGGTCCACCACATAGCGCGAGCGATCTTCGCGCTGGACGCTGACCCGAAAGTGCTCGGCCACCACCTCCTCGCGATCCACCGTCTGTCCGGGGCTCAGCACGGCGCGAAACACCACCCAAATGGGGCGGGCCACGCCGGTGGCCGTGTAGGTGAGGCCCGCATCCACCGTGCGGGCACCACCGAGCCAGGGCCGTCCCCGGCGCACCCGCCCGTGACCCAAAAGCCTGGCCAGGGCAAACGCCAAGGCGAGCGCGATGCCGATGGCAAGGGCCAGATAGGTGGGCGACATCGCAAACACGACGCCCGCGTGCAGGCGGGTGCTGGGATGCATGAACACCACACCGGGCGCCGGCAGCACGTGCTGCCCGAGGGCCGCCCCCAGGGGATAGAACGCGGACGCGAGCGCGGGCGGGAGTGTGGCCGGCTGAAAGAACGTGGGGATGAAGGCCGCAAGGTCATGGCTCTGGGCCAGACTGGCCGCTACCCGAGCCAATCCGGTCGCCACGTACGTGGGGGCAATGCCTAAGCCCAGTGCCAGCGCCGCCAACAATCCCATGGCGATCCGCTGAGTGGCCGTCACGTCCCGGGCCTGCGCGGCGTGGTCGGATCGGTGCCGTCCCAGAAACGTCATGCCGTAGAATCGAATGAAAGCCGTGGCGGCCAGGCCCGCCGTCAAAGCCACGGTGACGCCGGCCAGCGCGAACGCTGTCTCCAGGGCCGGGTTGGCCATGGCGACGCTGCGCAGGAGGCTCTGCAGCAGCAGCCATTCACTGGCAAACCCGTTAAACGGGGGAATGGCCGCGATGGCCATCGTGCCCGCCAACAGAAACACCCCGGTCCACTTGAGCCGTCGCGCCAGTCCTCCGAGATGGTCCATGTTAAGTTCGTCGGTCGCCTGGTCGATGGCGCCGGCACCCAAAAAGAGCAGGGTTTTGTACACCGAGTGATTCAGCAGCTGATACAGGGCCGCGATCCACGCCAGGAGGCCCAGGACCGGCAGGCCCACCCCATCGAACGTCATGGCGGCCCCAATCCCGATGGTGACCAGGCCCATGTTCTCGATCGAGCTATGAGCCAACAGGCGCTTGATGTGCGTGTCGGTGGCCGCATACAGAATCCCCAAAAACGCGGTCACAACGCCAATGCCCAGCACGATCACGCCGGCGGCCGGGCTTGGCGGCGGCAATAGCAGCACGTTGGTCAGAATGATGCCGTACAAACCCAGATTGAGGATAGCCCCCGACAAGACGGCCGACGCATGGGCCGGAGCGGCGGGATGGGCGCGGGGCAGCCAGCTCATCGCGGGAAACAGGCCCGCCTTGACGCCAAAGCCCAGGAACGAGAGGCCGAAGACGGCCCAGCGCACGCCGACCGTCAGCCGGTCGGGCCCCGCGGCCGCAATCGCGGAAAACCCGATGTTGTGGGCGGCCAGCACCAAAGGCAGCCATGCGGCCAGCACCATGAGGAAGCCCAGTTCACTGGCGCCCAGCATGGCGTAGGCGGCCCGGGGATTTTCGGGCGTCTCGTGGTCAAACACCACCGTGATGTACGACAGCACCGACATCAGCTCCCAGGCAATGAGAAAGGTGACGACATCGCCGGCCAACAGAATCAGCGCAATGGAACCAAGCAGGAGAGCCAGCGTGATGCCGAGCGGCCGCTGGTCGTATCGGTCCTGGTATCGGGCCAGGTAGCCCGGGGAAAAGAGATAGACGGCCAGGAACACGACCGCCGTCACCATCAGCAGGAATCCGCCCAGGTCCGTGAAGGTAAGCCGCAGCATGCCCCAACCGGCGAGCGGCCACAGCAGCCACTCTTGTCCGGGATGCGTGAGAACGGTCCCGGCCAGCGCGAGCAGCGCCAGCGCCTGGGCCACCCCCGCCGGTGCGGTCCACCGACCGCGCCGGGAGAGCCCGGCCGCCGCCGCCACCAGGGTGAGCCCGAAAAACAACGGCAGCGCGATCATGACTCAGCCACCTCCCGGGTTTCCCGGCTCAAGCCCGTGACCAGCTCCAGCGCATGCAGGATCGCCAGCGGCGGCGGGGGACACCCCGGGACGGTCACGTCCACCGGCACCACGCGACTGGCGCCGCCCATCACCGCAAAGCTGTCGGCAAACAAGCCGCCGTTCAGCGCGCACACGCCGACGGCCACCACCCGCTTGGGGTCGGGCATCGCCGCGTACGTCTCCTCCAGCGCTACGCGCATGCCGACGGTTACGGGCCCCACAACCAAGAGGACGTCGGCATCACGAGGAGTTGGGGAGACGTAGATGCCATAACGGTGCAGGCTGTAGACGGGGCCCAGCAGCTGCCGCAGTTCGCTCAGGCAGCCGCCGCAGTCGCCGGCGTCCACGATGCGCACATGGATGGACCGCTGAAAGCGGTGAGGCAGTGGCGGCGCAGCGGCCTGAGCCCACCGGTAGTCGTTCTGCCAGTGAACCGGGGCTTTGGGAGGTTGACAGCGCATGCAGTGGATGCAGTGGTCAAAGTCCACGGCGACGCCCGCATCGCGTCCTGCCAGTGCGCCGACCGGACAGATGTTGGCGTCGAAGCGGTCTCGCGCCGTCACGGCCGTCGTGGTGGGTCGACCCGGCGTGACCCCCGAGGGCAGTCGGACAGCCCCCGGTCGGAGTGTGCGGACACCAGTCTTGAGTCCTTCCCAGAACCAGGGCATCGCGTCTCCTCCCTCCGTTTGCTCTTTCCTCGGCGGCGCGTCCGCGCGGAGGCTACCGATCCGCGTCGGCCACCGACAAACCCAAGGTGCTGACGATAATGGGAAAGTCCTGAAAGGCGAAGTCGCGCACGGCGTCAGCCAGGCCGTGCCAGTTCAGAAAGGCCGGTGTCATGATGTGGCATCGGTCAACGGTTCCGGCGCTCCCGATCCGCACCCAGTACGCGAGCGCGCCCGATGGCGCCTCCACGGCGGCCAATCCCACTCCCGGGACCACCGGGACGGGAGTCTGGACCGGGCCGGCGGGCAGGGAGGCGGCGCACCGCTGGATCAGGTCCACCGACGCCGCCACTTCCCGGCGAAACACACGGAACCGCGCGTACCCGTCGCCCTCCGACTCGATGACCGGCGTGACGGGATGCTGGTCGTACGCGGCATACGGGTGCCAGCAGCGCACGTCGGCCGGGGCCCCAGACGCTCGGCCCACCGGTCCCACCAAACCCAGGGTGGCGGCCCGTGGGGGAGGCAGGATGCCCACCGCTTCCAGACGGTCCAAAAAGCTGTTGTCAAACGTTAGCCGATGGCAGACCGCCTGGACCGCCGCCACCGCCTCGACGCCGGCCTCGGCCAGGGCGTGGAGCGCGTCGTCTCCGGGATCCCGGGAGAGGCCACCCAGGGCCACCAGACCAAACAGGTAGCGATGCCCCAGGTACCGCGCCGACTGCTGCAGCAGGCGCTCCTCCACGGCGGCCAGGAGATTGGCGGGGACGGAGAGGCCGGTGGATTCCACGATGCCGGCGAGCGTGCCCACGTGGCTTCGCAGGCGCTCCCATTCGGCCAGCACGGTTCGGAGGGCACGCGCCCGGGGTGGGACGACGGCCGCGGCCACGGCCTCGACGGCTTGTGCGAAGGCGAGGCCATGGGCAAAGGCCTGCATGCCGTTTACGCGCTCGGCAACCAGCACCGCCCGGTTGGGCGTTTGCCGTTCCATGAGCTTCTCGAGTCCCCGGTACTTGTAAAACAGACGCACGTGCGCGTGCATGATTTCCTCGCCCACGGTCTCCAACAGGAACCGCACGGACTCCTGGGCCCCCGAAAACACGGGGCCGACCGGCATCACGAAGCGACCGGGCGCCTGCACGATGCGGGGCGGTTCGTACGGGTCCCGACCGCCGCCGTGGGCGGGAGGCTCCGGCCGCATGCGCATCGGTGCCAGACGTTCCGCCCAATCTTCATCGTGCAGGATGAAGTCGCCCAGTTGAGGGTGTCCCGCAAAATTGACGCCAAACAGGTCCTCAGCCTCCCGCTCGGCCCAGTCGGCGGCAAATACGGTGGGCGTAATGCTGGGCACGACCGCCCCGTCCATCGCGACGTCCACCAAAAGCCACCGCGCTTCAGGACCCATCCACACATACTGGAGGTGCGGCGGGGGCGACCCCGTCGGGTGTTCCACCACCAGCCCGATGAAGAGGGGATGGTTCTCTGCCATGAGCCGCCGCACCGTGTCCGGCAACGTGGCTTGGGAGGTGCTGACCATTTGCAGGGGCTCGCGGCCGGCGGGCGCGTCCGGCGCGCCCACTCTCGGCGCATCCGTGCGGTTCATCCTCGTTCTCCTCTCTCGGGCGAGCGTCTAATCACCGGGTCGCCCTGCTTTGGATGAGCATCGGCACCCCCGGCCCCCCATCAGCGCAAGGTGGCGGCGGCCATGCCCAACAAGTGATAAAGTGGCAGGGGAAGGTAGATCCCCAGCACGACCACGGGAACAATCCCCACGAGCATCGCGGCCGCTACCGACCGGGGGAGCCGTACTGGCCCGTGCGTGGGGTGGCCAAATATCATGCCCCCCGTTCGGCGCAGAATCCCCAGAAAGGCAATGGCCAGGAACACCAGCAGCAGCGCGAGCACCAAGTAATCCTGCGCGGTGGCGGCCGCACGGAAAATCGTCAGCTCGCTGAGAAACACCGCAAACGGGGGCGCCCCCGCAATGGCCAAGGCCCCCACGAACAGGGCCGCCGCCGCCACCGGAGCGCTTCGCAAGAGACCGCGGACGTCCCCGATGGTGCGGGTGCCGGTCGCCAACAGCACACTGCCGCTGCCATAAAAGGCGAGCGACTTGGTGAGGCCGTGGGTCGTCAGTTGGTAGACGCAGGCCAGCGCCCCCAATGGCCCCAAGCCCAGACACAACAGCAGCATGCCCATGTGTTCCACCGTTGAAAAGGCAAAGAGGCGCTTGTAGTCATGCACCTGGAGCAGCAGGAAGGCCGCCGTGCCCACCGACACCAGCCCCACGACCAGAGCCCACGACTGCGGCGACAATCCCGGCACGGCCGTGAACACTGGCCAAAGCCGCAGGATAACGTACAGCACCGTGCTCACCTCGACGCCCGACAGCAAGGCGCAGACCGGGGTGGGTGCTTGGGAGTGGGCGTCCGGCAGCCAGGTGTGCATCGGCACTAGGCCCACTTTGGCACCAAAGCCAATCAGGATAAGCACAAACGCCAGCGCCACGACCCCCGCCGGCATGTGCGGTGCCGTCCGAATCAGCGCGCTCCACGTCTGAACCGTCACGTGGTTGCGCGTCAAGCCCCACAGCAGTAGGAAAATGCCGAACGCGGCCACCGTGGCCCCCATAATCGTGATGACCGCGTACTTCCATGCGGCCTCCAACGCTTCGCGGGTGTTGGCGAAGCTCACGAGAAAGATGGACAGGACGGTCGTGAGCTCGATGGCCACCCAGGTAAGTACGGGCTGCAGCAGCAGCGGCACCACAAACAGCGACGCTTGAAAGAGATTGAGGTTAAGAAAGTACCGCCGCTGACGCGCCGGGTCCCCCGGGGCGAGGTGAGGAATGTACCCCCAGGAGTAGGCGGCCGCGGTGAGGCCCACAAAGCCCTGCAACACCAGGATCAGGGCCGCAAGCGCGTTGACGCCGATCCATCCGGGCAGCAGCACCCCGCCGACGTGGCGCGTCACGTCGCTCGCGACCGCCAGCGACGCGGCAAACGCCAGCAGGGCGGTTGCCAACGTGCTGAGCTTCGCCACCCGGACGTTCTTCACCACCAGGCAGAGCGCGGCGGACACCAGCGGGGCGGCCGGAATCACCCCCAGCAGCATGGCCGAAAGCCTCATCGCGGCACCCCCTCGCCCAGCTGCTGCAGGCTGCTCACTTCCGTGCTGCCGAGGTGCTGCGCGATGGTGCGCGTCAGGATGGCGACCACCAGCACCACCATCACCCCTTCGAGCCCCGCGGCGGCTTCGACGATGGCCGACGAGGTGGTGATGGCCACGCCGGCAAAGAAGACGCCGTTATCTATGGCCATGAGGCTCAGCACCTGTGCCACCGCCTCGCGGCGAATGGCGAGCGTGTACACGCCAATCAGGAGCGCCGCTAATCCAAGCGGCAGGTTCACTGCCGCCCGCGCCGCAGGGGGCCCCAGCAGTGGGGCCACCAGAAAAAACGCCAACACCGTCAAGCCCAGCATGAGCAGCAGGGACACCGGCACGTTGACGGCCGACTCGATTTCCCGTCGGGCACGCAGCTCCTGGCCCAGGGTGCGCGTGAGGACGCCCGGAATGACAATGACTTTGGCCGCGACGGTGATGAGGGCCACCACCGCCAGCTCGGTCGAGTGGTGCAGCAGCGCGAGCAGCACAGTCGACAGCACCAGAAGCAGCGACTGTCCCACGAACGCGCGCAGCACGGACTGAATCTGCCGAGACACCATGAGCAAGAACGTCATCAGAATAAACAGGGCGCCTACGACGGTATTTAGACTTGCCAGTGCCGCCACGTTGTTGCCTCCCACGTCGTTAAAACCTTCGCCAGCGCCACATATCGTCCGAAGACCACGGGACGGCAAAACCGGGGAGCGGACCTCAAAGCAGAGAGCTCAAAGATGAAACGGCTGCACCATCATGGCCAGCACCGCCACCACAAAGGCCAACCCTAAGAAATTCTCGATGCGAAACAACCGCAGCTTCGCCAGCGATGTTTCGATGCCCGCCACCACGGCGAGGAACACCACGAGCTTCAGCGAAACCAGCAGGACGCCGAGTGCCACGGCGCCAGCCGCCGGCGAGGTGGCCAGGCCCCATGGCGTGACCAGGACGTTCAGGAGGACGAGGCTCAGCACCATCAGTTTGATGTGGCCGCCCCACTTGACCAGCGCCGCCGAGCGCCCGGAAAACTCGAGCGTTTTGGCCTCATCGATCATGGCCAGTTCAAAATGGCCGGACGGGTTGTCGACCGGGATCCGGCCCGTCTCCGCCAGGATGATCATGACGAAGGCGGCGACAATCAGCAGATGGGTCGGCGACACCAGCGCAGCCGTTGACGTCACCCAGTGAGCCTGCACCACATATGGGATGGTGGAATTGGCCGCAAAGGACACCGAGAAAAACACGATCATGAAGATGGGCTCCACCAGCGAGCTGACCATCCGGGTTCGGCTGGTCCCCATGGGACCGTACGGATTGCCTCCGTCAATGGCGGCCAGGGTCAGAAAGAAGCCACCCAGCCCCAGGATGAAGCCGGCCGCCACCATGTCGCCCATGAACGCCCAGAACAGCGGGAAGTCCGTGAGGGCGGGAATCAGCATCGTCACCAGCAGCGGCGCCACAAAGTACATGAACGGCGCGAACCGGAAGATCCAGGTGGAATCTTCTGGGATCACCTCATCTTTGTGAAAGAGCTTGCCGAGGTCAAAGTACGGCTGCCAGATGCTGGGCCCCAATCGGCCTTGCAAGCGCTCCTCGAAGCGGTTGAGTATGCCGCGAAACAAAGGAGCGGCCGCCAGGACGAAGGCGACCTGGACAAGGTTGAGCACGAGGCCCTGGATCATCTCCACCCGCCCCCCGTCCCAAAGTCCTCCGCAAAACAAAATGACCCCAGCAGCTTTAGTACTGCCAGGAGTCATTAACCGCTGTGCGGTAATTTTGGACGATTGTCCGCGGCGGATTCCATCGCCGCTCAGCCTCCATATCGCGTCTCCGAAAAGTTTAGCACGACAGAACTCCGTGTCAATCGGATGTGGACTCTATAGGGAATCTTGGCCTGCGAGTGCCAGGGGTCAGGCATACGCGTGGCTCATGTTCGGGGGCTGCCCTTTCCCAACCCCCTTCGACGGTGTGGGCGATCCGCATGCAGAGGCGCGGCAACCAGGGAACCCTCCCCTTCTGATGCGAGGGGTGAGCTGCTACAGGATATGACGGCGAGATGCAGCAACCACCACCGGAGGCGACGCGGCCGCGCTCGCCCCCGGACGAACTCAGGGTCGGACCGCCACCAGCAAGACCCGGTACTTCAAAAACGTGTCCTCGGGGAACAGCGCGTGACGAACGGCATCGGGCCACCGGTCCATCTGCTGGAAGGCGGCCTGCCCCTCTGAAGAGTTGGGGGTGACGGGGGCGAGCCACTCTTCGCGGGTCATCGGTTCCACGGTCAGCTCCATCCACTGCAGGCGCAAGTCCGCGCTCAGCAGATGGCCCACCCATTGGTCCACCGTCTGGGCGGCCACATGCGATCGGTCTCGGAGACGCTCTATCTCGTTGAGCGCGTCCATGCTGGCGGCCGGCGCGCTCAGGTCGGAGATGCCCAACCGCCCGCCGGGCTTCAGCACGCGTCGGCTTTCGCGCAGTACCTGTGGGAGGTCCGGAAAGTGGTGCGCGGCCCGCCGGCAGACGACCGCGTCAAACTGGCCGGCCTCGCACGGCAATCGCGCGGCATCGGCTTGGAGCCAGGTGATGGGATGCGGCAGCGCGCGCTCCTGCTCGGCCGCCCGGGCCACGGCCAGCATTTCCGGGGTGAGGTCGGCCGCCGTCACCGTGAGCCCGCGATTCGCCAGCTGAAACGCGACGTGGCCAGGACCCGTCGCGAGGTCGAGGGCCTGCTGGCCCGGTGCCAGGTCGAGGGCGTCCAGGAGGCGCGCCAAGTCGGCTCCACGGGCATGGCGTTCACTGGTCGCATAGTCGCGGGCATGCTGCCCAAAGTACCGTTGCACATCCCGTCCGGTCCCGTTCGTGCTCATGCGGCGTCAGCCTCCGTTTCGTATGCCAGATCGCTTTCCGCCGCTCCACTATAAGGCAACGCCGCCGACCATTGGCGTCGGGCATGCAAGTGTGGTTGCATAGATTGCAACACACCGAAGGGGGGTGGAGGTTCTGAAGCTCCCGGATCTCGACCTGAAAGACATGGTGCTGGCGACGGCGTTGGCAGACAGTCGGCACTTGGGGGCGGCCGCCCGGCATGTGGGGCTCTCCGTATCGGCGGCCAGTCATCGGCTGGCTCAGTTGGAGGGGCGCCTGGGCGTGCCGCTGTTTCATCGGACGCCAGCCGGCATGGAGCTGACAGGTCCGGGCACGCGCTTTGTGGCCGAGGCGCGGCGCGCGCTGGACGCGGCGGAAGCGGCGGCCGCGTCCGTACGCGGCGAGCACCCGGTCATCCGGGTGGGCTCGGCCTGGCTCATGGCCACCACCTGGCTGCCGCCGCTCTTAGCGGCGCTGGCCCACGCCCATGCCGATCAGATGGTAGAAGTGGCCACCGGACGGTCCCGAGAAGTGGCCCGCTGGGTGGAAGACGGTCGGGTGCGCGTGGGCTTGGTGCGAGCCACCGAGGCGCGGCCGGGAGTGCGGGCCTTTGTGGTGGGCGCCGATCCCGTGGTGTTGGTGGCGCCCGTCGGGCATCCCTGGCTACGAGAGGCCCCGCTGCCGGAACAACTGGATCGGGTGCCGTTTGTTGACGTGTCGCGTGACACCGGGTTCGGGCAGTTTGTCGCCGCGGCGCAGCGCGACCTGGGGATCCACTGGCCCACCGCCGTTCGGGTGGACCACCTGGAGGCTGCGCTGGCGCTGGTGGAGGCGGGGGTGGGCCCGGCAGTGCTGCCGTTCTCGCTGGTGAACCGACGGGCCGCGGCCGAGGTGGCACCCGTGGCCGTCTCGGGGCTCGTGTGGCCCCGACGGCCGCTGGCGCTCGTGATTCGGGCCGGGGATGCCCTGCCGCCCTGGGCCGCGGCGTGGCCGGCGCTGCTGCGCAGTTTGGTGCCGCGTCAGGGGTGACGGCGCCTCACGCCGGAGTGGGGTGGCGCTCCAGGAAGTCGAGCAGGAGATGGTTGACAATTCCCGGCGTTTCGATATGCGGCAGATGGCCCGCGTTCTCGATCACCGTTAGCTCTGCGGTGGGGACGCGCGCCGCCAGCACGCGGCCGTATTCGACGGGGACAATCTGGTCGTGCCGGCCCCAGATGAGGAGAATCGGCATGGTGAGCCGCGGCAGCACTTCGGTGCGGTCCGGTCCCATGGGCGAGGCGCTCATGTACCGTCGGAAGGCGTCCCGGCCCCGGTTCAAGGCCTCGGCGTCTTCCATGGTCCGGTAGGGCGTCGTTCGCCGGTAGTGGTCGGGGTCGTGCACCAACTCCATCAGGTAGCGGTCGGGAGGAATGTCGAGCGGGTTCTTGGGGGCCAGCCCTTCGATGAGGACCGCCACGGCGTCCAACAAGACCAGATGGGACAGACGGTCCGGACAGCGGATGGCAGCGGCCGTGGCCACCCGTCCGCCCATGGAGTTGCCGCCTAGCACTGCCCGCTCCAGTCCCACGCCTGCCATCCAGTCCAGCAGTACTGGGCCGAGATCGTCCACCGTCTCGACACCCGCCATCCACGCGGAACCGCCATGGCCCGGCAGGTCTGGCGCTAGCACCCGGAATTGGCTGGACAAGCCTTCGAGCTGGTACCAGAACGCCTTGCCGGTGCCACCGCCCCCGTGAAGCAGCACCAATGGGTACCCCGTGCCCGCCTCCAGGTGCGTCATCGGCACCCCGCGCACCGTGGTCGTGATTTGCCTGAGTTCACTTTGAGCTGTCCATGCATCCGTTGGATGTTTCGCCACGAGTCGGTCCCCCTCCCGTTGTGCCTCGTTGTCGTACAGTTGTCGGGTCTCCGTGCTGTCAATTGTACTGCATGAAGCGGCAGAGTGCGTGAAAACGGCGGGCCGATCTTATCGGCCCGCCGCTTCCGATGACGCCGGGCCCTTAGAAGTGGATCAAGTAATGGAGCGCAAACACCGGGCCAATCAGCAGCGCCACGATGTTGACCACCTTGATCATGGGGTTGATGGCCGGCCCGGCGGTGTCTTTGTACGGATCGCCGACGGTGTCGCCGGTCACGGCCGCCGCATGCGCCTCCGTACCCTTTCCGCCGTAGTGGCCCTCTTCGATGTACTTCTTGGCGTTGTCCCAGGCGCCGCCGCCGGCGGTCATCTGGACGCCCAGGAATAGGCCGGTGACAATGACCCCCACCAACAGGCCGCCGAGCGCCAGCGGTCCCAGCAGCAGCGCCACGATGATGGGCGCCAGCACCGGGATGAGGCCCGGGAGCACCATCTCTTTCAAGGCGGCCCGGGTGACGATGTCCACCGATCGGGCATAGTCCGGGACCGCGGTGCCTTCCATCAGGCCCTTGATCTCCCGGAACTGCCGCCGAACTTCCTCCACGACCGCCATGGCGGCGCGGCCGACGGCCTCCATGGCCAGGGCGCCAAACAGAAACGGCAGGATGCCGCCGAGGAACAGTCCGACCAGCACCAGCGGGTTTTCGAGACTGAACGTGAGGTGTAGATGGTTTCGGACAGACAGCTCCTGCGTGAAGGCGGCAAACAACACGATGGCGGCCAAGCCGGCCGACCCAATGGCGTAGCCCTTGGTGACGGCTTTGGTGGTGTTGCCCACCGCGTCCAGCGGGTCCGTGATGGCGCGCACTTTCTCATCCATCCCCGACATCTCCGCGATGCCGCCGGCGTTGTCGGTGATGGGCCCGAACGCGTCAATGGTGATGATGATGCCCGTCATGGACAGCATCCCCATGGCCGCCACACCTACGCCGTAAAGGCCGAGCCCGAAGTGCGTGCCCAGAATGTACGACCCGATAATGCCCGCCACGATGACTAGCACCGGCAGCGACGTGGCTTTCATCCCCACCGCCAGGCCGGTGATAATGTTGGTGGCGTGTCCGGTCTGGGACGCGGCGGCGATGCGCCGAACGGGCCCAAAGCTCGAGGACGTGAAGAAGTCGGTGATGTACATGATGAGGACGGTCACCGCCAACCCCACCAGCGCCGCCCCAAACAGATAGCGCCAGTTGGACCCGCCGATGATGTCCTGCGACACCAGCCAGAACCCGATGGCCGAGATGACCACGGTCACCCACATACTGGTGTAGAGCGTGCTCATGATGGCCGTGCCTTTGGGCTTTCGGAGAGCCAATACCCCGATGATGGAGGCCACGATCGCGACGCCACCGATGTACAAGGGGTATAGAATCACGCTCATGGAGGGGTGCGTCAGGTACCCCAGCACCATGGCCGCCACTGCGGTCACGGCGTAGGTTTCAAACAGGTCGGCGGCCATGCCCGCGTCATCGCCAACGTTGTCGCCGACGTTGTCCGCAATTACCGCGGGGTTGCGCGGGTCGTCTTCGGGAATGCCGGCCTCGACCTTGCCCACCAGGTCAGCCCCCACGTCGGCGGCCTTCGTGTAAATGCCGCCGCCCAGCCGAGCAAACACCGATATCAGGCTGGCACCGAAGCCAAAGCCCAACAGGTCCGCGGGGGCGGACGCGAAGCCGGCGGACACGGACAGGCCCAACAGGCCCAACCCCACCACGAACAGGCCGGTCACGGCCCCGCCTCGGACGGCCACCTTTAGGGCGGAGGCCAAGCCGTCGCTGGCCGCCTCGGCCGTACGCACGTTGGCGCGCACCGACACGCTCATCCCGATGTATCCGGCACTGGCGGACAACCCAGATCCTACCAAGAAGAAGATGGCGGTCTCCAGATTCAACACCAGCCAAATGACAAAAAACAGCACGATGGCAACCATGCCGATGGTCCGGTACTGGCGGTTCAGAAAGGCAAAGGCCCCATCTTGAATCGCCTTCGCAATGCGCTGCATCACCTCGGTGCCGGGCGGCAGACGGAGAATCCAGCGGATCAAAATGCCCCCATACGCCAGCGCGACGAGGGCGGCCACAATAGGAAAAACCAGTTCGCCCCAGTGTGCCATAATTTAGGAGATGTCCTCCTCTCATCGGATGCCGCGACCAATTATGCGGAAGGGTCCGGAAAGCGTCAACAAGGATAAGGAATGGAAGGGACTCGGACAAAGATGGAGAGCGCGCGTCATGCGGCCCGGTGCCTTGGCGGTCGGGTGCGAGGGCTATACTGGAGTTGGGGAATCGGTCCGGCGGAGGTGGGACATGGCCACAGTGGCGGACGGGGGCGAAGCGTGGGTGATCGAGGCGGTGCGGCGCCGCATGGGGCCACCGCCGACCGGGGCCATCGGCATTGGGGACGATGCCGCCGTGCTCCCGGTGCCTCCGGGTGGTCGGATCTTGGCGTCGCAGGACATGCTGGTGGAGGGCATCCACTTTCGCCGCGACTGGATGCCCCCGGAGCGCATCGGTGCCAAGGCGGTGGCCGTGAACGTCAGCGACATGGCCGCGATGGGTGGTCGGCCGTTTGCCCTGCTGATGGCGCTCGCCCTGCCCGGGGCGCTGGATCGCGGGTGGGTGGGGCGCCTGCTGGACGGGGTCGCCGAGGCGGCAGCGGGGGCCGCGGCGCCAGTCGTGGGCGGGGACACCGTGGGCTCGCCCGCCGGAGTGGTGTTGGACATGGCCATCCTGGGCACGGCGGAGCGTCCCATCCTGCGAGCCGGTGCCCAGCCGGGGGACTGGCTGGTGGTGACTGGCCCGCTGGGTGGGTCCGCGGCGGGCCTAGCCTGCTTGGAAGGCGGTGCCGTCTGGCCGGGAGCCACCGCGCTGGAGACGGCCGCGCTGCGCCGACACGCCTGCCCGCCGGACAGACTGGACGCCGGCCGCGTGCTGGCCGGTTGCGCGCATGCCATGACGGACATCTCTGACGGCTTCTGGACCGAGGTGGACGCCCTAGTGCAACCGATGGGCCTAGGAGCCGTCGTGGACCAGGAGCTCCTGCCGGTATGGCCCGAGGCGGCCGAGGTGGCGCGCCGGGTGGGCGCCCCGACTGACGCGCCGCTCCACTGGGCGCTCACCGGTGGAGAAGATTACGAACTGTTGGCGGCTGTGCCGGACGAGCGGTGGCCGACCCTTCAGCGGGAGCTTTGGGCTATCGACGTCGAGGCGGTGGTGGTGGGGCGGGTCGAGCGAACCCCCGGGCTCCGGCTTGTGCGGGGAGGCCAGCGTGTGTCCTGGGACCCGGCGTCGCAGGGGGGGTTTGACCACTTTGGCCGGCGTTAGCTCGAAAGGCGTGTGGTCCGCCGCGCCCCGCGATGCCGCCGCGCTCTGGACGCTGGGAGCAGCTCTGGCGGAAAAATTCCCCCCGCCGCGCGTGGTGTTGCTGTCGGGTCCGCTGGGAGTGGGCAAGACCACCCTCGCCCAGGGCTGGCTTAGCGGGCTCGGGGTGCAGGACCGCGTGAAGTCGCCAACCTTTGACCTAGTGCATCCGCACGCGTGGCCAGGCGGCATGGCGTATCACGTGGACCTTTATCGGCTGACGCCCGCGCCGCCGCCTGAGGAGCTGGACGTGCCGGTGCCGCCGAAGGGCGGGGTGGTGCTGGTGGAGTGGGGAGAGCCATGGCGCCGCTACGCGCCCTGCCGGGTGGAGGTGGAACTGTCCTGGCCGTCCCCTGAGGGGGAGGGGCGGTTGGTCGTGGTCCGGGAGGTCGGGGTCGAGGGAGGGTGGTCGTGATGGGGGAGCGACCGCTGGTGTTGGCGCTGGATACGGCGTCTGGCCTGTCACTCGGTTTGACGCGGGGGTCGACCGTGGTAGTCCGCCACGGCAGTGGGGCCCCGCAGGCCGCGGACGTGGCGCTCCTGCCTACGGTGGCGGCCTGGGTGAACGCGTACGGGGTGCCGGATCGGCTGGTGGTCGGCACGGGCCCCGGCTCCTTCACCGGGACCCGCGTGGGCGTGGTGGCGGCGAAAACCCTGGCCTGGGCGTGGTCCGTGCCCTTGGTGGGCGTATCCAGTTTGGCCGCCGACGCGGCCGCCGCCGGGTGGCCCGGCGCGGTGGTGGTGGCCACGACCGAGCTTTTACGTGACGAACTCTATATTGGGGTCTATCGCTGTCGGCCGGACGGCGTGGATCCGGTGGTCGCGGACCAAGCGTGGCGGCTCGGGGACGTGCCCCGAGGGTGGGAGGGCGGAGGCCCGGTGCTGGTCACCGGGCCCCTGGCCGACCAGGCCCCCCTGATGGCGCAACTCGGCGCCACGCCCGTCCCGGCGGCGGCGGTGTTTCGCGCCGGGGGACTGGCGCAATTGGGCAGGACCGCCCCGCCGGTTGACCCGCTGGGACTGGCCCCGCAATATTTGAGGCCCGCGACGCGTGCGGCAGAAAGGAGCGTGGGGCATGGCCGTCTCTAATCAGGGGGACCCGTCCCCCGCCATCCTCGTCCGGGAGATGTACCTGGCGGACCTGGATGACGTGCTGGTCATCGAGCGCAGTTCGTTTCCCACTCCCTGGTCCCGACAATCTTTTCTGTCGGAGCTGGTGGATAATACGTTTGCGGTTTATCTGGTGTTGGAATTCTGCGGCCGTGTCGCGGCCTATGGCGGAATGTGGCTCATCTTAGACGAGGCGCATGTGACCAACGTGGCGGTCTTGCCGGAGTTTCGTGGGCACGGATTTGGGCAAGCCATGATGGACGGGCTCATCGCGCGAGCGGCCGAACGGCAGGCACAGCGCATGACCCTGGAGGTGGCACGATCGAACGTGGTGGCGCAGAAGCTTTACGCCAAGCTGGGCTTTGTGCAGTTGGGCATTCGGCGGGGTTATTATTCCAATCCCGTCGAAGATGCGCTCATCATGTGGCGTGACCCGCTGGTGGCCACCGCTCACGACGCGCCCGCCGCCCCGTCCTCCGAATGAGCCTGGCGGACCGAGCGGCCGCCCCACCAGGCGGCCAGAAAGCCCACCCCGCCATAGAGAGCGGCGCCGCCGACGGCCGTGAGCACCACCCCGGCCACGAGGTTCAGGTGCAGGAGCGTGGTGGCGGCTTGAGGGGGTACGCCGCGCGGCGCGAGGTTGGCGACGAACGCGGCGGTGGCGCGGGGGGTGTGCATCAGCGCCTGGGTCCCGACGGCACCCAGCGCGCCGGTGGCAGCGCCGGCCCACAGGCCGGCGTGGGCGGCCCCGCGAGGCCGATGCCGACGCCATGCGCGACCCAGTGTCACCAGCAGGAGGGTGGCCAGGACGAAGGCCGCCAGGTGGGCCAGCGACAGGTGGCTGTAGCCCAGGGGGGTGAGGGTCAGCAGCCCCGGAGCCGCCAAGACTAGCACCAGGGCGAGGAGGATGCCCCCAAGCCGTCCGGTTGCTCTGGTCACGCGATCATCCCCCGGCGCTAGGTTTCGGGGATGAGGAGGAAAGTATGTGTCACAGCGAGGGTTGGACGCTCCCGCCGTGTCGTCGGCACCAGGGACAGCTGCGCGCACGGCGGAACACACCCTGATCCTGGGCATTGAGACATCCTGCGACGAGACGGCCGCTGCGGTGGTGGCCGACGGTCGGGTCGTGCGGGCGTCCCAGGTGGCGTCGTCGGCGGCGCTGCAGAGCCGCTATGGCGGGGTGGTGCCGGAGTTGGCCGCGCGGCAGCATGTGCGCGCCCTGCCGCTGGTGGTGGCGGCCGCGCTGGACGAGGCGGGCGTGGTCCCCGCTGCGCTCACCGCCATCGCGGTGACGCAGGGGCCGGGTCTCTTGGGGTCCCTGCTGCTGGGTCTGACAGCGGCCAAGGCGCTGGCGCTGGCGTGGGGCAAGCCACTCTGGGCCGTGAACCACCTGGAGGCGCATCTGCACGCGAATGCCGTGGCCGGTCCGTTGCAGTTTCCCAGCCTGGCGCTGTTGGTGTCCGGGGGCCACACCGGCTTGTTTTGGTGGGAGGGCCCGGGGCGCATGCGCCGCCTGGCGGAGACACGGGATGATGCCGCGGGCGAGGCGTTTGACAAGGGTGCACGGGTCTTGGGCCTCGAGTACCCGGGGGGCCCCGCGGTGGAACGGGTGGCGGCGGCGGCAATACCGCCGTGGCCCCCGCTGCCGGTGGCACGCATGGGCGACGGCACACTGGATTTCAGTTTTTCTGGGTTGAAGTCGGCTCTGCAGCGCGCGGTCGCCGCCGAGCCTGTGCTGGCGGAGGCCGACCAGGCCCGCTGGGCCGCCGCCCTGCAGGACGCCGTCGCCGCCCAGATCACCGATCGCCTGACGCGTGCCTGGCAGGCGGCGCCGGCCCGCCACGTGTATGCGGCGGGCGGCGTCGTGGCGAACCGGGCCCTGCGCGCCCGGCTGGACGCTTGGGCCCGGGAGCGCGGCGTGGGGTTGCACGTGCCCCCGGTGGCCCTGTGTACGGATAATGCGGTGATGGTGGCGGCGGCCGCGGCGGCTCACGGACCCCGGGCGCGCATCGGACTGGAGGCGTCGCCGCGCATACCCTGGGAGTTGGCGTCCGGCCCGGTGGATCCGCATCGATAAAGGACTGGACGACCCAGGTGTTTTGGCGCATCGAACCGACTCAAGGAGGCGGCATAGCATGTTGTTGCCCTATCGCGGGCGGGAGCCGGTGCTGGAGGGACCCTGTTTTTTGGCACCGGGTGCGTTTGTCATTGGAGATGTGGTGTTGGCGCGGGACGTGTCCATTTGGTTCAATGCCGTGCTGCGGGGCGACGAGGCGCCGGTGCGGGTGGGGGCGGGCTCGAATTTGCAGGATGGGGTGCTGGTGCATACCGACGTGGGCATTCCCGCCCAGGTGGGGGAGAATGTCACCGTGGGGCACGGGGCGATTTTGCATGGCGCCGTGTTGGAGGACGGCTGTCTCGTCGGCATGGGGGCCATCGTGCTGAATGGGGCGCGCATCGGCCGCGAAAGTTTGGTAGCGGCGGGCACGCTCATTCCCGAAGGGCGGGTGATTCCGCCGTTCAGCATGGTGATGGGTTCGCCCGGCCGCGTGGTGCGCACTCTGCGGGAAGAAGAACTGCAACGCTTGCGTGAATCCGCACCGCAGTATGTGTCGTTGTGGAAAGAGAGCGGCTGGCGTCTGTAGGCACCGTCTGATGGCGGTCAGACTTGGGACGGAAGCGAGTGACGACGTGGCAAGTACAAACGCCAGCGATGGCACCGACCGAAACGACGCCCCGCCGAGCCGGGAGCGGGAGGAACTCCTGCCGTCGCCGCGGGGCGGGCCGGTGCAGCACGTGCATTTCATCGGGGTCGGTGGGGTGTCCATGAGCGCCCTGGCGGTGGCCGCGCAGGCACGGGGACTGGTGGTGACGGGGTCGGACGCGCGGCGCTCCGCGCGATCCGAACGCCTGTCGGCCCATGGCATTGCCGTGCAGATCGGGCATCGTGTGGACAATGTCGGGGCGGCGGACACCGTCGTGTACAGCACCGATGTGCCGGCGGACAACCCGGAGCGCCGGGTGGCGGCGGCGCGCGGACTCCGACTCTGGCACCGCGCGGAGATGCTGGCCTGGGTGATGGCCGGGCGGCGCGCGCTGCTGGTGACGGGTACGCACGGCAAAACCACCACGACGGCCATGGTGGCCGCCATCTGGAAGGCGGCGCACGAAAGCCCAACCGTGCTGGTGGGGGGTGACGTGCCCACACTCGCCGGCGGCAACGTGGAGCTGGGGGATGGCGCGTTTCTGGTCGCGGAAGCCGATGAAAGCGACGGGTCCTTTCGCCACTACCAGCCGGAATCTTTGGTGCTGACGAATTTGGAGCCGGAGCACTTGGAGCACTACGCGGGGTCGTTTGACAACGTCCAAGCGTCGGTCGCCGACTTCGCCGGCCGTGTCGCGGCCGACGGGCCCGGCGTGGTGGTATGGGGCGCGGACGACCCCGTCCTGGCCCGCATGATGCCCACCGTGCCGGCGGCGCAGTTGTCGTTTGGCTGGGCCCAGCCCGGCCGGCGGCTGGACTTTGCGGCCGACGATCTTGACTTGGCCGCGATGGAATCGCGCTTCAGCGTCATCGGCGGCGGACAGCGCCTAGCCACCGTGGCGCTGCGGGTCCCCGGGCGCCACAATGTCCTGAACGCCCTGGCCGCTTTCGCGCTCGCACAGCACTACGGCGTCGCGCCCTCCACGGCGGCGGCCGCGCTGGCCCAGTTCTCCGGGGTGCGGCGTCGCTTTGACGTCCGTTCCCGGGCCCGGGGGATTTTGCTGGTGGACGACTACGCGGTGCATCCCACCGAGGTGGCGGCGGTTCTGACCACCGCTCGCCACTCCGTGGCGGGACGCGTGCTGGCCATCCTCCAGCCGCACCGCTATGCGCGCACGGCACTGCTGTGGCCGGAGATGCTGACGGCGCTGGGTCATGCCGACGACGTCGCCATTTTGCCGGTCTATGCGCCGCCGGGGGAACGGCCGCGTCCCGAATTCACGGGGGAGCGTCTGGCAGCGGCCGCGGCGGCGGCGCACCCCGAGCGTCGCATCAGCTACGTGGCGACGCTCGAGGCGGCCGTGGCGTGGGCGGTGGCATCGGCTCGACCGGGCGATGTGGTGGCGACCCTGGGGGCGGGTGATGTGTGGCAGGTGGCCAGCCGGTTGGCGGCGGCGTGGGCGGACGAAGGCTCTACACCAGCCGCGGGCGAGGGACGCTGAAGAACGCACGCGCCACATCGTGGGCCACCGGCTGCCATTTGTAGATTCCCGCCGTGTGGCCAAGCCCGATTGGTATGATACTGTAGATCTAATCGCCCGAGGCGGTGCGCGGGCGGCTTGGGGGGCCGACGACAGCGGCCCCCCTTTTGGAATAGAAGGAGGTTGCCGTGAGTGACCGGTGACGAAAAATTTGGCGCCCAAGCCCTGACGTTTGATGATGTGCTGTTGACCCCGGGCCACTCGCACCGCGTGCCGCGCGATGTGAGCGTGGCCACGCGCTTTACGCGGACCATCCAGCTGAACGCTCCCATCGTGTCGTCCCCGATGGACACCGTGACCGAGGCTCGCATGGCGATTGCCGTGGCGCGCGAGGGCGGCATCGGGGTGATCCACAAAAATTTGCCTCCGGCCCGCCAGGCGGCCGAGGTGGACAAAGTGAAGCGGTCTGAGCACGGCGTGATTGTCGATCCGTTCTTTCTGCAGCCAGAGTCGTCGGTGCGCGAGGCGTTGGACATGATGGCGCACTATCGGATCTCGGGCGTGCCCATCGTGTCTGAGGGCGGCTATCTGGTCGGCATCCTGACCAACCGGGACCTGCGGTTTGAAACGCGCTACGATCGCCCCATCGCCGAGGTGATGACCAAAGAGCGCCTCGTCACGGCGCCGGTGGGCACCACGCTGGAGCAGGCCAAAGCCATTTTGGGCCAACACAAAATTGAAAAGCTTCCCCTCGTCGATGATCACGGGCGGCTCTCCGGACTCATCACCATCAAGGACATCGAAAAGGCGCGCAAATTTCCACAAGCGAGCAAGGATGCCGGGGGACGCCTGTTGGTGGCGGCGGCGGTGGGCGTGGGGCCGGCGCATGTGGAGCGGGCGGAGGCGCTGGCGGCCGCTCGGGTGGATGTGTTGGTGGTGGACACGGCGCACGGTCATTCGGACGGGGTGCTGCGCCAGGTCCGCCACCTGAAAAATCAGTTTCCGGATGTCTCGATCGTGGGCGGAAACGTTGCCACCTATGACGGGGCGCTGGCGTTGATCGAGGCGGGCGTCGACGCGGTCAAAGTGGGGGTGGGCCCGGGTTCGATCTGTACCACGCGCGTGGTGGCGGGTGTGGGCGTTCCCCAGATCACGGCGGTGTGGGACGCGTACCGGGCGGCTCGGCCGCATGACGTGCCGGTGATTGCGGACGGGGGCATCCGGTTTTCCGGGGACGTGGCGAAGGCGCTGGCGGCGGGCGCGTCCACCGTGATGATTGGATCGCTGTTTGCCGGGTGCGAGGAAAGCCCCGGGGAAATGGAGATTTTCAAGGGGCGCAGCTTCAAGGTTTATCGCGGCATGGGGTCGCTCGGTGCGATGAAAGAGGGGTCGCGTGACCGATATTTTCAGGATGAGGTAGACGCCGACAAGCTGGTGCCGGAGGGAATCGAGGGCCGGGTGCCGTATCGGGGAACCCTGTCGGACACTTATTATCAGTTGTTGGGCGGGCTGAGGGCCGGGATGGGTTACTGCGGGGCCGAAACAGTGGCGGATCTGGCGGAGCGGGCGCGCTTTGTACGCATCACGCATGCCGGGGTGGTGGAAAGCCACCCGCACGATGTGCAGATCACGAAGGAGGCGCCGAATTACAGCTGGGACGCGTAACGGACCGCAGAACGCCCGCAATGGGGCGGAGGCATGGGGCGTGAGAGGCTACGAGTGGAAGAGGGGCCGACGTGGGAAAATTATTTATTGAAGGGCGCGTGCCCCTGTCTGGGACGGTGGCCGCCAGTGGGTCCAAAAACAGTGGGCTTGCCATTATCACGGCCGCCATTCTGGCCAGCGATGGCCGGGTCGTGTTGGAGAACGTAAACGCAGGCAGTGACTTGCAGGACTTGTGCGAAATTATATCGGCGCTCGGGGCCGACGTCCGATGGCTGGATGACACGACGCTGGAGATTGCCGCCGGAACGCTCAGCAGTTCTAAGGCGCCGTATGAATTGGCGCGCAAGCTGCGCGGGTCCACGTATATTGTTGGGGCGCTGTTGGCGCGTGTAGGGGAGGCGGACGTGGCGTTCCCCGGCGGGTGCCAGATCGGGTCGCGCCCGGTCGACTTTCACATTCGGGGCTTTCAGGCGCTGGGGGCCGACGTGGCGTTGGAGCACGGATCCATTCGGGCGCGCGCGAGCCGGCTCACCGGCTCGCGGATCTATGTGGAGCGGGCCTCAGTGGGTACGACGGTCAACCTCATGATCGCGGGTTCGCTGGCGGATGGCACCACGATTTTGGAAAACGCGGCGATGGAGCCGGAGATTGTGGACCTCGCGAATTTCTTAAATGCCATGGGAGGCCGAGTGCGGGGGGCGGGCACCAACTTTGTGCGCATTGAGGGAGTCCCCTCCCTGCACGGCGTGCGGCATGAAATCATTCCGGATCGGATTGAGGCGTGCACCTATCTCATCGGAGGCGCCATCACGCGCGGCGAGGTGCAGGTGACCCACGTAATTCCGGAACACTTTCGCACGGTGTTGCTGAAACTGGAACAGACGGGGGCTGAAATCGCCGAGACGGATGACAGCGTGACGCTCCGAGCGTCGCGCCGTCCGGTGTCCGTCGACATTGAGACGATGCCGCATCCGGGCTTTCCGACCGACCTGCACCCGCCGATGGTGGCGCTCATGGCCGTGGCCGACGGGGTGTCGGTGGTGCAGGAGACGGTGTTTGACAATCGGTTCGCCTACACGCACGATTTGGCCCGGATGGGCGCCAGCGTGAAAGTCGACCGCGACACCGCGATTGTCCGGGGCACCGATGCCCTCACCGGCGCGCCGGTGGAAGCCCAGGACCTGCGCGGCGGTATGGCGCTGGTGCTGGCGGGGCTGGCTGCCGAGGGCACGACCGAATTGGGCGGCCTGGAACATGTGGAGCGGGGTTACGTGGGGCTGGGTGACAAGCTCCGCGGGCTGGGCGCCCACGTGCGGGGCGGTGAGCGCCTGCCCATACTCACGTAAGCAGGGGGCAAGGTCATGACAGAGGCAGGCGGAGCGGCGACGGACACCGTGGTGGTGGGGTACAGCCGCACCCCGTTCGGCACATTTGGCGGCGGACTCAAAACCATCCCAGCGACCGAACTGGGTGCGCATGTGATTCGACACGCCTTGGACCGGTCGCGGGTGGCGGCGGGCGAGGTGGACTACGTGTACATGGGCCAGGTGGTGCAGGCCGGAGCCGGGCAGATTCCGTCCCGCCAGGCCACGATGGCCGCCGGTCTGCCCGACACGGTGCCTTCGGATACGATTAACAAAGTTTGTGCGTCCAGCCTGCGCGCCGTCAACCTGGCGGACATGGCCATTCGACTGGGCGAGTCCGCCGTGGTGGTGGCTGGCGGCATGGAAAGCATGTCGCAGGCCCCCTACCTGGTGCGGGGCGCGCGGTGGGGACTGCGGATGGGAGACGCGCCTTTGGTGGATGCCGTCGTGCACGATGGCCTTTGGTGCAGCTTCGGCAGCTGCCACATGGGCGTCTACGGCAGCCAGGTGGCGGCGGAGTACGGCATCGGCCGCGAGGCGCAGGACGACTGGGCCTACCGGAGCCATGTGCGCAGCGTGGCTGCCACCGACAGCGGTCGCTTCGCGGAGGAGATTGCCCCGTTCACGGTGCCCGAGAAAAAGGGCGCGCGCGTCGTGGAGCACGATGAGGGACCGCGTCGCGACACGTCGCCCGAGAAGCTGGCCCAGCTGAAGCCCGTGTTTGTTTCCGACGGCACGGTGACCGCTGGCAATGCGCCGGGTCTCAACGACGGGGCCGCCGCCCTTGTCCTGATGAGCCGCGCCGAAGCCGTGCGCCGGGAGCTGCCGATTCTGGCGACGGTGGTGAGCCAGGGACAGGTCTCACAGGCGCCGCCGTACCTGCACACGGTGCCCGCGCTCGCGGGCCAAGCGGCCCTCAAAAAGGCCGGCCGGTCGGTGGACGATCTGGCGCTCCTGGAAATCAACGAAGCGTTCGCCGCCGTGACGCTGACCAGCATCCAGCTCTTGGGCGTGGACCCCGAGCGGGTCAACGTCAACGGGGGCGCGGTGGCGCTGGGACACCCCATCGGGGCATCGGGCGCCCGCATCCTCATGACCCTGATTCAGGAGCTGACGCACCGCGGCGGGGGCTATGGGCTGGCTGCAATTTGCAGCGGGGGCGGGCAAGGCGAGGCCACCCTGGTGCGCGTCGGCTAAGGCCCCGTTGGGGCGACTGCCGGCCGCGCATGTCACCTTCGCAGCTCAACTGTGTGACCCCAGAGTTTGTGACCCAAGAGGGGGATGGCTGTGATTGTCCGTGAATACTTTCAGCCCGGGGTCCCCGGGGCCGACCGCGTGGCGTTCGTGGACGAGTCAGGCGGCGAGGCGCGCACCTACCTGGTGGACGCCCCGGTAGGCGATGTGGTGTTAAAGGTCCAGCGGCCGCAGCAGTTGCGCACCTGGACCAGCCTGCCTACAGACGTCGCCGTTTTTGGAGCACATCGCCAGGGTGGCCCCGAGCTTCCCGGTGCCGCGCGTGCTGAGCCACGGCCATGACAACGATGACGTCGAGTACACGGTCATGACGCGCGTCTTCGGCATGCGGTCGTGCGGGCCTGCCTGACGCCGCACGCCCCGCAACCCTGCGCGCGCTGGGGGCGGTGATTCGCCGGGTGCACGAGGTACCCCCGGGCGGCGTTGGAGTCACCCGGGCTTTTTCCGCAAGAGTTCCCCATGCGGCTGAGCTGCACCCCGCCCCATGAAAACCAGGGCTCCGGGCCGTCGATGGCGAAGGAGGAGCGGCGCTCCCGTGAGGAGGTCGGTATCTCTGTGGTCTTGCGAGGCCGCGTAAGAGTGTGACCCGGAGCGCCGTGGGCACCTCGCCTGGTCGCGG
>JAJZWS010000110.1 GCA_021846565.1 Bacillota bacterium
CACGGAGGTGCAGGGGTTGGACATCGGACCGTCGACCATTGCGGTCGTGGGCGAGACCACAGCGCGCCTAGAGTTGTTCGCGGCCGAGGTCGTACGCGACCATGCGATGATTCGCCGACTCCAGCGGCATTGGGACCGCCAGCGCCGGGCCAACAATCCCGCGTGTTATGACGACCAGGGCCGGGCGATCCGTGGGAAACACCCCACGAAAACGAGTCGGCGCCAAGACCAGACGGCCCTCCGCCTCGCGGAAGGGGCCCGACGGGAAGCCGCCCATCGCCAGGGGCTGCATGGGCGGCTGACGAACCAGTTGCTGAGGTGCGGCATCCTCTTCAAGACCGAACGGCTCAGCTACCGTGCGTGGCAGAAACTGTTTGGCCGATCCATTGGGATCCGGGCACCGAAGCAGTTCTTGACGATCCTGACCCGCAAGGCTGAAAGTGCTGGCGGGCGGGTCATCGAGTTCAGCACGCGGACCACCGCCCTGTCCCAGCGGTGCCTGTGTGGCGAGAAGCACCCCAAGCGCCTCGCGGAACGCGTGCATACGTGTCCCCACGGCGCCGTCACCATGCAACGCGATCTGTTCAGCGCCTACCTGGCGCGCTTTGTCGAGGACGAGGCCCTCCCAATCGCTGCGGCGCGTGCGTCGTGGCCAGGTGCGGAACCGCTCCTGCGGACGGCTTGGGAACAGGCGACAACAAACCAACCTGCGAGTGGGCGGCCGGTGCCGTCCTCCTTTGGCCGCTCTCCTAGCGGTTCGAGTCAGAGTGGGTCGTCCGAGCAAGACTTCCTGCCCGCGCATCACGCAGCGGATGGTGTAGCTCCCGTGCAAGCGGGCGCGAGAGCCGCTGAACGTGTGACGGTATAGGAGGTTAGAACCCCACGGATTTATCCGTGGGAGAGGTTCAGTGGTTGGCTTGCATCAGCGCCCGATACCGCCACGTCTCGGGACACCCGCCCGACCAGGCATGCAAGAACTCGTCCAGCATAAACGCCGTGGCGCCCCACACGCGACCGACGGGCAGGTGAAACTCTGGCCAGTGGCCGTCCGGTCCGTTCCACCGGGCGCGCGACACGGTCTCAGCCGACCGGGCGAGGTCCGTGACGGTGACCCAGTGAAGCGCCGCCACCTCACGGGCCTCGGGAACGAGGCGCGGCCGCTCGACGGCCACGCCCACCCACGGCACCACGGTGTAGCCGCTCACGCCAATCACAATGGGCGTGAGCGGCCCCACCCGCTGCACGACCCCGGGGTCGAGACCCACCTCTTCGCCCGCCTCCCGAACCGCCGTCTGCCACAGGGTGCGGTCTTGGGGCTCGTACCCGCCCCCTGGAAAGGCCATCTGGCCACCGTGGTGCCGGAGCCCGGCCGCGCGCTGAATCAACCAGACGTGGGGGTTGGTCCGCTCCCCAGCCACCAGCAGCAGCACCGCCGCCGGCCCCACGAGCTGCTCCGGGAGCACGGCGGCGGTCTGGGCGACGTAGTGCTCCACCTGGCCCAGGCTCCCCGGCGTGGTCATGGCCGCCACACCGCCATCACGACCACCACGGTCGCGACGGCGCCCGCGATGCTGGGGATGAGCCCCACGCGCAGGTAGTCGCGGTGTCGGAAGCTGCCCCGCGCCATCACCAGGAGGGCGGGCTTGTTGGCGGTACCCGACATGGGCGTCATCATGAGGGCCGCCAGCATGGTCGCCACCAGCCCATCGATGCCGACCAGGCTGAAATGCAACCCGGCGCCCACGGCCACCACCAGGGGCGTCATCAGGGCCGCCACGGCAATGTTGGACAGGACCTGGGTCAGCAGGGCGGCCAACAGATACACCGCAATCACCGTCGCCAGAGGATGCCCGGCGGTGAGCGACACGATGACGCGCGACACGTTGGCCGCGACGCCGGTGGTGGAAACCGCCGCCGCCATCGGCAGCACAGCCCCCAACAGGATGGGCACTCGCCACTCCACGGCCATATACGCTTCGGAGGGAGCCATGCCGGTCAGGATCAGCGCCAGCGCAGCGGCCGCCAGCGCGTCCACACCGAGGTTGGCCACGCCGGCAATGGCCAGCACCAAAAAAAGCGCCAGCGGCACCAGCGCGCGAATCGGCCGTGACGAAGGCACCACCACTGGTTCGTCCGATACCACGCGCACTACGGTCTGCGAGCGCTGCAACCGCTCCAAGATGTCGTCATCGGCCTGCACCAGCAGCAGGTCCCCGGCTTTCAGCACCGTGATGGCCAGACGCCGGCGCGCCGCCTCGCCGGGACGCCACAGAGCCATCAGGGAGATGCCGTCCTGCCGCAGTTTGAGCGCCACCGGCGTCCGCCCCACCCATGGGGAGCCCGGAGGGATCATCACCTCGGAGGCCCCCTGGGCCAGAGACTGCGTGAGGGCCGCCGCCTCCTCCCCTTCCCCCGGCAGGAGCCCCCCAATGTCACGCCAGCGTGCATGCTCCGTCGCCGGCGCCACCACCAGCAACCGGTCCCCCGCCATGAGGCAGTCGTCGGGGCCGGGCGCAAACGCCCGCTGCCCGCGCCGAAAAATCTGCAGAACCGTAACTCCCACCTGGCGAAACACCCGCAGATCCATGAGCCGCTGACCCACCAGCGGCGAGGTCTCGGGGACAACGACCTCGCCCGTGTACGCCTTCAGGTTCATGGCGTCGTTGCCACCGAGTTGATCCAGCTGCCGCCCCATGACCACCACGTAGACGAGGGCCACCCCAAAAAACGTCACGCCGAGCGGCAGCAACGCAAAGAAGGTCAGCCCGGGCCGCCCCAGACCGATCAGCGCGGCGTTGGCCACGACGTTGCCGGATGTGCCCGTGAGCGTCACCAGGCCGCCCGCCATGGCCCCCAGGGCCAGCACCACGTACTGTCCCTCCGGGCGGCGGCCGAGGCGCCGGGCCGCCGTGGCGACAACCGGCAGAGTACCGACCACGGCCGCCGTCGACTCCAGCAAGCTGCCGGCCACCGTTCCGAGCGCTACCACGCCCACGTTCAGGCGCTGCGACGAACCCGCCGCCAGCCGGGAGAGCGTGTCCGCCACCCGCGTCATGAGCCCCGACCGCCGAATGCCCTCCGCCACGATCATCATGCCGACCACGAGCCACACGGACGGGTTGCCGAAGCCAACTAGCGCCTGGCCCACGGGCACCACTCCGAGCGCCACCAGCGCCATAAGGACTGCCAGTGCCGCAACTTCCACCGGCAGGCGCCCGCTCAAGTTCAGCGCGCCCAGCACCACGATGCCCAACACCAACCAGACGGCGGGCGCCATACGTGTATGATCCCCTTTGCGCGCCATCTCCCCAGATGCGGACGCCGTGGGCCACAAGCGAGCATCCAGCCGTGCGCGGGTGTATTCTGAATCGGCATCCAGGGTGAGCGACCCCGCGGGCGGGGGCCCCCGCAACCAAACCGGCGCGGCCGGCGTCATCTCCTTATGTAGGGAGACAACGCATGACAGGCCGGCGGCGTTGCACCCTGTCGGGGTTGGGGGACCGAAGCGTCGGCATCGGGCCACGCTGCGGGCGCCGGCAATCGCCGGGGTCTCGGCCACCTTAGCATGTTTTCGACGTCTGCGGCGCGCCCGAGGCGCCAGTCGGTTGGAGGGGACGCTATGCCGGGTTGGATCTGGGTGCTGGTCGCTCTGGCCGCCTTCGCGGTGGAAATGTCCCGCGGCGACCTGTACGTGCTGTGGTTTGGCATCGGCGCGCTGGTGGCGGCCGTACTGGGCACCTCGCCCCTGTCAACGCCCGTCTTCCTGGTACTAGGGGTGGCGTTGCTACTGACCGTGCGCCCCGTGGCGCTCCGCCGCCTGATGCCGCCCCCGCGGCGCGATCCGCCGGACCGGCTGGTAGGGCGCGTCGGAATGGTCACGCGTGACGTATCGGGCCAGGATGATTTTTCTGGCCAAGCCATTGTCGACGGGCGGCGGTGGACCGTACGCTCGTTTGCCGACCGCCCCATCCCGGCGGGGACGCAGGTGGAGGTTTTAGGGGTAGAAGGCGTGCGCCTGCTGGTGCACCCCCAAGACGAACCGGTCTCGCGCTGACTTGCCGGTTTCCGATGCTGGTCCCGTCTGGTCCGAAGGCGCAAAGACAGGAGACAATCATCATGCTGGCAACCTTGGTCCTCATCGCGGCGGTGCTGTTTTTCGCGTATCTGGTCCGGCGCACCCTCCTGATCGTTCACCAGGCCGAAGTGGCCGTGGTGGAGCGACTCGGGCGGTTTCACCGGGTGGCCCGCAGCGGGCTGAACACGATGCTGCCGTTCATGGACACGATTCGGCGGCGCGTCGACCTGCGCGAGCAGTTTATCACCATCCCGCCTCAGCCCGTGATCACCAAGGACAACGTCACAATCGCAGTGGACAACGTCCTGTACTTTCAGGTGATGGATCCCGAAACCGCGGTCTACTCCGTCAATAACTTTGCCGGCGCGATTGAGAACCTGGTGCAAACCACCCTCAGGTCAATCATCGGCGACATGAACCTCGACGAGACGCTGTCCAACCGCGACGGGATCAACGCGCATTTGCAGGAGAAGCTGGACCGCGAGACCAACGCCTGGGGCGTGAAGGTGCATCGCATCGAAATCAAGCAGATTGACCCGCCGCGGGAAATCAAAGAGGCCATGGAGAAGCAGATGCGCGCTGAGCGTGACAAGCGCGCCGCCATCACGCTCGCCGAAGCCCAAAAGCAGGCCCAGATCCTGGAGGCGGAAGGGTACCGCACGGCCACGGTCACGCGCGCCGAGGCGGAGCGCCAGCGCGCGATCCTCCAGGCCGAGGGGCAGGCCCAGGCGGTGGTCACCGTGCGGACGGCCGAGGCGCGGGGACTCTCCCTGCTGAAAGACGCCAGCGCCGACGCCACCGTGCTGACTCTTAAGGCCTTTGAGGCGTTGGCCCAGATGGCCCAGGGGTCAGCCACGACCATTCTCATCCCGTCGGACCTAGCGGGGGTGGCGGGCGCCGTCTCGGCGCTGACCCAAGTGTCGCAGGCGACGGGGCGCCGCGCGGCAGATAGTTGAGGCCAAGCCCCACCGGGAAGGGAGCGCATCATGCCCCCATCGAAAACACCGCGTGACGGACCGCGCCCCTTGGTCCCTGCCTCCCGGGACCCGGGCTCTCGTCATCGTCGCCTGCATGGGCCTCGCGAATGGATGGCGCTGGTGGCGTCCAGCTGGGCCGTGCTGGTGGGCGCGGTGTACTGGTTTCTGCCCACCGGCTGCACCAGCGTCGGCAACCGGTGCACCGACGTCACCACGATCGCGACCCAGGTGCCGCTGTGGGGGACTGCCGGCTTAATTGTCGCAGGCGTCGCTTTTGGCCTGCTGCCGTTTGTATTGCGGCGCACCAAGGCCGGGCCCGCGCTGTGGGGCGTCGTCGTCCTCCTGTTTTTCGTGCCGCTGTTTGGCGCCGACCTGCTGCTGGTGCCGGCCGCGTTCTTCGCTATCCTCGCGAGCCTGGTGCCGCGCCGCTTCACGCCCGCCTAACCGTCCCGGGAGTTGCCGCATACACTGAGTCCGGGGCTTACGGTGGCCATACGCCACATCGCCGTCGTTGTGATGGAAGTTGTGATGGAA
>JAJZWS010000041.1 GCA_021846565.1 Bacillota bacterium
GGGCACCCACGCTGGTACTCCTTGCGAGGCAAGGCGGATTTCCCAGGGTGGTTGCCCCTTGGCCGGTCACGCAGTCCGGTAGCTGGCTTACTCCGGCGGGGAAGAATACGGTTAGATAAAGTCAAGAGGAACTGTTAAAGCCCTGATCATGAGGATGCCCGTGTCACCCGGCCGGATCACGAGGGGACGGTTGGTGGCGGGGAGAGGCGCTACGGCGTCGCCTTCGTGGATGGCCCGGCCGGGCCGGCCCCACTCGGTCACGAGCTGGCCCAGCACGTCGGCGGCCCGCCGGAGCACTTCGGTCGGGTAGCCGTACACGCCGGCCGCCTCGCGTATGTCATCGTCCGCGTCCCTTTCTTCCAGGCCATTGGCCAGGATGATCTGCGCCGCCGTGAGGCAGCGGCCCAGCACGTCCGGCTGGAACAGGCGCGCCGTCAGCCGAAGGCTGCCGTAGGTGTTGTCGTAGATGGTGATAAACCGGGTGCTGGTCACGGGAGGCCGCAGGTCTCGCATGACGCCCGTGCCGGCCGACACGTCGCCCGTGTCGGTCGGCACCTCCGCTAAGAACGCCTCATGCAGCGCCGCCGCGAGGCAAAGTGCGGTCTTCGCCTCGCGTTCGTCCAGGGCCGGGTGCCAGAGACACACGCCGGTGGTGAAAAAGTTGCGCCGCAGCGCGTCGCGGTGCCAATACTCGGAGGGGTAGCGGTGCTCGGTGCGGCCGCGCCCGCGGAACTCGACCCATCCCTGGACCGATTCCGTGACCTGCATGTCCACCTCGCCCGCGACCAGCCCACCGTGGGTCATGCCGCCCAGCCACCCGGCGGCCGTGTTGGGATAAATCATCGGCGGCACCAGCAGCGGCCGGGTCACGTACCCCTTCTCGTGGCCTACGACCACCTGCCGTCGGTCCAACGACACCTGCCGGACGCGGTAGGGACGGCCCTGGTAGTAGCACACGGCCCCGGGATACGCCTCGTGCAGGACCTGTGCGTACGTGAGGCTGCCGAGCAGCTCGCGGTGGGCGTCGCCCATCGCGCGCAACTCGGCCTTAAAGGACGTGCCGGTGTCGCGGAGCGGGAACGAGTGCCACGGGTCGTGTCCGCCATCGCTTTTCAGCGTCTGGAGGTCCGCCGGCACCTGCCCGGTTTGCTCCGCGGCGACGAGCTCAAGAAACTCGGCGGGCAGCGTCGCCCGCACGGCATCATCCATAGTCCAGTCCGGACCGCCCAACGTCTCGCCTTCGCCGCCGGGGCCGGCGAGGCACATCGCATGGATATACTGAATGCGGCGGTTGTCCAGATAGATCGTCGTGTCCTCCAGCGGGCGCGTGAACAGCGCGTCGGGCCGCTGACCAATCAGCCGGCCGTAGGGCCCGTCGTCCAGCACCACCAACAAGGTACCCGGGCCCGCACGCCCGACCCGGCCCAGACGCTGTAGCAGCGCCGCCGTGGAGCGGGGCACTCCGACCTGCACGCCGACGTCCAAGTCGCCGATGTCAATGCCCAGCTCCAGCGCGCTGGTACTGACGACGCCCTTCAGACGGCCACTCGCCAGCGCGTGGTCGTGCGCCTCGTATCCGGATCGCTAGGGCTGGACCACGGGCTCATCCGGGCTCCCGGTCAGATCGGCCCCGTCCGCGTCCGTCCGGCGCGTCTCCCGGCGGAGCATGGCCCCGATTTGCTCCACTTGCCGCCGGCTGTCCACGAACGCCAAAAAGCGGGTGCGGGGCAGGTCGGCCAGGGTGCGGAACAGGTGAACCAAGTGCGCGTTGAGGTCGCCGTGAGCGGGCGGCATCGCCAGAACCACGTCCATGGCGTGCCGGGCCGAGGAATCCCGGTCTGGGCCCACCAGCGTCGACTCGACCCCGGCGAGCCGGCGGAGGTGCCCCGGGGCGTCGCGCATCGTGGCCGATGCGGCGAGCCACTGCACCGGGGGCCCCCGGGCCAGGAATACCGCTTGTCGGAGGCGGCGGGACAGCATCGCGGCATGGGACCCAAAAACGCCGATGTAGGCGTGGACCTCGTCCAGCACCACCATTTGCAAGTGGGCCAGGAAATGATGAACGGCCGGCTCCCCGGTGGGCTCAGCATCCAGGCGTGGAGCACGTCGGGAGTCAGCAGGAGGATGCGGCTCCGTTGGAGGAGGGCCACGCGTTTATTGACCGGGACCGCGCCATCGATGCGGCGCACCACGTCCGTCTGCCAGCCAACCCGGGCGAACGCGTCCTGCCAACGCGCCTGCTGCTGGAGGGCCAAGGCCCGCATCGGGTACACGACGGCGATGGTGGCGTCCGGGTCCCGCTCCAGCCGGTCCAGCCCCGCGGCGTGGAACACCAGGGTTTTCCCCGAGGCCGTTCCCGTGGACAGGGACACATTCTGCGAGCGGGCGGCCGCAGCCAGGGCGTCGTATTGGTACTGGTACAGGCCCGCCGGAAACGTGGCCAGCAGGCGCTGAGCGGTGGGGCCCAGCGGTAGATGGTCCGCGCGAACGCGGATCGCGTCGCGCGGGGGGAAGGTGCGGCGGTCCACCACCCCCCACTCCTGCTGTTGCAGCAAGTCCTCCAGTGTCATCGGCCGCGGCCCCCGGCGCAGCGAAGGTCCACCGCGTGTTTGAGGCAGCGTTTCGGCAGCCGGCGCGGGAATTCCTGGCGCGGCGCCGTCCGCCGCCGTAAAGCGGGTTGCGGGCCGGCCGACGGCACCCCAGGGTCAGGGGATGGCCGGCCGCTCTCCGCGCGCGGTGAGCACGCGCTCCACGGCTTCGTCCGTGGTGTTGGCGACGGCGGTCAGGTGCCCCATCTTGCGCCCCGGTCGCGCCGCCGCTTTGCCGTACAGGTGCAGGACCACACCGGGAACCCCCAGCATGCGGGCGACGGGGAGCTCGCCGTCGGGGCCCCACCAGTCGCCCAGCAGATTGGCCATGGCGGCGGGACGCGCGAGGGTGGTGTCGCCCAGCGGGAGCCCGGCCAGAATGCGCACCAGCTGCTCAAACTGCGAGGTGGCGCACGCTTCCAACGTGTGGTGGCCCGAGTTGTGCGGACGCGGGGCCATCTCATTGACCAAGACGTGCCCCTGTTGATCTACAAACATCTCCACGCACAGCAGGCCCACCAAATCCAACCCCTCGGCCAGTTGGCGGGCCACCACGTCCGCCCGGCGGGCCACATCGGTGCTCACCCGGGCGGGCGCGGACGACACGTCCAAGATGCCGCCCACATGGCGATTTTCCGCGGCGGGATAGGTGGTGAGGTGCCCCGCCTCGTCCCGTGCACAGATGACGGACAGCTCCAAAGCCAGGCTCACCTGCTCCTCCACGATGAGGGTGTCCGAGACCGCCAGCAGTCGATCGCACGCGGCGCGCGCTTCGTCGGCGGTGGCCACGACGGCTTGACCCTTGCCGTCGTAGCCACCGGTTGCGGTTTTCACCACCAGCGGCAGGCGGAGCGCCTGGAGGGCATCCTCCAGGTCGGCCGCCGAGGATACGGCCCGGAAGGGCGCCACGTCCCCACCCAGCCGCTGGATTGCGGTCTTTTCGCGGATCCGGTGCTGGGAGGTGCGCAGCAGCTGACTCGACGGATGCACCGGCACCTGGCGCTCCAGGGCCGCCACGGCATCGGCGTCCACGTTTTCGAATTCATAGGTGACCACACTCGCGTGCTGGGCCAGCGCCTCGATGGTTGCGGGATCGTCGAGGGGCCCCTGGACCAGCTGGTCGGCCACCTGCGCGCCCGGCGAGGCGGGGTCGGGGTCCAGCACGACCGTCCGATATCCGAGCCGGCGCGCCGCGATGGCGGTCATCTGCCCCAACTGGCCCCCGCCCAGGATCCCGATGGTGCTGCCCAGGGGGAGCGGAGCGGGGGCATTCACTGGTCGGCCACCGCCCGGGCCGCCTCGTGGGCGCGAAAGGCGTCGAGAGCCTGCGCCAGCTGGGGGTCCCGAAGGGCCAGGATCTGCACCGCCAGCAAGCCCGCGTTCGCGGCGCCCCCGATGGCCACGGTGGCCACCGGCACGCCGCGCGGCATCTGCACGATGGACAAGAGCGAGTCCCAGCCCGAGAGCGCCCGACTCTGCACCGGCACGCCAATCACCGGCAGGGTGGTTTTCGCGGCCACCATGCCCGGCAGATGCGCGGCCCCACCCGCGCCCGCGATGATGATCTCAAGGCCGCGACCCCGCGCTTCCTCGGCAAAGCGAAACATCAGGTCGGGCGTGCGGTGGGCTGACACCACGCGCACCTCGTGCGGCACCTGGAACTGCTTTAGCACGTCGACCGCGGGCATCATGGCCTCGCCGTCGGATCGGCTGCCCATGATGACGGCCACTCGGGGATCCGTCATGTGCCCTCCCTCCGGGCCGGATCGCCGGCCCGCCTGTCTACCGTCATCATGCCACGGGAGACACCGAACCCCAAATCCCCGCGCGTCAAGGGCTTGATGGGGCGGGTTCGCCGTTCCGGTATCTAACGGCGGAGTCCCGATGTCTGCTGTGCCTCCTTGCCAACGGCACCGTCCCGGCGGATAATTGGCGGCAATTGCGGAGGGCCCTCTCCGCCTGGCATGGAGGCGCTGCATGCTCTTGCCCTATGACCTGGCCACCGAGCATCGACGGGATCCCCTGGGATTGGACGCAGCGCGGCCGCGGCTCGGCTGGCGACTCCGCGGGGACGGGCGGGGGCAGCGGCAGACCGCCTACCGCCTTTCCGTGTGGGAAGGGGATGGCGGTCCCGCCCGCCTGTGGTGGGACTCCGGGGTGGTGGCGGGACGAGAGCCGGTGGTGCTCTACGGGGGTCCGGCCGTGGCCTCGCGACAAGCGTTCGTGTGGACTGTGGCAGTATGCGACGAGCGGGGCGAGTGGTCCAAGGCGTCGATGCCCGCGCGCTGGGAAATGGGGCTCCTCGGCCCGGACGACTGGAGCGCGCAGTGGATTGCGGCGCCGGATGGGAAACCGGCCGCCAACCTGCCGGCGGGAGTGCCGGCAGCCGCCCGCACACTGACTCCGCCCGCGCTGCTGCGGGGGACGCTGACGCTGGCCACGGCTCCGGTGCGCGCGCGCCTGTATGCGACGGCGCTGGGGGTGTACGAGGCCCACCTCAACGGGACGCGCGTCGGCGGTGTGCGGTTCGCGCCCGGATGGACGGATTATCACCGGCGGGTGCGGTACCAGGTGTATGACGTGACGGCCCTGCTGCAGGAGGGCCAAAACGTCCTGGGCCTGCTGCTGGGGGACGGCTGGTATGCCGGCTACCTGGGGTTCGGCGGACGGCGCCAGCTTTACGGCGGCACGCCCGCCATCCTCGCCCAGCTGGAAGTCGACGGGCCGGATGGTACGCGGCAGGTGCTGGCCACCGACGGCGGATGGCGTGCCCGGCCGGGGCCCAGCTTGTATTCGGACTTTCTCATGGGCGAAGCGTACGACGCGCGTCGCGCCGTGCCTCACTGGAGCGAGGCAGAAACCCGGGACGCCTCAGATGCAGCGGAGGTCTGGATGCCGGTGGTGGTGCGCGAGGCGCCCGCGGTGCGGGTCACCGCCGACCGCGACGACGGGGTGGTGGTGACGGAGACGGTGGCACCGGTGGCGGTATCCCGCATCGCCTCGCGGCGCTGGCAGTTTGACTTCGGCCGCAACCTGGTGGGCCAGCCCATCCTGACGGTAGAGGGACGACGCGGGACGACGCTTCAGCTGCGCTCGGCGGAAGCGCTGGATGCCGAAGGCCGTCTCTACACCGCGAACTATCGGGCGGCGGCCTGCACCGACATTTTGGTGCTGGCCGGGGAGGGCCGGGAGCGCTTCACGCCGACGTTTGCGTACCGGGGTTTTCGCTACGTGGAGCTCCAGGCCGACGATGCCTTGGACACGCCGCCGTCTTTGGTGGTGCAGGTGCTGGAAAGCGCCACCGGCCCGGCTGGGCAGTTCCGATGTGGCCTGCCGCTGGTCAATCAGTTGCACGCCAACATCCTGACCAGCCAGCGCGGCAACTTTGTGGCCGTCCCCACCGACTGTCCCCAGCGCGATGAGCGGCTCGGATGGCTGGGCGACGCTGGCGCCTTTGCGGAGACCGCCGCCTACAACCGGGACGTAGCGGCCTTCTTCGAGGGATGGCTGGAAACCGTGCGGGACAGTCAGTCGGAGGCGGGCGCATTTCCCGACGTCGCGCCGCGCATCGTGGACGAAGCCGACGGCGCCCCAGCGTGGGGGGACGCTGGTGTGATCATCCCCGCTGTCCTGCACCGCATGTACGGCGATGACCGGATGCTGATCGAAAATTACGAGGCCATGCGGCGCTGGGTGGCCTATGTCCGCGCGGGCAACCCCACCGGCCTGTGGCAAAACCGGCGCGCCAACGACTTCGGGGACTGGCTGGCCGTGGACCAGTCCACCGACCATGTGCTCTTGGCCACCGCGT
This sequence comes from Bacillota bacterium, assembly GCA_021846565.1. GTDB lineage: Bacteria > Bacillota > Sulfobacillia > Sulfobacillales > JAIMBI01 > JAJZWV01. The sequence goes on from JAJZWS010000041.1 coordinate 6,400, forward strand.
ACTACGCGATGGACGTGCGGCTCATGGCCGACATCGCCCGGCGGCTGGACGACACCGCGGCCGTCCGTGAGTACGGCGAGCTGGGGGATCGGATCCGTCATGCCTTCCAGACCGCGTTTCTGGACGGGGACGGACGGCTTGCCCATCCGACACAGACCGCCTGTGTGCTGGCCCTCCATCTGGACCTTGTTCCCAACGCTGCCCGAGCGATCGTGGCGCGGCAACTGGTGGACGACATTGCCGCCCGCGGGGGGCATCTGTCAACGGGGTTTGCCGGCACGGCGCTGTTGGGACCGGTGCTGTGCGAGGCGGGCTTCGCTGACGTCGCGTACGAGATTCTAACCCAAACCAGCTATCCGTCGTGGGGGTACATGATTAACCACGGAGCCACCAGCATGTGGGAGCGATGGGATGGATGGACAACCTCGCACGGATTTCAGAATCCCGAGATGAATTCGTTCAACCACTACGCACTGGGGTCGGTGGGCGCGTGGCTCTTCGGATGGGTGGCGGGGATCCGCCCCGACCCCGCCGCCCCTGGCTTTCGATCGGTGGTGGTGGCGCCGTATCCGCACCGAAGTCTGGGTTTCGTGTCGGCCAGCCTGCTCACGCCGCAGGGGCGGCTGGCCGTGCGGTGGACTATGCGGCGGTCTGGGCGGTTGGTGCTGGGGGTCTCGGTTCCGCCCTCCACGGTGGCCACCATCCAGGTACCCTGCGGGCCCGGGCAGCAGGTGTGGGTGCGCGGCCGACCCGTGGCCGAGGCCGAGCACCTCGATCTTCTGCCAGACGAGGCAGGGGCGGTCGTGTGCCGCGTGGGATCGGGTTTTTATCGGTTTGTGGTGGACGAGCAAGAGCCGCGGCGTTGAGCCCTAAAGCGTCGAGAGGAGTAGGGATGGTCACCACGGTCTGCTGGGTGCGTCACGGCGAAACGGATTGGAACCGGGAGGGGCGCCTGCAGGGTCAGCAGGACGTACCCTTAAATGAGCGCGGGCGAATGCAGGCGGCCCAGTGTGCCCGGTACGTGGCCGCGATGCCCTGGGATGCGATGGTGGCGAGCCCGCTGAGCCGGACCCGCGACACCGCCGAAGTCATCGCCCGAGAGACAGGGCTTTCGCCGATCTGCTTCTGGGACAGTTTGAGGGAGCGGCACTACGGAGACGGCGAGGGCTTGACCATCGCTGAGCGCCGCCGGCGCTTTCCCGACGGCGTGATTCCCGGTGTCGAGTCGTACGCGGCCTTCGGTCAGCGCATCGAGGCGGCGCTGGAGCGCCTGGTGCGGGACTATGCCGGGCAACGCGTACTGGTGGTGGCGCACGGGGGGACTATAAACGGGGTGCTGGGGATCGTCGCCCAAGGGCAGGTGGGCACTGTCCACGAGGTGCTGGCCAACTGCAGTCTGTCGTGGACGGTTCATGACGGCGACCGATGGAAGGTTGGCGCGTCCAATCAGCGGGTGGGATGACGAGCCTGGGTTTGTGCGGAGGGCCGGGCGGACTGGGCCATAGCGCGGGTCTGAAAGCAAGGAGGAGGAGACGCCTGGCGGAAGTGATGGGACACGCCTGCAACGGCCTGCGGTGCCAAGCGCCCCTCGAGAGTCAGGGCGGGCTGCAATTCCGGGTGGGGGGTGCCACTGGCCTCGGAGGAATATTGCTGGGCAGTTTGAACCAGCTGGGCGAAACGCATCTGCCCCTGGAGGTCCGGATATGCCCAAGCTGCGGACACGTGGAGTTGTTTCGGGTGTAGCCGTCGCTCGCTTGCTTGATCCACGATCCGCCGCCGGCTCTGCTGAGCATCAGTGGGCTGGATGTGACGACGGTTGCGTAGGGCTCGCGGACGTGAACCAGTCCGTCGCGTCGCGGCTGCGGGTGAGGCGCTGCGGCACCACCTTGGTGCCTGCGAGATGCGGTTAGCCACTCACGGCCATGGGCACCCACCGCGAGGGTTTTCAATCCATGACTGCGGCTCCAGCCATGGAGCCTTCGACCAGGGGCTGCCCGCCGGGACCAACACGCCGCGCCTGAACCACCGCGACCCATGCCCCGAAGACTGGCGGGAGGCATATAGCGCTGTCGTGGCGTCGGCTCCGCCACCCCGGAGACATCCTATGCCAAGCCACCGGGCAGGATGTTGCCGCGATAGCGGGCCAGGAGCTGATCCATCACTTGGCTGCGTATTTTCGTCAGCGCATCGGTCGGGGATAGCGCCTGGCTCTTGGACGCCTTGTTGAACTGCCGGTGGAATCCTTCACCCTGTCGAGGACGTTGGTCGTGTAGATGGTCCGCCAGAGCCCTTCGGGACACCGATAACAGCGCGCCCGTTCGTGCCGGTGGGCTTGCCACGACCGCACCATCGTGGGACATGGCCGCCCCAATCGATCGCCCGCCAAGGTGGTCAGCGCCGCCCCGACACCGCCCGGGTTGCGCTGCCCTCGATTGTGCGCAGGTGGCCGGAGAATGGCTGGCCCGCCATTCCTGTGACCACGATCGGGGCATGGCAGTGGTCGTATGGGGTAAAAAAGAGGGATTGGGAAAGTTGCAGAGAATCCGCTGTTTGGAAAGCGCGTAATTCGGTTCCGCATTCTGGAACGCGCTTCCAGGGCGGGGTGACAAGTTGGCCGAATCAAAGGGGCCGCCTTCACGGAGAAGGCACCTATGGGTGGGGTTCACCAAGATGTGTGGGTCGGTGCTGGTCACGCTGTTCGAAGGAGGCATCGGGGTCGCGGGGCGTCGCTTGCAAAGCGCTGGTTCCTTCCGAGGAATTCTTGGCCGTCCCAATGGGGCCACGCCGAACCGTTTCCCCGTGCACGCTGGGTCCAGTGGTCGCGGCAGGGTCTCGAGGGGACGCCGAACGCAACCGCGCTGGCCGCGCCCCTGCGGTTAAGCCGTACGGTTCTCACGCTTGGATCTCAACGAGCGTGCCGGTTCTGTCGAGAGCTTAGCGCTCTGAGGGGGAACCACGATGAGGGCAGCATTTCTGGAGAACCTGTGGGTTGCTGCGCAACCTATCATCGAGCTGTCGACAGGAGACATTATCGGGTACGAGACCCTCATTCGCGGTCACCCCGCCTCACCTTGGGCGACTCCCGCTCAGTTGTTTGCGGAGGCGCGACGGTCTGGGCTCGAGGCCCACTTGGAAGCGCAGTGCCGATCTTTGGGCATCGCCTGGGGACTACGGCACCTCAACGCCGGCCAGAAACTTTTTCTAAATGTCCACGGAGGCTTCCCGACCCTGCCAGTTGCGGCAGGCGGCGAGACGCTGCCACCCGCGCGCGTAGCACTCGAAATTTCCGAACACCATAACACCCTTGAAAACGCGGAGGCCCTCCATCAGATCGAACGATGGCGTGCAGAGGGCTATGACATCGTCATTGACGACTATGGCGTGGGATACGCAGGGCTGGGATTGCTGTTGGCTGTCCAACCACGCATCGTGAAGATGGACCGTATGCTGGTCGAGGGAATCGACCACGTCCCAGTCCGCCAGTCGGTCGTGGCCCACTTCCGTGAGTTGGCCATCGACCAGGGCATCACGCTATTGGCGGAGGGAATCGAGACCGAGGCAGAACTGCGGACGTTGCAGCAGATGGGGGTTCCCCTCGGCCAAGGGTTTTACTTGGGCCGGCCCCAAGCAGAGCCTGTGAACTCGACCCCAGTTGGGGTGGCAGCGCCATCATCGACGGCGCGGATCTCTTGGTCCGCGGAGTCCTCTGCACACCGGCATGGTTTGGCGCCTTCGGATCAAGAGATCCTGGAAAAAGCGTCTCAGGCAGTCTACGCGACACCTTTTCCCGCCTATGTCGTCACGCGTACGCGGACAATTGTGGCTTGGAACGAGGCAGCCGCGCAGCTCACCGGCTGGACGCGCGACCAAATGGAACACCATCGGTGCCGGGACCAGCGCCTCAACCATCACGACCTTCAGGGCAATCCCCTGTGCGTGGGTGCTTGTCCGCTGGTTTGGACGATGGCCAAGAACGAGGCTCACAAGCAAGAGGTGCTGGGTTTCTCACCGGCAGGGGAACGCCTGCCATTGGAGGTTCTCGCAACACCGCTGTGGAATCCGGTGACGCACAGGATGGTTGGCGCCGTTGAGTATTTTTGGTCTCGCGACGCCGTCTTGACGCCCGGCATCCACGCGACCAACGGCCCCCGGTCGGCACCCGCCGCGTCCTCGTCCCCTGGGCCTCATTTTCGTCAGCGCGGCGTTGGTCGGGAAGCTCCCGTGCATCTAAAGCGACACGCAACGTGCTGTGAGCTGGAGAGCTGGGCAGGGATGCTGCAGACATCCCATCGCACGGCAGACCCCGGGGTTGGCGCCACCCGTTTGGTGCAGGGGAGCCGGTCAGGCACGCAGCCGGTACGTCAGTCGCACAACGGGGTTGCTGGCGACGCCGGGCGGGCTTATACCTATATCACGTGGTCAGGAAGCCGACGGGCTGCTGGTCGGCGCGCCTGGTGCTGAGATCTGCCGTGAGACAGGGGGCGCCGCATGCTGGCACAGCAGTACTTGGACGCGATCCAACGGATTGCGGGCGATCTGGGGGATGATCTGCCGCAACTTGCCGCGCTGGGTGACCAGATTGCTGGCCGGATTCTGGACGGGGGCGTGTTTTATGTCTATGACAATGGCCACCTGCTGACGAGCGAATTGTTCAACCGGGCCGGGGGCCTGGCGCTCATGGCACCCATCCACCTGACGCGGCCGCGCTTCGGATCTGACGCCGTGCGGCGGGGAGGGGAGCCGGCGGCAGGCAGTGCCGACGTGGTGGCGGCGGAGGAAGATCTTGTGCTGGCGCGGATGGCCGTGCAGCATGCGGGCGTCCGGTCTGGCGACGTGGTCCTTTTGGGCTCCGTGTCGGGGAGAAGTCCGCTGGTCGTGGAGATGGCCCGCGAAGCCGCACGGCGGGGTGCCCTCACCATCGCGCTGACCGCGCTGGCCTATGCACGCACCCTGCCGCCGGCCCATCCGTCGGGCCAGCGGCTGGACAACGCGGTTGACGTGGTGCTGGACAACCACACCACGGTGGGGGATGCCGAGGTTGATGTCCCCGGCTTGGCGGAGAAGCTGCTGCCATCCTCCGGTGTCAGCGCGGCGCTGGTGGCTTGGTGTCTGGTGGGCGAGGTGGTGGAGCACCTGTTGACGCGGGGGATCGAACCGACGGTGTTCCGCAGCATCAACTACCCGGATGGGCCGGAACGCTATCGGGCGGCGGTGGCGCGGTACCGGGAGCGGGGCTACTGATGGGAGAACCCGAGAGCTTCCTGGCTCAATGGGTGGCCGGCGTGCCGCGTCACCTGGAGCAGGTGGGTCGGCGCGAGGCTGAGGCGCTGGAATCTGCGGCCGTGCTGCTGGCGGACGCCTGGCAGCGCGGGCACCGACTGTTTGGCTTTGGCTGCAACCACTCCGGCCTCTTGGTGGACGACCTGTTTTACCGGGCGGCGACCCCGGTGTTCCTGAACCCGGTTCATGTGCCGGGTCTCCGATTGGACGGTGCGATGCCCGAGTATGGGTCGGCACTCGAGCGCCTGGGGGGCCTGGCGGACCGGGTGTTAGAGCACCTGCCCTGCCGTCCCGGGGACGTGCTGCTGGTGGTGTCCACGTCGGGCCAGAATGCGGTGCCGGTGGAAATGGCCCACGGCGCCCGCGCCCGCGGGCTCCAGGTGGTGGCGTTGACGTCTCGCGCGGCCGCCGCCGGCCAGGACGGGCCGAGCGTCGCGGACTTCGCGACGGTGGTGTTGGACAACGGCGTACCGCCGGGTGATGGTACGATCCCGCTGCCTGACGCCCCGGGTGTTTTGCTGGGGCCCGTGTCCACGATTGCGGGCGCATTTTTGCTGCACGCCTGGTTCATCCGGACCGTGGAGCGGCTGCAGGCGGCCGGGGTCACGGCGCCCGTCCTGATGAGCGGCAACCGCCCCGGGGGTCCGGAGTACAACCGGGAGGTGCTGGCGGAAATTTCCCCCCAGGTGTTGTGGGCGCGCCCATGACCATGGTGCTGGGCGTGGATGGCGGCGGCACCAAGACGGAGGCGGTTCTGTGGGATGGCCATGCCGTCGCGGGCCGAGGGTGGGGCGGCCCCAGCAATCCACACTTTGTGGCCGCAGACGCCGTGGAGGACGCGGTGGCAGCGGCCATCGGAGGAGCGCTCCGTGACGGTGGCGCGCATGCCGGCGCCGTCGCCGCGGTGGTGTTTGGTGGCCCCGTTTCCGCCGCCGCCGTCGAGCGCGTGGTGGGACGGCTGCTGCCCGACACCACCCTGGTGCGTCGGTGTCACGAGGGAGACCTGGTTCTTCGGGCGGGGGGCGTCGCGGGTGCGGGCATCGCGGTGGTGTCGGGCACCGGCTCAATGGTCATGCGGCGGGACAGTCAAGGGGATCGGGTGCTCGTGGGGGGCTGGGGCAGCCTATTCGGTGACGAAGGCAGTGCATACGACATTGGGAGGCGGGCTCTTAACGCCTGCGCCCGGGCGCAGGATGGCCGGGGCCCGGCCACCGGCCTCATGGCGCCCATGCTCGCGTGGGCGGGGGCCCCCACCATGAGGGAGGCCGTCCACCACGTGTACGACGCTCGCACCACGCGTGCCCACGTTGCCCAGTTGGCCCGCGTAGTCACCCAGGTGGCCGCGGACGGGGACACCGTGGCGCGCGGCATCTTGGACGACGCGGGGCGCGAGCTGGCGCTGCAAGTGATCGCCGCCTTGGGCCAAGCCGCGGAGCGGATGCCCGAGCTTTGGCCGCTGGTGGGCGCGGGCGGCGTGTTGGCAGGGAGCCCCCGCGTGTGGCAAAGTCTCCAGCACCACCTGACCGACAGGCCGGTGACGGTGCTGCCGCCGATCATGACGCTGGCCGAGGCGGCCGCCCTCATCGCCGCCGACGCCGCACCGCGAGCGCTCGCCCGCTGATGGGCCGCTGTCCTCAGTCGGCGAACAGCGCTGCGGCATTGCGCCACCCGATGGCTTGGGTGGCGTTCGCATCCAGGTGGGCTCCCAGGACGTCGTGCCAAACGGTCTCGGCGTTTCCCAAATGGGGGTAGTCCGATCCAAACAGCAGGTGGTCGGTGCCCACGGCCTGGGCCGCGAACGCCACCGCCTCGGGGGAAAATAGCAACGTGTCGTAAAACACGTTGGGAGGCAGTGGGTGCGCCGGGCCGGCGGAAGGGGGCCATCCGAAGCGCCACCGGCCCAACAGCCACAACGCCGACCCGCCGGCCTGCGGGAGGATGAAGCGGATGCGCGGGTATCGAGCGAAGAACCCCCCGAACCAGAGCCGGGCCACCACTTCCGTGGTGTCCGCGACAAAGCCCACCAGCGACACCAAATCGTGATCCCGGAGATGCTGAGCCCCCGCAGCCGGGAGCATGGGATGTAGCAGCACCCGTGCGGCGCGCTCGTTGAGCCGGCGAAAGATCGGGGCAAAGCAGGGGTCGTCCAGTTCAGACGGGCCCAGGTGCGTGCCCATCACGAAACCGGACAGCGCCAAGGCGTCCAGTGCGCGGTCCACCTCGGCGATGGCGTCGTCGCTGTCCACCGGGATGCTCGCCAGCCCACGCAGGTGGTCCGGCTGCTGGTCGCGCCACCGCGCCAGATCGTCGTTGATGAGCCGTGCCGCGCGCGACTGGAGACGCGGCGCAAAGGGGTACACGTTGGGGACGGTGGTGGACACGACATGGAGCGCGACGGCCCGCTGTCGGGGATCGTGGAGGCGCGCCCACGGGTCGTACGTCCCCGGGTGCAGCGTGACCGTCGGGATGCCCTGCCAGACGATCCGGGGGTGGCCCGCCCCACTGCGGTCAATCCGGACGTCGCCGCCCGCCTCTTCCAGGAGCGCCAGGTATGCGCGGCTGTAAGAGTGCGTGTGAACATCATGCAGCGCGGTGGCGCCCTCCGTTCCCATCTAGCCCCATCCCTTTCCATCGCTTTCTATCAATGTCCATGTCAGGTCGTGTGGAACGCGCGTGTCAGCGGTCGGTCCACTATAGCGTACGGGAGACCGCGCAAAACGGTTGGACGCGGGGCGGGACCGGTCCCATCGACAGGTGGGACAGCGCGTGCCCCACACAGTGCCCGGTCACGATGGTGACCAAAAGTGCCCCCCAATCAAGCCAGCAGTCGCCGCGATGGGCAGAAGCGTGGCCAGCCGGCACAGCCCTCAAGCCACCACGGTCACGGCGCGCCCCGGGCAATCGAGGCGACCTAGGTTTTTTGGCAAGGCACGCCGCTGGGTTCTGTTCTTTCACGCAGGACTCCTCTCGCTCAGATGAAGGGCCGCTCCTTATTCCATCCTGAACCGCAACATTGCAATACTGTGGTATTATGTCTTCTGAGGCTTCCCGGGCTCGGGAAGACGCAGGCTCGCGGAGCCAACTGGGCGCAACACGAAGGGAGTGAGTGCGGGTGTCCAAGCATTTTGACCTGATCGTACTGGGAGGGGGGTCGGCCGGCTTCGCGGCGGCCATTCGGGGGGCCGAGGCGAAAAAGCGCGTCGCGCTGGTCGAAGCCGGCACGATGGGTGGAACGTGTGTGAACGTGGGGTGTGTGCCGTCCAAAACGTTGATTGCCGCCGCCCGCGTGCGAGACGGCGCCGCGCATCCGGCGTTCATGGGCTTGGGCGTGGAGGCCGGGCCATTGGCTTGGACAGACGTGCTGGGTCAAAAAACGGCTTTGGTGGACGAGTTGCGGCAGGCCAAGTACGCAGACGTGCTGGCGGCCTATCCCATTATCGAGTGGCTGGCCGGGCACGGTGTCGTGACCGGGGTGGACCCCGTGTCGGTCAGCGTCGACGGGACGCCCATCACCGCGCCGGCGCTGGTGGTGGCGACCGGGGCAGCGCCGTGGGCCCCGCCGGTGCCGGGGCTGGCCGACACTCCATACTGGACCAGCACGGACGCGCTGGCCGCCGACCGCCTTCCCGACCACCTCATCGTGCTGGGGGGAAGCGCCGTTGGACTGGAGATTGGCCAGATGTACCACCGGATGAACGTAGAGGTGACGGTGCTGGAAGCCCTGGGTCGGATGGTGCCTGCCGAAGATCCCGACGTGAGCGCGGGCCTGAGCGAGGCACTGTCCGCAGAAGGCTTGTCGGTGCTGAGCGGAGTGCAGGTGGATCGAGTGAGCTTTGGGGCGGGCCAGTTCACGGTGGCGGCACGCGTCCGGGGTCGGAGCCGGACCTTTTCCGGGGACGGACTGCTGGTCGCCACCGGGCGTCGGCCCAACACGGCGGGATTTGGGCTGGAGCAGGTGGGTGTGGCGCTCGATTCGCGTGGCGCCATCCAGGTGGACGAGCATCTGGCATCCTCGGTGCCGTCCATCTATGCAGCGGGCGACGTGACGGGCCACGCGATGTTCGTGTACGTGGCCGCCTCCGAAGGAACGCTGGCTGCGGGCAACGCGCTCCGTCTGGACACGGCCCGTGAGGACCTCAAGGCCGTGCCGCGGGTCACGTTCACGGATCCGCAGGTGGCCAGTGTGGGGATGACCGAAGAAGAGGCCGAGCGGCGCGGGATCGCGTGCGACTGCCGCGTGCTGCCGATGAGTTACGTGCCCCGCGCGCTGGCCAACCGCGACACGCGGGGACTGGTCAAGCTGGTCGTCGAACAAAAGACCGAACGCATCTTGGGAGTGCACGTGCTGGCCCCCGAAGCCGGGGAGATGATTGTGGCCGGCGTGATGGCTGTGCGCTACGACATGACCTTGACCGACCTCACGAGTCTCTACTTCCCGTACCTGACCGCTGGCGAAGGGCTGAAGCTGGCGGTCCTGACTTTCCACAAGGACGTTAGCAAGCTGTCGTGCTGTGCCGGTTAGACGAATGGCCGCCGGTGGTGCCGGGCCATCGGCCCGGCCGCGTCTGTGGCAAAATAGGGTGACAGAAGGACGGATCGACGAGGCATTCGGCAAAGGGCAAAGGGCAAAGGAGGACGCATCCATGCAGGCCGTACAGGGAACCCGTGAGCAGTTGCTGGCCGCCTTTTGGCAGGCTCTGAGCCACCCGATCCGCCTTAAGGTGCTGGACGTCCTCCAGGACGAGGGGTCGCTGAACGTGGGCCAGTTGGTGGAGCGGCTCGGGATTGGGCAGGGCCACCTGTCCAATCACCTGGCCTGCCTCCGAAACTGCGGATTGGTAGAGACGGTCCCCGAGGGGCGATTTATTTACTATCGGATCGCCGACCCGCGCGTAGAGGACCTGCTGGACCTGGGGAGCCGACTGCTGCAGGACCACCTGGACGGAGTGGCGGCGTGCTCCGTGGTGCGCCCCACCCGGACCCTGATAGATTAGCTGGGGGCGCGGGTACGGTGGTTCGCGTGTGGCCGAAGGAGGAAAGTCCGGTGCGCATCGGTTTTGTCGGATTGGGTGTGATGGGAGCGCCTATGGCCCAAAACCTTTTGGGTAGCGGGTATGCGCTCACGGTCTACAACCGGACGGCGGCGCGAGCCGCACCGCTGGGGGTGCGGGGCGCCATCAGGGCCGCCACCTTGGCCGATGTGGCCGTGGCCTCGGATGTGGTGGCCCTCATGGTGACGGACGCCGAGGCCGTACATGCCGTCGTGGACGGAGCCGACGGGTTGCTGGCGCACATGGCCGCCGGCACGGTGATTGTTGATTTTTCCACGATTGGGCCCCGGGCGACGGTGGAGCTGGCCCAGAGCGCCAGCGAGCGAGGCGTCGTGTGGATGGATGCACCGGTGACGGGTGGCGACGTGGGCGCCAAGGCAGGGACGCTCACCATCATGGTGGGTGGGGACGAGGAGACATTCGTGACCATTCGTCCGCTGCTGCAGGTCGTGGGCGAGCGCATCGTGCATGTGGGTCCCAGTGGGGCCGGCCAGAGCATGAAGCTGGTGGCCAACTTGGTGTCGGGCTTAAACCTCCTGGCAGCCGCCGAAGGCTTGAGACTGGCGGAGGCGGCCGGCATCTCGCTCCAGGTCCTGTCCGAGGTGCTGCCGGCCAGCTCGGCTCGTTCTTTCGAGGTGGACAAACTGCTGGAGCGGTGGCCCACGCGGGCCACCGCTCCCGGCTTCTCGCTCGCCAACCGCACCAAGGACTTGGGATTGGCGCTGGACATGGCGGACGCGCTCGGGTTTGCCACGGTCTTGGCCCGCGCCGCCTATCCCGCGTTTCAACAGGCGGTGGCGGCCGCGGGCCAAGACGATGAGACGGGCGTTGCCCGGCACTGGGACAACACCCCGAGAAGCTGAACAGTCGTCAGGGCAGGAGCGGGGTTAAGAGCGGCACGCGGCGGCTCGCCGCGCGCCCGAGATACGGCAGATGCCAGCTGGCCTCGATGGTTTTCAACAGACTGTAGTGGTCGGCCCACAGATGCACGGTGGTGGGCCGCAGGTGCGGTGCAATCACGATGAGCGGCGCCGGGCCGCCCCCCAGCACCCCCAGCCACGGCACCGCGGGCAAAATCGGGGGGGCAGCGGGGCCGGCGGCCTTGTAGGTGTGGATGCTGGACGGGGACGGGCTTGTGGGGCTGCTGCCTTCGTCCCACGTGACAAAAATCACGGATCCCGGCCCCCACGCCGCCGACCGCATGATGCGCGGAATCCACGTCGCCAAAAAGGCGTTGCCGTCGGCAATGAGAGCGGATCCGTTGGCTGACGGGCACGCGGCCCCGCGAAGGTTGGGCTCTCCGTGCATATCGTCGCAGAGATTGGGTGAGATCCACACGAAGGGCGGCACCGACCCGGACGCCAGCTCACGCCCGAGGGTCGTGAGCGGCACCACTTTGGCGGCGTCCACCCGCGCCACGGCGGGAAACAGCAAAAACGGGTCGTGCTTCTTCGCATACAGCGCGTTGACCGGCATGGTCGTGGGCGCCGCGTGGGGGATGGAGTCGGGATACCAGTTGCCGGTGTAGCCCGCGTAGGGCAGCGACTGCATGGCTGCTTGCCAGGCGATACGCGCGTGGTCCAGCTGGAGCGCGAGATTGGGTATGTCAAAGTGCTGGGTGGGATTGTCGCTGTGGCTGCCCAGCGTGTGGCCCGAGAGGGCGGCTACATAGTTGGGCAGGCTGGGGTGCGTCACGCCAAAGTAGTCGCTGTCATAGCCCGCGGTGGCGATGAGATGGCGGATGTAGGGATCCGGGGCCGATGGATTCAGCAGGGCGGCCGGGCTATGGTTTTCCATCATGATGACAAACACGTGCCGAAAGCGCGGGACCGGCCCCGCGGCCACCACGGGACCTTTGGCCACGAACGGGCCCGGCCACAGATACGCCACCAAAATCGCAGCGGTCGCGACGGCAGCCGCCACAAGGCACCGCCGCCACCGACCGCGGGCCATCAGCGTGGGCGCGGTGGGCCGCCCAAAGGTTGCTGCATCGCACTTGCCCCCCTTTGCCGGTGCCGTCGCGCGCAAGCGAGTGGCGCCTGGCCTTCACGCGCATGGTGAATCATGCCAAACGTTCCTGCAAGCGCGACGTGTGACACGCGGCCATTGGCACGCCGCACGTGGCGTGATATACTGCCCCTAGGGCGCGCCCGTAGTGAAGTGGATATCACGCAGGCCTCCGGAGCCTGAAGCAGGGGTTCGAGTCCCTTCGGGCGCACCAAACCTTTAAAATCCGCAGAGTACAAGCTTTGCGGGTTTTTTGTTTGATGCCTGAGTCCCCGCACCGGTGGTCTCAGGCATCAATCACCACCATCACGCAGCGCGGCCCGACCCCGGCAGGGGGCCGTCCCGTCCATCGCAACTCCAGGGCGGCAAGCGAGCGGCTCGGCTAAGGCTGGCATAAGCGGACACGTGGGCATTGCAGCGAGCCCGTGGCCCTACGCGTAGACGGCCCGCCGCGTGTACAAGACGGCCATGAGTTCATCGTCAGACACGCCCGCTTGCCGTAGGATGCTTCGTACCAGTCCGGGGGCCAGCGTTTCTCCGCCGTGCTTGGGCACGGTGACCAGTCCAGGTGTCCCGGCCTTCTTGAGATGGACATGGTTTCCGCTGACGCGGACGGTGGTGAATCCCAATTTGCCCAACGCGACGATCGTCTCTTGCCCGGTTGCCCGCGCGAGTCGGCTCATCCGGCGCGCACAGTGACTTGTACCTCGCCCATTAGGACTGCGCCATCTTCAGGAGCGGGTTCGCCCACGTCTAGTAGTGCGGCCAGATGCCCCTCGATGGCCTCGCTCGCTCGGGCTAAAACTTCGTCCACCGATTGCCCCTGGGTGAAGCAACCCGGCTGCGCCGGCACGGAGAGCCACCACAGGCCCTCGTCGTCACGATGAAGACGCACATGGTAACGGCGACTCCCTGTTTTGCACGCGTCTCGCCTCCTCACGTATCAGCCACTATACGCCGGCGGGGCACGAGCCACCCGGCTGATGGCGCACCATGGCGGGTGGACGACTCTGGGTGAAATACGTTCACCAGTACACGGTCCCGGGCGGGGCGCCGTCTGTCGAATGGCCCAAACCGCCGTTGACCACCACCGACGGTCTGGACGGGAAGCCGACGCTATTCTATGGACTGTGAAGGGCCCTGGAGACACCCTGGGCGCGAAGCCGGCGTTGAAGTCCCTTCGGGCGCACCAGCCGTTTGAAAGCGGCATTCCGCCAAACAGTGCGGCACGACATCACCCGCCCGCTGGCGGTGAGCGAAGGGCATCCCCCGTAGGGGATGACGGGGGACCGCGACTGAAGGGGGCCCGCTAAAACGCCGCAGACGACCCTGCTCGTCCCGGCAGCTTGGAGACGTCGGCAAGTTGCGCGTGAAGCGTCGAATGGCCGACCCCACTATGGAATGACACGGCCGACAACCCTGCCAGCCCCAACCCCGCGATCACCAGGCCGCCCGCCGCTACCGCGATCACGAAGAACCAAAAATATGGACTGTGCTGCCCGGCCAGCCAGATGGCAATGGCGATACTCAGAAACAGTCCTCCGGGTACGACGATGCCGATCAGGGCCCACACCACAATGAGCACCTGCCAGCGCGCTTCCATCTGCTTCGGAGTGCTCACGCCATCCTCCGTTCGAGACGCTTGCTCCAACCCCCTCGGACAACCGCCGCCACATGCCCGGCATCACGGTCTTGATGGCCAGTGTAGCATACGGCGCGGCGCCCAGTCAGAAGTGGAAGAACAGCGGGATGGTGGCGTGTTGAATGAGATTTGCCGCGAGCCGCCTCATGGCGCTCGTGTTGCTGGCGTTCTGACTACCCAGCACATGGGACTGGTAAAGCACCATGGCGGCCGATCGCGGATGGCCACAAGAGTTTGGGCGGTGGCCGGGATGCCCTGACTGCGAGCCCGAGCGGGCCCAGGAGAGAAATGGCAAGAGCCTCTGCTTGATCGCGGCTTGGATTTGGACATATTGGTCAAGGATGGCCTGAAAAACGGCTCGCCGCAGAGCACTAGACCCTATGGGGGTGTTGCGTGTGGTGAGCACGGCTTCCATCTGGGCCACCTCTCGCCCCGTAGTGCCCCAGCCATTGACTTTCGCCACCACCGCGGGCAAGCCGGAGTCCCGGCCTTGGGCCAATAGTTTGCTCGCCTGGGTGTAATTCATTATGGATGAGCCCGCGGTCTGTGCGGTGGGAACGAACGCCAAGTGCTGGGGGCTTGCGTAAAGTGTGCCGCCATCGGCTCGAGAGGTGGGGGCGGCTGCGCGGGTCGCCCCGTCCCGCAAAAACCCTCCTGCCGCCGCGACCACCACCACGGCAACCAAGGAGAGAAACCAACGCTGCGAGCGCCTCTGAATCGCCGCGCGCCTCCGTCCCCGCGTCAACGCGACGCCATCTCAGCGCCATCCGACGGCTACCGACCGTGCGGTGCGAGCTCCGGGGGGCATACGGCGGAGAAAAAGGCAATACTGTGCCCAAACGCGGCCGCGTTTGCACGCCGGCCATGAGTTGCTCGGCAGACGCGGACGGATCTAGCCGGCGGGGGACGTCGGGGTGGAGCGCGTATGGCCTAGCCCGGTCCCGGACCAGGCCGCCCGCCTGGTGGTCCGCCGGGCGATGACGACGCTGCACCGGACCTATGCGTGCTGGCATGGGCGGTGGACGGTGCCCTGGCAACCGTCCGCCCCGTCGCCACGGTCCGCCGTCGGGTCCTGACTTGGCTCAGGGTCTTTTCCGGTCGTCTCCGCCGTGGCCACGGGCTCCGGCCCGCCCCATGGCACTAGAGCCCGTCCGGTTTTGGCTAGATTTGAAGGGCAACTACAGACAGGCACGGGGCCGAAACGCCAGCGCGGGATGGGCACGAAGAGTCCGGCGGTCGTGGAGTCGCGGTGCTCGGCCAGCTGCCTCCCCCCGAAGCGCCTGAAGCACGTCTTGGCCACAAGCGGCGGCACGTGTTTACGAGGACGTTGGGTGAGCGCGCCTGTGCTCCATCAGCGCAAGAGCCAACATGGTGGCGGCAAACAGCGCCAGACACGCCGCAAACGGGCCGAGAAACAGCCCCCACGGGTTCGCAGGGGGAGGAGCAAGCCCACCACCCTCCCAGGGGTACCTGAGGAAGAGGTAGTCGTGGACGAAATTGAACTCGATGCCACTGGAAAAGAGCCGCAGGTAAAACACCAGCAGCCCGAGCGCGGCGATGGCCACCGACCATCCCGACCAGATCCGCGCGCCGAGCGTGCCAACCAACATCGCGAGGGACGTAAACGCCCAACTGGCCACAACCACCAGCGCAATGGTGAGAGGCAGGTATGGGCCGTTAAGGGCAATCGTGATTCCAAACCAAGGATCCGGGCCCACCTCCATGGCGAGCGACATGAGCACATAGAGAGCCGCCATCATCAGCCCGGTAGCGGCCTGGATGCGCACCAGGTGGGCGAACAGCTGCCACCTGGGAGCCGGCCGACCGGCGTACCATGCGCCTGCAAGCGGCATCCAGGCTTGCAGGTAGACCCCCGCCTGGACGAGGGCCCTCACATAGGATCCGCCGGTAATGTCCCATCCGCGCGCCCCAAACAGCCATAGGGCGTAAATCATCGCGGCAGGAACAAACAGCCACGCCACGCGCCACAGTTGAGAGGATGGGCCCAGTCTATCCGCCGTCCACGTCCTCGCTGCCATCTGCCACACGTCCTTCCCACCATGTGTCTTCAATATAGCGGCTCGACGAACAAGATGGCAGGGGTGTGCTGTCAGCGACGCCTCCGGCATGGCAAGACGGAAGGGAGGGTCACCGGGAAGCCGGGCTGCTGTGACGTTCGTTCGCGCACGCGACCCCCGTGCCGGCGGAGCCGGGGTTGCCGTGCCCGGCGTGGTGAATCCTCACTATGCCCAAGGCGACGACCATTTCTCAGCCGGTGACCCGAGGAAGTCGACTCATCCGGCGTCCACCATCAGGTGCACTTCGCCCATTAGGATGGCGCCGTCTTCAGGGGCGACGCCGCCCACGTCCTGCCATTCCGCCAGATGCCCTTCGATGGCCCCACTGGCTCGGGCCAAAACCTCGTCCGCCGACTGGGGTTGCGTGAAGTGCCGCGAGCGACCGCACTGAGGGCCACCACAAGCCCGCTTCGTCGTTACGATGAAGGCGCAAGTGGTAACGGCAGCTGCCAGTACACAGGCGCCGCGCCTCCTCACGTGTCAGCCCATCTACGCCGGCGGGCACCTGAGCGGCTGCCGGTCGAAAGAAGCGGCAAGGGCGGCCGTGCGCTATGGTGCGCTCACGACGATGGGTGAGAGTACGTGGACGGGTACACGGTGCCATGAGGCGCCGCCGTCCGTCGAGTCGTACAAGCTGGCGTCGAGCGAGGCGGCCCACCCTTGAGATCCGGTCAACGACACGGATTGGAGCCCGGCCTCCACCGAGTGCCGAAGCCTTGACCCTGCGACCAGGTCTGGATTGCGGGAGTGGACGCCGGACCGCGTGTCCCAAACACCCAGAGCGTGCCGTCATTCCAGGTGGCCGACTCGAGAATAACGCTGCTGTCCCCGAAAGTGTGCTGGGACCAGTGCTGTCCACCATCGATGCTGACGACCACCTGCCCACCAAGCACGACGATGTCCAAGCCACGCCAGGCCATCACGCTTCCGCTGGTGACCGGAATCGGGGTCCACGTTTCACCCGCAGTGTCGGTGCGGTAGAGAGCGATTGGTCCGAAAGTGCCGCTCGCCAGAAGCCAACCCCGGCGGGGTGATGTGAAGGCCGCCGCGGTAACCCCGGACGATCCGCTGGGCAGGGGGATGGGCCGCGTCAGGGATCCGCTGGCGGCCACCAGCGTGGCTTGCCCGGTTTTCAGGACGCCGTGCCCTCGCCCCAACCAGATCATGACGGAGTTCTGAGCCAGAGTCGACAGCGTCGTCCGCGTATAGCCGGCGTTGGTCGTCTCAATCAAGAGGCGGCTCAGGCCGATGCTGACGACCGCCCACGGCCGATTGGGATCCGTAGGCTAGGTTTCGACCCAGTCGGTGCGAGAGAGGCTTTTTTTGCAGCGGCTGCCATGCGCTGCCGCCACTTTGGCTTTGCCAGAGCACTCCGCGGGTGCTCACATCCATGGTGGTGGGACTCGTGATCGCCACCGCATCGATCCGGGCGCTCAAGACCATCGTCCAGGTTCGGCCGCCGTTGGGGGTCCGATACAGCGCCTGATATCCGGTCCCATTGGCCCCCTCGGGGACCTGGCCCGCCGTGGTGTAGGCGACGCTGGGGCTCACCAGATAAAGTTGGCTGAAACTGGCCGCAGTATGCCGCGTCGACCCGGCTGCCTCCCATTGGCGCCCGCCGTCGGTGGTTTGGTAGGTCATTTGTGTGGCCTGGTTGTCCGGGCCGCCCTTGAACGTGGGCACGCCGCCGATGGCCATGCCAAACGACCCGACAAAGGCCACGTCGCTCAAGGGAGCGGACGTGGTCAGGACAGGGTGAAACCCGGCCGCGTCCACCCAGCGCAGCTGCCTCTGACTTTGCCCCAGCGTCGCGCCCGGGCCTTCCGCTGCACCGATGGGCAACAGCGCGCTCGGGACCGAGGCCAGTTGGTGCCAGTGGACGCCGTCCGCACTTTCTTCGACCGGCAGGGGAGGCAACAGCGGTTCAGGTTCGACGTTCAGGGAGGCGGTCGCCACGTAGCCGCCCGGCACCAGGAGCAGGCTCTGGACGGATGCAGGGCTGCCGGCCTGGAACGCATGGATGCCGATCCCACGTGGTGCCGCCGTTCTCGGTCTGGTACACCTCGACCGTCAGCGGCCCGCTGCCCACACGCCGCGCATAGGCGAGCCCGTGGATTGGGGACGAAAACACCTGGGATTCGACCACGGAGCTGGTGGGCAGCCGCGTGGTGGACCAAGCGCCCCTCCTCCAGCAGATTCCCGTCGCCAAAGGCGATGGGGCCCCCAGCGATGGTCGCCAGCACGCCCTGTCCTGGCCACGGCCCGGGGGTGCCCCCGCCCGTGAACACGACCGGCCGGCCCGTCGCGGCCCGTGCCGGGCTTTTGAGCGGGACGCGCGCATGCGTGGCCACCGATGAGGGAGCGTGCCCGCGGCCGCAAACCAGCACGAGCCCTGCTAAAACCCCGAGACCCCGCCCGCGACTCATCACAATCTCCTTCCAACGGATAAATGGCGCCCGGGTTGGAGTCCCGACGCGTAGCGAGCCACGCGCGGGGATGCCTCGTGCCGCCAGGGTCCGGACAATGCCAGGCTTAGCGCTTGGGATCCGTGCCAGCGGTCCGGGGGGCGACGGGCTAAGGGTTTTGGGTCTCCACCCATCCCCGTGTCGCCAGGAGGGCGGTGGCCAGCCGGGACAAACCGATCCCCAGCGGAATGAGCCCACCCAAGAGCCACACCCCCATTCCTAGGGTGCCGAGGCCCAGCGTCAGTGCCGCGCCAATGGCGGTCGTGTACAGACCACGCCGCACCAGCTGGGAGATGGGCACCGGCCACGGCCCTGCCGGTTCGAGCCCCCAGGCGATGAGGCCCACCCGCACCAACCCGATGAACAGCACGATAAGCCCCGCCACCAGCCAGACGCCCACGCCCAGCGTGCCCAGTCCGACAAGCAAGGCGAGGCCCACCCCCACCAGGCCCAGCGCACTTTCCAGCGGCGAGTGCCCTGCCACGCGCGGCGAGTAGGGGGGCGCGCCGTCAGCCCCCGGGGCGTTTTGGCTGGCCGTCCAGCCGGTCATGCGTTCCCGGTGCCGCAGATAAACCACCAGCGCTATCAGGGCCAGCACGCCCAGCACCACGACGATCTGGAGGATGACGCCCCAAGCGACCGCTTCCGTCAAGAACCCCATGCTGCGCTTCCCTTCTGGTCTGTCCTGGGCCGGCGAGAGAGACCCGCACCGCCCCGTACCTTTGATGGAGCTTCCTCAGCCGGCGCCAGACCCCCGCGGGGTCCACGGTTGAATGGAAACCGCCCCGGCCTCGTCCGTGACCGTGAGCTGGCCCTCGCGTGTCCCGGTCCCCATGACCCCCCGAAACGTGCCAAACGTTCCACCCGAGAGGTGGGCGAAGCCGCTGGTGAATGCTCCGGCGGTGACGGTCACACTGGCCGCGATTCGCGCCGTGGGGTCCACGCGCAAGCGGACCGCGCCGGCTTGGTCGGTCATGCGGGTCGAAGTTCCCAGGGTTCCTTCGTACGTGATGAGTCCCGCCTGCGCGGACAGCGTCAGGTGCTGGACGCCCGTTGCCCCCGTCACTGTGATGCCGCCCACCTGCGTCGCCAGGTTTAGAGTGGGCGCGGCGACGTGGGTCGCCGTTACGGACCCGGCCTGGGTCACGGCCAAGACGCGCTGATACTGGCCAGACACCAGGAGGGTCCCGACCCCCAGCTGGGCAGAGATCGCGCCGTCGGCGGGCACCGTGAGCCAGACATGGATGTTGGCCTCCGACCCGCTCCCCAGTCCGCTGAGGGACGTGGAGCTCGAACAGAAAATGAGGCACAGCGATGTTGGTCCGGACGGCGAGCCCCCGACGCCCACCAGCCGTATCGAGAGGGTTCCGCCGTGCTGCTGCATCACCACCCGCTCGCCATGATACAGCCGGGCCGTCAGCCGTACGTCGTGAGCGGTCCGCGTGGTGGTGACGGACACGTCGCCCACCGCCGCGGACACCGCGACCACGTTGCCCGGCGCCAGGGGCGCCACCTGATGGACGGTGTGCGGCGGACCGGTGAGGGGCCTGAGGCTCGGTGGCGTGAACGGTGCCCCCAAAGCGGGCCGACTGGCACGGCCCACCAGCAATACGGCCGCGGCCAGCACCACCGCCGCCAGGCCGAACGCCACCAAGCCAAGGATTCTCTGGGTTCTCATGCACCGAGCTCCCTTGCGCGGGTCGATTGAACCCCGTGGATGACCTTGATGCCTCACGGGTTCTCCCGCTGGGTCCACGGTCAGTCGCCATACGCGTCGATAGACGAGTCCACTGCGGCGACCGACTCCAGCGAATCAACTGGTTGGTGTGCCAACCACGGCAGACGTTTCACGTGTGGGTGAAACCAATTCGGTGCTCAGGTGTCCTATCATCAGCAGCAAGGGCCGGGCAGGGGGCGGGTGGCGATGGAGCTGTGGCAGCGGGCCCAGCGTGGGGATCCCGATGCCTTCCTGGCACTGGCCGACACGGTGTGGCCCCTGCTGTACCGCACGTTGCTTCCGTATGTCGGTCATCGGGAAACCACCGAAGACTTGGCGCAGGAAGCGCTGCTGCAGGCTTGGCGGCGACTCCCGTCCTTTCGGGGGGAGAGCCGGGTCGAAACCTGGATTCTGTCGATTGGGTTCAACCTCGCGCGCAATGAGCGCCGCCGCCGCCGCCCCGACCTGACGGAGAACTTCCTGGAGGGCTTTGGCCCGTCGGCCGAAGCCGTGGCGCTCCAGCGGGAGCAGTGGACCCGGGTGGGGCGGGCGGTGGCCGATTTGCCGCCGCTGTGGCGGGCGGCGTTGCTGTTGGTGGCCCGCGAGGGGTTAAGCTACGAGGAGGCAGCCCGGGTGATGGACTGCCGCCCCAGCACACTCCGGAACTGGGTGCATCGCGCGCGCGTCCGCGTGCGGACGAAGCTGGCCGAGGCGGACGGTGTGCCGCCGCAGTCGGGAAAGGTGGTGGCGACCCGTGAAGGAACGTGAGGACGACCGGCCCAGCGTGAGGCCGGACCCCCTGGATCATTTGCTGGCCACCAGCACCATGACCGTGCCGCCGCGGCCGGCCCTGAAACTGCCGGTGCGCGCCGGCCGTTCCGTTTGGAGCTGGTGGTGGCTGGCCGCCGTCCCGGGGGTCCTGCTCCTCGGCTTGGCCGCACCAAGACCCTGGGTGGTGCCGCCGCTGGCCGCCCTGCTCGTCTGGACCGCCGTGCACCCGGTGGTCCTCTTGACCGGCGTGGCGCTGTGGTCAGCGGTGTTGGGCACTGCGGCGGCATACCTGGGCAGCACGCTGGGCAATGCGGCGCCGTGAGCGGGGACTCCCGTCACGAGGCGAAGGGAGTAGTGGGAAGCCGTCTGGCCGCCACCCTAGGTCGCGGCAGAGGCGTCTGGCATGAAGATGGCTCACCGTGGGGACGCGCCGCGTTCGACCTCGGCGTGGACAAGTCGGCAGCTGAGCGGCGATCACACGGAACCACGGGACGCGCTGGCGCTGACCCTGGCGGCTCCCAGGGCGCGGCGCGCGCTTTCGTACGGCTCGTGCGCCAGCGCGCAGGATGGTGTTGGCTTATAGGCGGGACGCGGCCGGCATAAGACGTGCCGCTGCCGCCGCCGTCCTCGAGGATTGCTATCGCCAGCGGTCGTGCGATAGGGGGATCATCGTCCCGTGAAAGCGCGACCGCGTTGCGTTGAGCCAGCGTCGGCGTCGGGGTCGCGGTAGTTGGTGGGCTCGTCCAGCAACAGGACAGTGGGTGGCGGATGCCAAAGAGTCCCGAGAGCGGTTCGCACCGCCTCAGCACCCGAGCGGGGCACTGCCCAGCGCGAGATGCCCCCATGGTTGGCCGAGGCGCCCCGCTCACGGGCCGGCATCGGGGATCCAGGTGCCGGCCAACAGCCGCAGCATGGGAGGTTCCGCGGCCGTTGGCCCTGCCAGTCCAATCCGTTCCCCCGCAGCGAACTCCACCGATACGCCGTGCAAAACCACGCGCCCGCCCAAGCCACCTGCACGCCGCGCCTGACACCCCCTCGGGCTTATCGACTTGACAGACCAATGCGCACCCGCAACACCTCCCGCAGCGTCACGAGAGAGCGATGGAGGCTGGCTGCCCGAGGCGCCAGGGACCGACAAAGAACCGTCGGGGCAATGCCCACGGGGGGTTGGGCGGCGTGCCGCACGATAGTACAGGTCTTCCGCACACAGAATGTGGAAACACGAGTAATTTGGCTGGCGCCATAGTCGGAATACGTTCGCAAAGGAATCGGGGGCTCGAACGCGAAGTGAGCCCTCATGAACACTCCACCCCAACTCG
>JAJZWS010000111.1 GCA_021846565.1 Bacillota bacterium
CGCCTCGGCGGCGGCCGCCAAGCGGCGGGTGCGTTCGTTATACTCCCCACTCACGGCCGCCCAGCGTGTGCGAATGCCGGCCGCCGCCGCGACCATCCGATAGTGCATCGTGACGAACCCCTTTCAGCATCCAGCGGTCGGGATCCTTCGTCACCCACCACCTCAATTCCTTTGCTTTCGGGTTAACTATTCTGACGGGGCTCCTAAGCTTGTCGAGGCAGGCTACTTCCAGACGGACGAAGGCACTAGTCGGCACGCTCGCCGCTTGAAAGGGCTTCACGGGGTATCCTCCATCGATCGAACCAAGAAGCCTGCCTAAAGGCGGCCTGCACGCCCGGAGGGCGGCGGGGCACGGTGGTGCGCGCACCGACCGCCGGGGCACCGGTTCGTGCACCGTCGCACAGGTTGTCACCGTTGGTGGCGCGTGCGCTCGATGGGGATGTCCAAATCACGGAGGATCTTGCGGAGAGTGCCTGTGTCGATGATCCCTGCGTGGCGAGGAACCGTCGTGTAGAGCCGCTTTTGGGGGTCCCACCAGATTTCGTGAGACCCTGCTGCCTCGCGGCGCTTTCCACAGCCCTGAGCCCGGAGGAAGCCCGTCAGTTGCCGATAGGTCCAGTGCGGAACCGGCGCACTCATCCCACGGTGACCGCAAATTGCCCGTCCACGAACGCATTTGCCGTGTGAGGGACGGGTGGCGGCAGGGGCAGGCCGTCTTCGCGGCGGAGCGCCAATAACGTTTCCGCCACGGCGCGGACATGGTCAAGCGCTGCGCCGATGCTTGCGCCTTCGGCATGACACCCTTGCAGGTCAGGGCAAATGGCCAAGTAGCCCGGTCCATCCTCCAGGCGACGGATCACCACCCGCAACACGGTCGCCTCGCCCATGGGGAGCCTCCTTTCGTGCCCATTATACGGCCGCACCCTGGGTGCATCCGGGCAGCGATCGACGCCAGGTGGACAAGATCGCTTCGGGCTCGTACCCTCGAGACAAGGAGCGGATCCGCAGGGCGAACGTCTCTCCGCAAAGTGTACGGGACCAGGTGGTGCGGGAGGTGCGGCAGGTGCGCAACGCCGCCTGGGTCGCCCGGGGGCAAGACTCCGGGAGCGGCTGGTACCGCAGTGGGTCCGCCAGGCGGCGCGGGCGGGGAGCTGCCCGCTTCCCGGCCCCGCCACGGTGGCGGCGGAGTCGGTCTTTCACCTACTCACGGTTCAAGAGCGCTGCGTGGCGCTCGATATCGATCCCCCACACGTGATTCGGATGGGCGGCCGTCACCCCGCGCAACAAATAGGGATAGATTTGGTGCGTTGGGTGCGGGGTGCGGGGTGCTGGTGGCCGGGCCCCGGCTAACCCCTGCCATCCCATGGCCCGCATGGCGGTCTGCACGCGTTTGCGGTTGACCGGAAACCCCTCCTGGCGGAGCACCACGGTCATGCGCCGGGATCCACAGAACGGCGTGGCCGTGTAGATCTCATCGATCCGGTGCTGCAGGGCGACCGTCGCGGGCTGTGGCAGGCGCGGGCGGCAGTGCACGCGGGCCCGGCTGACGGACAAGAGGTCCACCGGCACGGCGAGCGGCAGCGCCGCCGCGGTGCGGTGGACTAAGTCCCGCCGCGCCTCAGGCGTCCGGGTCGAGGCCGGTTTTTTTAGCCAGGCCACTGGGTGGTCAGCTTGCCCATTTGCGCGTACAGCTGCTCGAGCTGGGCGTCGTGGCCCGCCGCCGCGACCGCCGGGTCCGCAAACCGGTCGGGGAGTCGGTCGACCACTTCCCGCCGCCACCGATGGAGCAACCGCCGGGCCATCTGATACGCCGCCGCCAGCTCGATCACGGGGCGGGTTTCCTGGAGCATCTCGAGGACCACCTTGGCCTTCAAGGCCGGGGCATCATGCTTTCTCATCGATTGTCAACGTACCACGACAGGGACTTCAGGGCCTGTCTAAATTCCTGGGTCCGTTGCACTCCATCGCCCCACGGCGACCCGGAAATTCCGGCTAGAGCAGTGTTGAGCAGGAAATTGGGGTAGGCGCGGTGAAGTCTCGGTGTACGACCGTACCGCGTGAGAGTGTGTGCAAGGAGGGGGCTCCATGAACGTCCCTGCTGTCTGCCGCCCCGCTGAGGACGGATTTTCACTATCCGGCACTCGCCCGCATGGATGAGAGCGTCCCCGCCGGCCATCTTGGACGCAGGGGTCAGGCTGCCGTGAGGCACATGGACCTGCTGACGGCCCACGTCCGGTACCTTTCCGCACTCGGCGGTACGCCCCGGCATCGCTCTTACGCGTGTCGCCCTACGGATATTGCCTCCCGTGGGTCGGTGTATGCAGGAGGGACCGCGCGTGTCACGAGCAACTGCCCACAGTGCCGCTCGCCCGGAGCTGACCGGCTGGGTGCTGTTCTCGGCGGCGGACGGGGACTGGTTGACTGGCAGGTGCGGAGCGTGGACGGGGCGCAGCGTCACGCCACAGCCTCCATGCACAAGGCGAGGCATATCGCAGCGCCCTGGCGCCGTGTGTCTGGACGCGCGGGGCAGCCCCCCGAGGGGTGGAACGAGGGGCGGTCTCCTTGACCGCGGACGCCGGCGGGCGCCCGGACGACCATGTTCCCGGTCGAGGGTGGCGCGACAGGCCTTTCGTGATGAAGCTGCAAGGAGGTAGTGGTGTGCTCCAACTTCTCGACCATCCGTGGGTAGACCGGGCACTGGATGTATGGGACCGACACGGCAGCGTCATCCAGAAAGTGATCCTGGCCGTCGTGGCCTACTTTCTCGCGCACGCAACGTTCTCGCTCTGGCCACTGCTGCCTGCTGGACAAATTGCCCTCGCCGCAATGGGGGTGGCCGCCCTCTCGTGGTGGAGCCCGCCCGTCAGCGTGGTCATCTTTTTGATCGTGTTAACGCCCAGCATGGCCTTGGTGACCGGCGGCTTGATGATAACGTTTGGTCTCAGTGCGCTCTTGGCCGCTCTCGTGGTGCTGGACGAAGACGCGATGCGGGTTCGGATTCGCCAGCTGCTGTTCATGGCGTCTCCGCTGGCGTTCTTGCACAACCTCTTCCTGTTCCCGGCGGTCGCGGCGGGTCTCACCTTGGGGGGCCGGTCGCGCGGCGTCAGTTTGGCGGTCATCACGGGGGCTTTCGGCCTCGTCGTCGCCTATGTGGCCGGTGCGGGGGTGCCCGGAGTGTTTCCGGCCCACACGTCCCTCATCATCCCTGTTTCCCCAACGGTTCCCCTCGCCACGTGGCTGGCATCGCACCTCACGCATCCCAATTGGCCGGTCACCGTGCGCCTCGTTCGGCGATTCGGCGTCTTTGCGCTCGCGGGCGCGGGCTCTATCGCGGTCCTGGGACTCATCTGCTACGTGGCGGCCGTCATGCGGCGGCTGGGGCGGGCGTACACGGTCGCGGTCGCCGCCGCGCTGGCAGACGGCGCGGGGGTGGTGGGCCTCGCGGCCACCGCGCACGGCTTCAGTCCCAACCCGGGGGTGGCGTTCCGTCTGATTCCCGCGGGTGTGGAGTCAGGCGTGCTGGCTTGGGGCGTCGGATCCGTCTTCCCACCCGGGGAGTACAGCTCAGAGCGGCTTCCTTTTCAGCGGTTGCGCCGCGCGACGTGGGATGACCTCGCCGGATATGAAAACATCAAGAAGGAGCTCAGGGAGGCCATCGATCCGTACGTGAACCCGCACGTGCGGCGTGATCTTGAGCGCCGATCGCTGCCGATTGTGCGAGGGATCTTGCTGTACGGCCCGCCAGGAACCGGAAAAACCTTGATGGCCCGCGTCCTGGCCTCGGAAGCGAAGATGCACCTGGTCAGCGTATCGGGCCCCGAATTTTTTTCGCAGTGGGTCGGCGAGTCAGAGCGTAAGTTGCGGGAGCTGTTCCGCGAAGGACGGGCCCACGCCCCCAGCCTGTTGTTCTTCGACGAGATCGAGTCTTTCCTGCCCCCACGGGAGCAGGTGGGGACCGACAGCGACAGCGGTCATGTGAGCCACGGGGTGGTTGCCACCTTTCTGGCGGAGATGGATGGCCTGCTCGAGCGCGGCAACGTGTTGGTGGTGGCTGCAACCAATCACCCGGATCGAATGGACTCGGCCGCCCTCCGCCCTGGCCGATTTGACAAGGTGATTTACGTGCCGCCACCCGACGCGGCAGCTCGGTTGGCTATCTTGACGCAGGCGCTGGCGCATCATCCGGTGCCCCAGCCGATAAACGCCCACGCGTTGGTGGCTCTGACCGAGCGCTTCACCGCGGCGGACATCGTCGGCGTCGTCGCGGGAGCGTATCGGACGGCGGCTCAGCGCAAGGCCGCGGTGACCGAGACACAGCTGGAGGGGCTCTTCAAAAGCACCAAGCCGACGGTGTCCTTGGCGATGCTGGAGAACTATGCGCGACTCGAGGAACAGTACGGACGTCGGAGCGACGTCGTGGCCCGGGCTGAGGTGCTGGACCGGCCGAAGCTCACCTGGGACGACATTGCCGGACTGGACAGGGTCAAAACGGCCATTCGCGAGGCCGTGGAGCTGCCGCTTGTCCATCCGGAGCTGTTTGCCGCCTGGGGCGTGACGCCCCACAAGGGGGTGTTGCTGTATGGGCCGCCCGGATGCGGGAAAACTCTCTTCGCCAAAGTGGTGGCCGATGTCGCGGGGGTGGCCTTCTACACCGTGAACGGTCCGGAGATTCTCGGTGGCGGACCCGGACGGGCCGAGGCCCGGCTCCGCCAGCTGTTTCAGCGAGCGCAGGAGAACCGGCCCGCCATCATTTTCTTTGACGAATTGGACGCCATCGCCACCAGCCGCGAGAGCGTCGAGGCGACTATCCAAGGACCTGTGGTGCAGCAGCTTTTGACGCTGATGGACGGCAAGGAGCCGACGGACGGGGTCGTCGTGATGGCCGCCACCAACCGGCCCGCCGTTCTCGATGCTGCACTCTTGCGGCCAGGGCGATTCGACCAGCTGATTTACATTCCACTGCCGGATGCCGCCTCGCGACAGTCGCAGTGGCGCCTCCAGCTTGGGGACAAGCCCGGAGGGGACACGATTGACTACCAGCGGCTCGCAACCTCGTCGGAGGGATTGAGCGGGGCAGAAATCCGGTATGTGGCGAACGCCGTGGCCATGCAGAAACTGCGAGTGGCTCTCGTGGAATCGGGCGACGCCCCGAAGATGGAGACGGTGGAAGTCCTGGCCGCCTTGAGTGCCTTCACACCGGAAACCACCCCCGAGATGAGCGCGGCTTTCGACCAGATCGCGCTATCGATGCGGCGGTGACCCGGAAATGCTCAATCTCTCGATGCAGCAGGGACGTGGGTCAGGCCACGCTGCCCATTGACCGCGGCGGCCTGCTTTGCTCATGCGGAGCTGGCCGGCCGCCGACTGAAGATGCGGGGCGGAGAGCGCTGTTCAACCGATCGCACCCGCTCCCCGCATTGCGCCGCCGCCCCCAGGGGATCCCGGCCCTCGTGTCTGC
>JAJZWS010000042.1 GCA_021846565.1 Bacillota bacterium
CGCACATCGCGGGGTAGAGCAGCCAGGTAGCTCGTCGGGCTCATAACCCGGAGGTCGCAGGTTCAAATCCTGCCCCCGCAACCAATTTTTCGGCGGCGTAGCTCAGTTGGTCAGAGCATACGGTTCATACCCGTAGAGTCGGTGGTTCGAGTCCACCCGCCGCTACCAGTTTGTGGGCGTGTAGCTCAGTTGGTAGAGCAGCTGACTCTTAATCAGCGTGTCGCGGGTTCGATCCCTGCCACGCCCACCATCACCATTTGAAGCCCCGCAAGGCGTGCGGGGCTTTTGTTTTTCTCGGGCGGGGGTATGGAGATCACCTGGGCGTGGCCCAGGCGGTCGTCGAGGCGGCGGGAGGCCATGTCGTCAATCCCCAGTCAGCTCCGCGCATCGTGACGAGTGGCCCTCGTGCGCCGGTTGCATGGGTTTGCGCCGGGTGAACCAGCAGTGTGCCAGGCGCCTACCCCCAGTGCGCTAAAATGAGTACGGTCAGACGGGCTCAGGGCGCGCGGCGGCGCAATGCTCTCAACCGTGCCGCATGGACCGCCGTCCGTGAAACGTTATGCGGCGACGCCGCTGCTGGCGTGATGCTTGGCGTGTGGCGCCAGCGGGCGGCCCGGTTCCGGCCAGGCGAGCGGGGCAGTTAAACAGAGTGAGCGGGAGCCGCAAGGCGCCCGCTTACAGTTTGCTCTGGCTCTTTGCCGATGGGCCCACCCACTCGAAAAGGCGGGCAACGCGGCGGTCCGCATCCCCGCGTAAACTAAACGGACCGTCAGCGGGTCGATGCCGCCCCCGCGCTGGCAGGCCCGCCTGACGGCCGGGATGCGGGCTGGCCACGCGTCCAGCGTGGCAATGCGGTCATCCGCCAGGGGAATCCGCCGGGAACCGACGCCTCCACCTCAGTTGTCCTGAGCGGCTCCACGGACCACCGCCGCGAGTGTTGGCGGCCCATCCAGAGCGCCCCGGGCGCGGCGGCCTTCGCCCTTTACACCACCGCCAGCAGTTCCTGCAGGACGGCCGTGGCCATGGCCCGTGCGTCCCCAAACAGCATGAGGGTCTTGTCCAGCCCAAACAGTTGGTTCTCCACGCCCGCAAACCCCGGCGCCATGCTGCGCTTTAAAACCACGACGGTTTTGGCCTGGTCCACGTTCAGGACGGGCATCCCGTACAGAGGACTGCCCGGGGTGCTCCGCGCGGCGGGGTTCACGACGTCGTTGGCCCCGATCACCAGCACCACGTCCGTGACCGGGAAATCCGGGTTGATGCGTTCCATCTCGTACAACTGGTCGTAGGGCACGTTGGCCTCCGCCAGCAGCACATTCATGTGCCCGGGCATGCGCCCGGCCACGGGATGGATGCCAAACCGCACGTCCACCCCGCGTTTGGCCAATCCGTCGCACAAGTCCTTTACCTCTTTTTGGGCGCGGGACACGGCCATGCCGTACCCGGGCACGACCACCACGCGCTGGGCGTAGGCCAACAGGAGCGCCACTTCTTCGGGACTGGTCGGGTGAATGGTGCCCTGCTCACCCCCGTCTGCGTCCTGGGTGTTCTGGAAATGGCCAAACAAGACGTGGCCGAGCGAGCGATGCATGGCGCGGCCCATCGCGAGCGTGAGAATGGTCCCCGAGGCGCCCACCAGGGCGCCGGCCACGATGAGGAGGTCATTGGCCAGCACAAAGCCCGTGGCGGCGGCGGCCAAGCCCGTCAGCGCATTCAGCAGCGAGATCACGACCGGCATGTCGGCGCCGCCAATCGGAAGGACGGACCAAAGACCCAGGGCCAGAGACGCCGCCCCGGCCGCCACCGCAGCGGACTCCAGCGGCATCACTCCAACCAGGGCGGCGGCCATCAGTGCCAGCGCCACCAGCAGGAGAACCCCGTTCACAACGTGACGGCCCGGCAGCGCGAGCGGGCGGCCACTCACGATGCCCTGCAGCTTTAAGACAGCTACGGCGCTGCCGGCCAAGCTAGCGCTTCCCACCAACAGCGTCACAAAGGCCGGCACCACCGTCCCTGCGGGGAGCGCGCCCGGCCCGGCACTCACGCGGAGCACGGACAGCAGTGCGACCAGCGCCGCTGCCCCGCCCCCGGTTCCGTTGAACAGCGCCACCAACTGCGGCATCGCGGTCATCCGGACGGTGCGCGCGACCACGACCCCCGCGGCCGCCGCCGCGGCAAACACTGCCAACATCAGAACAGCATGGTGCAGGGGGCCGTTAAAGCCGCTGGACACCAGCGCCACCAGCATGCCCAGCGCCGACAGGTAATTGCCCCGGCGAGCCGTCGCCGGCGAGCGCAGAAGCATCACGCCCAAGATGAAGAGCACGGCCGCGGCCAGATAGCCTGCGTCCACCACGTCAGCCACGAGGAGACTCCCCCTCTGCTCGGCGTGACGTCCGAAACATGGCCAGCATCCGGTCGGTCACGACGTAGCCGCCCACGACGTTCAAGGTGCCGAGAAATACTGCCACGCCGCCCACTACGATCTGGAGGGTGCCGTGCGTCGCAGTCATTGCAATCACCGCGCCCACCAGCACCACGCCATGAATCGCGTTGGTGGCCGACATGAGCGGGGTGTGCAGGACCGAGGGAATCTTGGTGATGAGCGCCATGCCCAAAAAGGCGGCCAGGATGAACACAAAGGCTTCGTTCAGCACCGTCGGCACTAGGCACCTCCTTGGGGAGTGGGATCGGCCAGGCGCTCGCGGGCTTCCACCGTGCCGCGGTGCACGATGCGACCCTCCCGGGTGATGGCGGTGGCCGACAAAATTTCATCGCGGTCCGGATCCGGCAGGGTGGGGGGGCCGCCGTCCTCGGCGGACAGGCCCTCGGCCACCATCAGGGCAAGGAAATTAACCAGGTTGCGCGAGTACAGACGGCTGGCTGGGTTGGGCATCTCGGCCGCGAGATTAAGAGATCCGTCCACGATCACATCGTGCACGACCACCCGCTGGCCCGGGACCGTGACGGCGCAGTTTCCTCCCGTCGGCGCGGCCAAGTCCATGATGACCGCACCGCCGGGCATGGACGCCACCATGTCCTCGCTGATCAATAGAGGAGCCCGCCGTCCAGGAACCATGGCCGTGGTGACCACGACGTCCGCCGCGGACACGGGGCCGGCCAGCAATTCGCGCTCCCGCGCCTCTTCGTCGGCCGCGAGCGCCCGCGCGTAGCCCCCCGCTCCCTCGGCGGCCAGCGCGGGCAGCGTCAGGAACCCCGCGCCCAGGCTTTCCACCTGTTCCTGGACGATGGGACGCGCGTCAAACGCCTGCACCACGGCCCCCAAACGGCGGGCCGTGGCCACCGCCTGGAGTCCCGCCACGCCCGCCCCCAGCACCAGGACGCGCGCGGGTCGGACCGTGCCCGCCGCCGTCATCAGCAGGGGAAAGAAGCGCTCCACCAGCTGGGCCGCCACAATGATCGCCCGATAGCCGCTGACCGTGCCCATGGCCGACAGGACGTCCATGCCCTGCGCCCGACTGATGCGCGGCATGGCATCCAGACTGTAGACGGCGAGCCCCTGAGCCGCAAGCTGCTCGATGGCCCGGGCCTGCGCCATCGGCGCCAAAAGGCCCACCAGCACCGTGCCCGGCCGCGCGCCCGCGAGGAGGTCTCGTGGCGGGAGGTTGATGCACACCCACACGTCCGCGCCGCGGACCACGTCGGCGGCCTCGTCGACCACCTGAGCGCCCGCCTCCCGATATGCCGCATCAGCGAAGTAGGCCCCGACCCCCGCCTGGCGTTCGACCAGCACCCGGTGGCCCTGGCGTGTCAGTTCGGCCACCATCTCAGGAACCAGCGCGACCCGCCGGTCGCCAGCGGCCCGCTCTCGCAGGATCCCTAGGTTCACGCGATCCCTCCTTGTCCCCAAATCCCCGCCGCCACGCGAGGAGAGGTGAAGCGTGACAGCCCCGATGTCACTGCCCACGAGACGGCCCGAGGAGCCGGCGTCTCTAACCGCTCACTTGGGGTATACCTCGCTCATTCGCTACACGGAGCAATATTCCTGCACATAGCCATACCGGGTATGGCTTGTTCCGAAACGAATTACGGAAGAAGCCAGGAGAGGGCGGGTGGCCGTCTGTGCAGCACCTTCCTTCTTCGGGATCGGGCCCGAGGCCCGTCAGGGGTCCCTGCGACTACGCAAACAGCCAGGTGGGCGACGATCCGTCGTGGCGGAGGACAGTGTCAGAAGCTTCGTCACGTGCCGTGGACCCACGTTTCGAAGAGGGCCCACGTCCAGCCCTCACGCATCAAGTCGTTCCACGTGACCGCGCTTGTCATCGCGGTCATGCGCCCTGTGTCTCGGCCGCAGACGTTGGGCGTCTTTAGGACGCGCTTTTCGGGGTGGCCGGCCAGCGGTGGCAGCAGGGACACCTGGGACGTGAGCCGGAGCTTGACGGAGCCCGATGGAACGGGTGGCGGCATGGCCTGGGCGCTGGCTCACGGAGAGTCCCTGCGTGTGGCCGCTGGCGCGCCGGTTTTAGTCGGGCCGCGCGCCCGAGCCTTGGGACGCGACGGACCCCGAGTGGGGAGCCCAGGGTGCTCAGTACGATTTTGCAGGAAGGGGCGGCCCGGGATTGGCGGGCCATTCGCTGGGATGCCGTATAGCCCATCTGGGATCAGGTGGCGGTGGATCCGTGCACTCGGCGGTTCTGGGACGCCGACCGAGTGGAGGCGCACGCCCTGGATCAGCGGGACCAAGTGCTGGACGGCGAGCAGCACCGCGTCCTCCGAGTGGCCGGCCACGAGCTGCCGCGCTACGGTTTTGAGCTGCCAGGCGGGACGGCACGGGCCGCGGGGTGCTAGGGCCACCGCCGGTGCCGGTCTGACGATCTGGGCCTTTTCACCGGCGATGCGAGGTTGGCCGAGGCCGTCCCGGCGGCGGACGCCGTGTGGCGCGCGGCCGGGCTGACGGTGCGTGCTGAGCAGCGCTACGCGACGTTCACGCGGCTTTGGGTGGGCGAGCGGCCGCTCAAGGTGGAGCTGGCCCAGGACAGTCCGTATCGGCTGGTGCCGTCGTCTCATGTCTCGCTGACGGTGGACGGCATGCCCATCCGCTCGCTTATCGACCGGGCTGCCGACAAAACCTGGGCGCTCTTTGGGCGGGCGGACACCCGCGATTTCGTCGAGGTTTACCTGCTGCGGCAACGGTACGAACTATCCCAGCTCATGGACTGGGCCCGCGAGAAGGACCCAGGTTTCGACCGCGACGGGTTCATTCGGGCCCTGGTGCAAGCGGAAAAGGTGCAACCGCACCAGGTCATGCTGCTGGTGCCCGTCGACTGGGACCACCTCCGGCTCACGTTTCGTCAAGCGGCGCTGCGACCGGATCGTGAGGCGCGGGCAGCGAATGAAGAAGGCAGACCGTAGAGGCCGGCCCTACCCCTCGACCCGCTCCCAGACGGTGGCCTCCGCGATGCCATGGCGGTACGTCCGCCCAGTCTCCCGGAACACATACGGGACATCGCAGGGGAAGCCGGGCAGCAACCGAAAGTGGGGCGCGAGGATGCTCTTGAGCCCATCCAGCGTTGTATACGTCTCGCCGTCTTTTTTGAAGCCTCCGATCCATTCGCTCTTGGGCGTCACGGCTTCCTGCCAGTCGTAGGGTGCGCTCACCACCAAAAGTCCCCCGGGGTTCACGCGCCCGGCCATCTCTGCCAGAAAGGTGGCGGGCTCGCGCAGCTGGTCCAAGACGTTGGCGGCTGTCACCAAATCGTAGCGCCGTAGATTGGGCTTCAAGTTGCAGGGGTCGCCCTGCACGAACTGGACGCGGTCCGCCACCTGGTCCAGGCCTAGCGCCACGATGTCCGCCCAGCGCTGGGTCGTCAGCTCCCCCTCGTCCACCACCGCGTACGGGTGGCGGCCACGTTGCTGGAGGGCCACGCCCACCTGAATGATCCGCGCCGAAAAGTCGAGCCCCGTCACATCGGGCACCACCCGGGCCAGCTCGAACGCGAGGCGGCCCGCGCCCGAGCCGACGTCCAGCGCGCGCTGGGCCGGTCGGCCGGCAAGCGCGGCCAGGGCCAGCTTGGCCACGGCTTCGGGGTAGTTGGGCACGCCAAAGGACTCCGGTCCGTAGTGGGCGTCGCAGTTCTGCGCCGCCGTGGGGTCGGTTTCGTAGGCCGGCACCTCTAAGAGCGGGTTGTCCGACCGGACGTAGCGAAACCCGGCATGCTGAAAGAAGTGCGGTCGAAACGCGTAGCGGGCTTCGCGCTGGGTTTCGTTGCCCAGGCTGATGAACGAGCCCCCTTTGATGAGATTGTGCTGCTGGTCAAACGTGGGCACCGTGAAGTCGTCGTAGTACGGATGCACTTGAAAGCCGTCGAACGGATGCATGGGGGTGGTGGTCCACTGCCACACGTTGCCCACGACGTCGTACCAATCACCATGTGCAAAGCGGTCCACCGGACAGGGTGAGGCCCCGTACGCGAGGCCAATCTGGGCCGGAGCCTCGGTCCAGGCGTCGCTGTCGGGCAGGTCCGCTAGGTCGCGCAGCCGCCGCCACTCCACCTCGGTCGGCGGGCGCAGCGCCTGGCCCATGGCCGCCGACTTCCACCGGCAAAACGCCGCCACCTCGTGGAAGTTGACTTCTACTGGCCAGCTCCAGGGCATCGGGCGCTCCTCGGCCAAGAGGCGCAGGAGCCATGCACCGTCGCGCATCACCCAAAACGTGGGATGCTCGGCGCCGGCGAAGTGACGCCACCGCCAACCTTCGTCGGTCCACCAGCGCTCGTCCCGATACCCACCGCCGTCGACAAACGGCCGGTATTCCCCGTTGCTGACCAAATAGCGGCTGGCCTCGAAATCCTGGAGCGTTTCTTCGTGGATGCCGTACTCGTTGTCCCATCCGTAGCGGGGGTCGTCGCGCTCCTTGCCCAGGCGCACCCGACCGCCCGCCACAGGAATCAGCACGTTGGGAGGCGCCGGGCGGTCGTCTGGCGCTTCAGGTGCGAAGGCCGCGAGGGGGCGCACCCGGTCAAGGGGCGACTGGCGCACCAGCACCGAGCTGGTTTCGAGATGGATGTTCTCGTGCTCGATGGCCATCAGCACGGCCCACCAGCGAGAATCCCAACGGATGGGCAGGGACAGGGGGAGCTCGCGGATGACCTGGTCCACCGTGTCCCGCACCCGCTGGCGATACGCCCGCACCTCTTCCACGGCCGGCCAGTCATAGTGGCTGTCGTCCAAGTCGTCCCAGGACATTTCATCGACGCCGACCGCAAACATGGACTCCAGCCGACCGTCCAGATGGTCCGGCAGGATGCCCGCCACCACCAACTTGTTGATGTAGAACGTGGCCGTGTGGCCGAAATAGAAAATCAGGGGGAGGCGCAGCGCAATGGGCTTGTCGAACCACGCGCTCGTGTTCGCCAGGTGCTCGAACACGCTCTCGTCCAAGCTGAACGTGGCGTGAAACGCTTGCCGAATCTCTTCCCGCTTGGCCGCCTCGTCGGGGCCATCGAGGCGTAGAGGCTGAACGCGTAGTGGTTTCATACGGCCTCCCTCAACAGAACGTCCCGCAAAACCGTATTGGTAGCATAGCACAAGCAGGTTCACCGAGCGGTGAAGCAGGAAACGCGCCCGCAGTTGGCGAACAGCCGGACAAGTTCTGGAAGTGCGGGCAGCTGGAACGTGAGGTGCGGCATGAACATCTTTGTCGGTCTGACGGACCGCGCGTGGTTCGAGTTCTTGCGTCACCGGGCCGACGGCCGCGACGTGAACTTCTGGCGCCCGTCGGGACAGCCGTTTCGGGCCCTGGCGCCGGGCGAGCCATATTTATTCCAGTTGCACGCCCCGGTGCGCCAGATCGTGGGGGGTGGCTTTTTCGTCGGCTTCTTCCAGTGGCCGGTCGACGTGACGTGGAGTCACTTTGAGCTGGACAATGGGTCCGAGACATTGGCCGCCATGCGGGCCCAAATGGCCCGCTACAACCGGCGGGTGGGACGCGACCCGCATCATGCCGTCGGGTCGGTGCTGCTGGCGGAGGCGTTTTTCTTCGACGAAGACGAGTGGTTCGCCGCGCCGAACTTCCCGACGACCGGCGTACAGGTGGGCAAAGGCTACTCGACCCAGGACCCTGCCGGGCGCTGGCTCTGGAACGAGGTGGCGGTACGCTTGGCGACCCGGCGTACCGACGACCGTCCGGCGCAGGGGGCGCTGGTGGAGGGCGCGCGCTTCGGCGCCCCGCTGCTAGTGGCCCCGCGCTTGGGTCAGGGCGCGTTTCGCGCGCTGATTACCGACGCGTACGGCCGGCGGTGTGCGGTCACCGGCGAACGCACGCTGCCCGCGTTGGAGGCCGCCCACATCCAGCCGTACGCGGCCGGCGGGCCCCACGCGGTGGACAACGGCCTGCTGCTGCGGTCCGACCTGCACCGCCTCTTCGACCTGGGTTATCTCATGGTGCACCCCGACACGCGCGAGCTCGCCGTAAGCCAGCGCATTCGGCGCGAATTTGAGAACGGACGCGATTACTACGCGCTGGCAGGCCGGGCGTTGGCCCCACCGCGTCCGGGCTTCCCCGCCCCGCGCCGGGAGTTTTTGGCTTGGCACGCGGACGCGGTGTTTGTCGGCTGACGGCTCACCGCACCGCGTGTAGGTGCACGGCGACGGAATAGGGGTGCCCCTCGCGTTCGTAGTGGAGCTGGCCCGAGAGCTCCCTCGGCACGGGAAGCCACCCGTGCTGCAGCGCCTCCCACACGAACGGCGAGCCGTCCAGCGGAAAGCTCGATCCCGTCACCCGCCCCGCCGGGGTCGGGGCCGTGAAGTGCACGGCCCACCCGCCCTGTCCCAGCGTGAGCCCTGTGGTCCGCGCCTGGTGGCGTGCTGACCCTCGCGCCTGCACCCCCACCCCCACGTTCAGGTACAGCGGAACCAGCGGCCCCGAAATTTCGGCCCCTGGCAGGATGGGCGGCGATGGCGGCGCCTTCGGAAAGGTGGGGGGCGGGGGGAGCGGGGAGACCGTGAGGGTGACCGTCCATGCTCGCGTCGTGGCCGTCCAGGTGAGGCGGCGGGGACCTGAGCGAACCGGGTACGGCCCCAACTGGACCAGACCGGCGGGCGTGGCGACGTACGCAAAGTGGCCGCCCACCTGGACCGTCGACGCCTGGACCCCGCTCACCGCTGCTGTGAGCCGGCCGGTGGGAGTGAGCGCATCCAGCCGGCCGTGCGCGAAGGTGATGAGGGTGGCGCCTGGACCCATCAGGCCGAGCGGTTCTCCGGCGCCGTGCGTGGGAATCGTGAGCGGTCCCGGGTCGGGGCCGTAAGCGGGGGCCAAGGTGACCTGATGGCGCGCTGCCGTCAGGAGGCCCGTGGCTGTGACCACCGCGCCGGCATGCCAACGAAGCGTGGCGGCCCCGGAGGCGACGCCCGACGAGGGTGGCGCGACGGTGGCGACGGCCCCCTGCGCCACAATGGCAAATCCTTCGTAGTTGGGTGCGGGTACGAGGCGCCCGCCGGCGCCCCCGTTGTCTTTGAGAAAGGGAACGACGTGCTCGGAGCCCACCGGCATTCCGCCGGGCTGGTAGGCATACAGCACCGCGTGCACCGGATCCCACGTGAAAAGGGTGGTCTCCAACGTGTCCGCCACGGCGAGCGACCCGCTGCCCCCGGCGAGCTGGGTGAGCGGCGCCCCCGAGGCCATCACGATCCACGTGGAACCCGTGTCGCTGATGAGCCACTCGCTGTCCCCCATGGTGCGAACGGTGAAGGGCCCTGGGTGGGGCAAGCGTCCCAGGACCGTCGACAAGAGGGGGGCCTGGATGGACCGGCCGGCTTGGCTCAGCATCTGGACGTGCACCAGATTTGAGTGGGGCGCCCTCACCACCAAGGCGGTCACGCCCCCGCTCCCAGCGTCCGCGGCCAGCACGGTAGTGCCGCGCGGCAGGGTCACCGACCACAGGCGGGCCGCAAGGCGGCCCGCGACAAATTCCGTCGCGCGCCGCCCCTCATAAACCACGAGCCGGCCATCATGCAAGGTCAGCTGCGCGCGGGCGTTGTAGCCCGCCGGCCACGCCAGCCGCAAGACTTTAGGTCCCAGACGGAGCGGGGCAGCCCCCGTCTGCAGCAGGGACGGCACCCCGGCCAGCAGAAGGGCGACGGCCACCGCAGCCCCGACGGGGAGCCACCGTCGCCGGGGGGCGATGCGTCGGGGCAGGACAACGGCCACGGGTTGTGCCCAGTCGGCAAACCGCGTCAGAAGTTCCTCTTCCAGCTGTTTGGCGAAGTCACGCATGGGTACCCCTCCCATCAGGCTGGGGGCGACTGGGCTCGGGATCGTCCTCGGCCCCCTGGTGCTTGAGGGCGGCCCGGGCGCGCCAAAGCCGGCTCTTGACCGTGCCCACCGGGATGCCGAGGATTGCGGCCGTCTCCTCGACCGAGAAGCCCGCCCAGTGGTGGAGCAGGAGAGCTTCCGCGTGAGCGGGCTCCAGCGCCCGGATCTGCGCGAGCAGGCTTGGCTCCGGCGACTCGGATCTCGATGGCGGGGCCGGCGGCAGATCCGCCGGCACTTCGTGCCGGCGCCACCGGGCT
Source organism: Bacillota bacterium (assembly GCA_021846565.1). Lineage (GTDB taxonomy): Bacteria > Bacillota > Sulfobacillia > Sulfobacillales > JAIMBI01 > JAJZWV01. Next base: position 10,531 of record JAJZWS010000042.1, read on the forward strand.
TGTCGTGCACGGCGTGTGCGCCACACGACGGCCTGCGCAAGCCAGCTCCACCGGACGGGTCGCCCGCGCTGGAGCTGCTGATGCGCACGGAAGAACACATCCTGGACAATTTCCTCAGCCGTCGCCCGGTCCCCCAGCTGTGAGACCGCCAGCCCCAGGAGGCGGAACCCATACTGGTGGACCAGGGCTTCGACGGTCGTCCGGTCTCCCGACCGATGCGCCCTGTCTCCGTCGATGGCGTGACCACCCTCCTGCGTCGAGAAGCTGCCGGTGGCTGTTGGCGGATGCGACCCGTACGTTCGGTGTGACCGAGGTAACAGGTTTGATCGTTTGACCGTTTGACCGTTTGACCGTTTGATCGGTAGAACACCATGTCGCCCGCCCAGGTTCCCCCGTGGAAGCGCTGGACGAAAAAAATTACCGGGGCCAGCATTCCGGTCCCAGATGAAGGGGGACCGTGTGTTCGCCTTGTGCTACGATCCTCCGAGCGAAAGCCACTGAGGCAGCCCAGCTGGGCGACCTGGCGAGGGCGCGGCTGGCTTCGGGGGGTGTGCTGGGTGTGCGTGCCCCGCAGTGCTGAGGTATGGACGTGGGCCCAGGGAAGTGCAGGAGAAAAGAGGGGGAGGGGTGGCGCAGATGGAGACCGAGGGACCCGAAGCCGCGACAGCGGTGGATCCGGTGTGCCACATGACCGTGAAGCTTGCGGAGGACACGCCGACGAGCCCGCACAACGGCCAGGCGTATTATTTTTGCTGTGTGCCGTGCCAGAAGGCATTCGACCAGGACCCGGCCCGGTATCTGCCTTAGTGTGCCATACACGCACCGAGGAGCGATGACATGCCAGCGGAGACGGGCGGGGCCCCCGCATCCGGTGGGCGCGTGTTTGGCCTTGGCGACTACTGGGCGGGGCGTCTGACCGACGCAACTCGGGAGCCGGTGGCGGACGTTTCATCGGCAGATGCCTTCCCAGCCACCCCGGGCGGTTGGCACCAGCGGGCCGCAGAAGTGCTGGCACTCGTCACGGCGCGGGCGCGCGGCCGTCGCCTCGAACAAATTTACCCGGTCACCGACACGCCCACCCCGGAGGGCCCCTGCCGCACCATTCGGTCCTTGACCGACGTACCGCCCGCGGCGGCGGACCCGCACGAGGCGCGCCGAGCGCTCGCGGGCGCGCTGGAACTGGTGTGGGGGGTGGGGCCCTGGCACGCTGCGGCCCTGCGCACCGCAGGGACGCGCACACTGGCCGATCTCACGCACCACCCCCGCTTTGGGGTAGAGGCGGGTCGGGTGTGCGGCGCCCTGGCGGCCGCCGACCCGGCCGCCGCGTTTTGGGTCGTGCGACAGCGGTGTGGGGGATCGCACCCCCTGTTGTGGTGCACCCGGGCCCTGTTTGATCCGTCTGCCTTTCTATTCGTCGATATCGAGACGCTGGGGTTTTCCGGGGTGGCGGCCATTCTCATCGGGGTGGCCGAATGGCGGGAGACCAGGCTGGAGGTGACTCAGTACGTGGCGGAGTCCGTGGCGGATGAGCCGGCGCTGTTGGCGGCCCTGGCCCAGCACGCGGCCGGCAAACAGGCGCTGGTGACCTTCAATGGCCTCTCGTTTGACGTCCCGGTGCTGGCGGCGCGGGCCGCGTACTATGGCATGCGCGACGTAGTGCGGCCGCTCGTGACGCTGCCCCACTTTGATTTGCTGCCCTTTGCGCGCCGGGCGTGGCGGGATCGGCTGGGGGACTGCCAAGCCGTGACCATTGAGCGGGAGCTATTGGGGATCGTCCGGCCCGACGATTTGCCCGGCGCCTATGTGCCGTCGTTCTATGAGACGTACCAGCAGGACGGGGAGGTGGGGCCGCTCACCTACATCATCGACCACAATCGATGGGACGTGGGCGGCCTGGCCCGCATCTTCACGTACTTAACGCCCGAGGCGTTGGGCGTCTGCGATGTCGGTTGAGTCGCTCTTAGAGACGTTGACGCGGAGGGCCCCGTACCGGGACTTCGTGACACACGTCGAAGAGCGGCCCGCCCGCGCCGCACGCGACGGGCGCCTGGTCGAGCCGCTCGCACCGGCGCTGGCGGAGTACCTGGCGCGGCGCGGGGTCACGCTGCGGGTGCATCAGACCGAAGCCATCACGGCGATTCGGGCCGGACGCCACGTCTTGCTCACCACGCCCCCCGCCTCGGGCAAGACGCTTGCGTTCAACCTCCCGGTGTGGGAGCGGTTGTTGACGGATCCGGTGGCCACGGCGCTTTATCTCTATCCCACCAAGGCGTTGGCCCAGGACCAGTGGACCACGCTCGCGGCCTTGGCGCACGCCGTGCCGGCGGGGGTGGCCCCGGCGGTCTACGACGGCGACACGCCCAAGGGGCGGCGGGCCCGCATTCGGGCGGAGAGCCGGCTGGTGCTGACCAATTTTTATATGTTGCATCAGACGATCGCGTGGGCGCACCAGTGGGAGCGGTTCTGGTCGCATCTGGCCTTTGTGGTGATTGACGAGGCGCACGTGTATCGTGGGGTGTTTGGGTCCAACGTGGCGCTGGTGCTGCGGCGCCTGAAACGTCTGTTGGACGCCGTGCACGCGTCGCCGCAGTTTGTGCTGGCGTCGGCCACCCTGGCGAACCCGGACGAGTTCAGCTATGAGCTCACCGGGGTGCACCCGCAGGTCATCGATGAGGCGGCCGACGGCTCGGCCCGCGGCCGCCAGCACTTTGTGTTTTACAACCCCGAGGCGCTGGGGCCGGGGGTGACGTCCCCCCACCAGGAGACGGCGCGGCTTTTGGCCGCCGGGGTGGAGCACGGGGTGCAGACCCTGGCGTTTGCCGTCTCCCGGCAGTTGGCGGAGCTGGTGGCGCGCCAGGCACGGGACATGGCCCGGGCTAGCCGCGCCCCGTGGGCCGAGGCGGTCGCGCCGTATCGCGCGGGATATCTGCCGGCCGAGCGCCGGGCGCTGGAGGGGGCGCTCCGCGACGGCCGCATCCGGGGCATGGTGAGCACCAACGCGCTGGAGCTGGGGGTCGACATTGGGAGCTTGGGGGCCGTGATCCTGTCCGGCTTTCCCGGGACGATGGTGTCGGCGCGGCAGCAGGCGGGCCGCGCGGGTCGCGGGGTGGATGCGTCGCTGGTCATCTGGGTGCCGTTTGCCGACCCGCTGGACCAGTACCTGGCGCGCCGGCCGGCCCTGTTTTTTGGGCGCCCGCACGAACACGCCCTCATCGACCGCGACAACCCCTATATTTTGAGCGGGCATCTGTTGTGCGCCGCGGCTGAGCGACCGCTGGACCGCGAGGGGGCCGCGCGCTGGTTTGGCCCCGAGGCCGACGGGGCGCTGAATCAGCTGCAGGCGCGCGGCCTGCTGCGCGAGACCCCACGCGGATTGGTATATCAGGCGCGGCCGGCCGCCCATCAGGTGGTGGCGCTGGACACCACCGGCCTGCAGGCGACGGTCAAGGTGCTGCGCGACGACCAGTTCGTGCTGGAGACGATGGACTGGACACGCGCGCTGTCGGAGGCGCACCCCGGCGCGGTGCTGCTGCACGGCGCAGAAACCTACGTGGTGAGCTCGCTGGACCTCACCCACGCTGTGGCGGCCGTTAAAAAGCAGCGGGTGGACTACTGGACGGAGCCCATGAGAAATGTGGACATTCACATCCTCGACGAACGTGCCGCCCGCGAGCACGAGAGCGTGCGGCTCTCTTGGGGTGACGTCGAGGTGACCGACCGGGTGGTGGGCTTTAAAACGCGGCGCGGAGACGAGGTGGTGGCCCAGGATGAACTGGACCTGCCACCGGTCACCTATCGTACGCGGTCGCTCTGGCTCACCCTGCCCGAAGACTACTCTCGCCAGCGACGACTCGAGCATGCGAATCTATTTGGGGGGCTGCACGGGGCCGAGCATGCGCTGGTCGGCCTGATGCCGCTCTGGGTCCTGTGTGACCGGCGCGATTTGGGGGCGCTCTCGGTGGGGCACCACCCCGACACAGGCGCGGCGACGATCTTTATCCACGAACACGCGGAGGGGGGCATTGGGCTCACGGAGCGCGGGTTCGAGCGCGCGGCAGCGCTCGCCGCGGCCACGCATGCGCTGGTTCGGGACTGTCCTTGTCAGGTAGGCTGCCCCTCCTGTGTGTACTCGCCCACCTGCTCGAATGACAACGTCCCCATGGACAAAGGCGTCGCCATCGAGGTACTGGCGCTGTTGACAAAGCTTTCGGCAGACGAAGATCCCACCTCGGCTTAAGGATCTCTGTCCGCGTGATCCACCACCGCCTCGGACTCGATTTCCACCAGCATGGCGGGATCGATGAGTCCAGCCACTAACACCAGCGTGGCGGCCGGGCGCACATGACCCAGCCGTTCCCGGTGGGCACGCATGACGGGCTCGGCATCCTCGCGCCGCGTCACGTACATGCGCGTCCGGACCACGTCGTCCAGGTGCGCCCCCGCCGCCTGGAGCGCGTCAGCGATGTTGTCCAGCGCCTGCAGTGCCTGACGGTACGGGTCCCCGACGCCCACCAGCCGCCCTTCCGCCCCGGTGGCGGTGGTGCCCGCCACCACCACGCGCTCGCCGATGGCTACGGCGCGCGCATAGCCGGCCTGCGCCTCCCATGGACTGTTGCCTCCGATGTGCTGCCGCATAGCCAACCTCCCACATTCCACGACTCCTCTGACGTGCATTCGCCGTCGCGCTTGAGAGTCCTGCGGGGTGGCCTGCCATGAACCTCGCTCTCGAGGCCGCCCCGGAAGCGCCCTGCGCGTGGCGTTGCCGCCTGGTCTCGCGCGTTGGGTGGGGGGCGTCGCGACCAGCACCGATCCCTCCAGATCCGTGGCCGCGCACAGACTGGGCAGGTGAGCTCGGCGGCCGCCGCGCCCAAGTGCGGTGTGTGCGCCGACACCACGCGGTGCAGCCACCGGTGGAGTTCACTGACGTGAGGATGGGTCCGGCGCATCCATGCCCACACGCAGGGTGGTGGCGGGGCAGGTGAGATCTGCCCGGCGGGAGGCAATTCGCGTCGCGCTCTCGAGGGCTGGCCGGATGGTGAGACTACATGCCATGGCCCCGCGAGCTGGTGCCAATGAGGGTGACGATGCCTGCGGCCGCGCTGCCGGCAGGGTGGGCCGTCGTCGGGCCGATCCCCGTCGCGGGCTGGAAGGGAGCCGACTGGTGCGCCTGGGGCCGCGAAGTCACGGCAACGCGACCGCCCGCCAAGCGATACCACACGTCAGCGGCATGGTCCATGGCGTGCGCGCCCAGTAGCAGCACCGTGTCGCCGGGGTCCACCTCGTCCAGCACCTGTCCGAGGGCCTCCTCCACCGTGGGCCAGCAGCGATAGGGCCGGCCGGCGCGAGCGAGTTCATCCCGATAGACCTGGTCTTCGTCCGGGGCTACCGCATCGTCGGCGCCGGCCAAATCCAGCGCCCAGGTGAGGTGCAGCCGTGCGTCGTGGGGCGCGTGGTGCGCCAGCGCGGCCGCATTCAACGCATTTACCGCCACCCCACGGCGGCCGCGAACGGCGTACACGACGTGCAGCGCCCCGCGCCTCGGGCCGGCGGCCGCGGCGGCGTGCAGGGCTGCCGCCAGGTTGGCGGGATTGTGGGCGCAATCGTCAATGACCCGGATGGGGTCGTCGGGACCGGAAATCACCTGGAGGCGGCGCCAGAGGCCGGGAAACGCCAGCAGAGCGGGCCACGTGTGCTCCGGGGGCTCCCCCAGCGCGGTCGCGGCGGCCAGCACCGCCAGGGCATTGCTGAGCCGGTGGTACCCCAACCCGGGCAGCGCGGCCGTCGCACTCCACGCCCCCAGGCGCACATGCGCTCGGTCCGCGTGCCACCGCCCCACGCTGTGGGCTCCGGCATGCTGCCCGTACCACAGGACCCGCGCCGGGGTGGCGCCGGCCAGGACTTGAGTGGCCGGGTCGTCCGCGTTCAAGACGGCGGTGCTGTCAGCGGCCAGGCCGACAAACAGCCGCCGCTTGGCGGCCAAGTAGTCTTGTGCGGTCGCATGGTAGTCCAGATGGTCGCTAGAGAAATTGGTGAACACGCCGACCTGAAACGACACCCCATCGGTCCGACGCTGGTCGAGCCCGTGCGAGGACGCCTCCATCACCACGTGGGTGAGTCCGGCCGTGCACATGGCGTGCAGGTGTGCCGCCAGTTCGCGGGCGTCCGGCGTCGTGAGCTTGGCGGGAAAGGTTCGGACGCCCACGTCCACGGTTACCGTGCCCACCAGCCCAGTGGGGTGCCCCAACTGTCCCAGCACCCAGTGCAGCCATGCGGCGACGGTCGACTTGCCGTTGGTGCCGGTGACGCCCACCGCCGTGAGCGCGCGCGCCGGCCACGCCCTCTCAAGCTGCGCCAGGCGGGCATACGCGCGGCGCACATCGGCCACCACCCGAACGGGCGCCCCCGGCCAACGGGCGCGGGCCGCCGCGGCCAGCGGCTCATCCAACAACAGCAGCTCGGCACCCGCTGCCCAGGCGGCCTCGACGGCGCCGAGCGTGTGAAAGCGCCCCACCGCACAAAACACCGGGGTAGGGCCGTCGGGCCGCCGTTCGGTGTGCGGGGCGTCGGTGGCGGCTGCGGTTGCCGAGGGAAACATCATCCGGTAGCGATGCTGCACCCGGTCGCCTCCCGCAGGTACGCTATGTGCCGCGGCGGCAAGGGTTCGCGCAGGGGCTCGCGCGAACCGCGGTGTTCGTTGGGCACACTGCCAGCACGCGTGCCGAGGCGCCGACGGCAAGCGACGGCGTCCGCCGCGACGTTCAATGAGCCCAATGGCCCCTAAACTTGGGCCATTTGGCGGACGGCGGCGGTACCTGGTGGCCGTGGAGATTCTAAAGAGAGACTGAGAATGTTACAGGAGATCGGCCGCACCCGCAGGGGGAGAGAGCCGCACGATCGACAGACAACGGACATGAGGAGGGTGCTCATGCGGACATGGGCCAAACGAGTCGCACTGGCGCTGGGGCTGGTGGCGGTGATGGCGGGATGCGGAGGTCCGCACGCTGTGGTGCTGAATCCGGCAGGTCCCGTGGGCCGCATCGAGTTGAACCTGATGGATGTGGCGGCAGTGGCCATGGCGGCGGTGATTTTGTTCGTGCTCGTGCTGGCGACACTTGCGGTGGTGCGGTTCCGGGACCGCAAGGGCAACAAGGCGCCGTACACACCGAACGTGGAGGGCCACAAGGTGCTGGAGGTGTTGTGGTTCATCATCCCGGCCCTCATCCTCACCATCATTGGCATTCCTACCGTGCAGGACACGTACGCACTGGCGAAAGTTCCGGCGAAGCACCCCCTGGTGATTGACGTGACGTCCCTGGACTGGAAATGGCTCTTCGAGTATCCGGGACAGAAGGTGGCGACGGTCAACCAGTTGGTGATGCCCGCCGGTCAGCCGGTGCTGTTCAAGATCACGTCCGATGCACCCATGAACACCTTTTGGATCCCCCAGCTGGGTGGCATGGAATACGCGATGCCGGGCCGCGTCCTGCCGCTGTGGCTGGAGTCATACAAGCCCGGGGCCTACTGGGGGCACAGCGGCCAGTTTTCCGGGCGGGAGTTCGAGAAGATGTTTTTCTCCGTGAAGGCGGTGACGCCCACGGCGTTCAGCGCCTGGGCCGCGAACCTCCGCAAGACCGCGCCCGCGATGACCGTGGCGGACTATCACCGGCTCCTGCAGTTCACCACCGTGGGGCACCTGTCGTATTCGTCGTACCCGGCGTTCACGTTCCCGAGTGTGACGCATGGTTTCACACTCAAGGGGGGCATGTATCTCTTGATGCACAACAACCCTGTCCATGACTGACCGAGGCGGCCGCGCGGCAGCGGATGAGTTTCCCGTATTCCGGCTGGCGGCAACTGCCGCAGAGACTTCAATGTTCAAGGAGGCGCACTGATGCCTGCACTGCCATCGTTCGTGCCCTATCTGATTCACACGCTCTTCCCCCCGTGGGTGCGTCGGCCCACCGAGATTGGGGCCGAGGTCATGATGGTGGCCGGTGGGGCCTTCATCGTGTACTGGTTGCTGAAGTACAAGAAGTTGCAGTGGTTGTGGAACGAATGGCTCACCACCGTCGACCACAAGAAGATCGGCATCATGTACCTGGTGGCGGCCATCATCATGTTGGCCCGTGGGGGTCTGGATGCGCTCATGCTGCGCACCAATCTGGCCTTGCCGACGGCGCACTTTATCGGCGCGAGCGAGTACAACGAGGTGTTCACCACCCACGGCACTATCATGGTGTTCTTCATGGGGATGCCTTTGATTTTTGCCCTGTTCAATGTGGTGGTGCCGTTGCAGATCGGCTCGCGGGATGTGGCGTTCCCTCGGCTGAACGCTATCAGCTTCTGGCTGTTTGCGTTTGCTGCGGCGCTGTTCAACCTGTCATTCGTGGTGGGCGGCTCGCCCAACGCGGGCTGGACCGCATACCCACCGCTGACCGAGCTGGCGTTCAACCACACGGTGGGGGAAAATTATTATTTCATCTCGCTGCTGATGACCGGGATTGGGACCACGATCACCGGGATCAACTTCCTGGTCACGATCTTGCGCATGCGGGCCCCAGGCATGACGCTCATGAAGATGCCGCTGTTCACGTGGGCGACGCTGAACACGTCGGCGCTGATTCTGTTTGCCTTTCCGCCGTTCACCATCGCGTTGCTGGAGTCGCTCCTGGACCGTTTGGCGGCGACCAGCTTCTTCACGCTGTCCCACGGCGGCATGCCGATGATGTACGTGAACCTGTTCTGGCTGTTTGGCCATCCCGAGGTGTATATTCTCGTGCTCCCGGCGTTCGGGGTGTTTTCTGAAGTGGTGGCGACGTTCTCACGCAAGAAGTTGTTCGGGTATCCCTCGATGGTCCTGTCGATGACGGCCATCATGGTGCTGGCGTACGGCACATGGGTGCACCACTTCTTCACGATGGGCGCCGGTCCCGCCGTCAACGTATTCTTCGGCTTGTCGACCATGCTCATCGCCATCCCGACGGGCGTCAAAGTGTTCAACTGGATCCTCACGATGTGGGGGGGGCGGGTCCAGTTCACCACTCCCATGCTGTACTTCCTGGCGATGATCCCTACCTTCGTGATCGGGGGGGCCACCGGGGTGATGCTGGGGGCGGTGCCGGCCGACTACCAGTTTCACAACAGCTACTTCGTCATCGCGCACTTTCACGAGGTCCTGATTGGCGGAACGGTATTCGGGCTGCTGGCGGGCGTCTACTACTGGTGGCCGAAGATGTTCGGCTATAAGCTGAACGACCGGCAGGGCAAGTGGGCCTTCTGGCTGTTTGCCGGCGGATTTTGGCCCACGTTCATTCCCCAGTACTGGCTTGGCCTTGAGGGCATGACACGCCGGATGTACACCTACCCCCTGGGGATGGGCTGGCACACGCTGAATGTCATCTCGACCATTGGCGGATTCATCATGGGGGCGGGTTTCCTGGTGCTGGCGGCCAATGTGCTGTACAGCCGCCGGCACCAGGAGAAGGACTTGACGGGCGACGCCTGGGATGGCCGCACCTTGGAGTGGTCTATCCCGTCGCCGGCACCGGAGTACAACTTTGCCGTGATTCCCACCGTCGATGAGCGCGACTGGTGGTGGCAGGAAAAGGAGCGGCGGCGCCAGGGCGAGAAGCCAGTGGTCGTCAAGCCGGAAGAGATCCGGCCGATCGCCATCCCGAAAAACACCCCCGTCCCGATCCTGCTGGGCGCCGCGTTCTTCATGGGCGCGTTTGGGCTGGTGTTCTCGTGGTGGGACATTGCCCTGGCCGGGCTGGTGGCAGTGTTTTCCATCCTGATTTACTCCTGGTTCCAGTATGACCACTATCGGATTCTGTCTGCCGGCGAGGTGCGGGAGTCCGAGGAACTGTTGGGGAGGTTGGGAGCATGAGCAGCCGGGCGTTGGACGACAAGGCGCAGAAGCTCCAGCTCGCCGAGCTGCCGCCGGAATTTCAAGACCAGGAAGAGAGCATCAAGATCACCGGGTTCTGGCTGTTCATCGTGACCGACGTGCTGATTTTCGCGAGCCTGTTTGCCACGTACGCGGTGTTCGTGAACCGCATCGCGAGCGGGCCAACGCCCGCGCAGGTGTTTCAGCTGAACACGGCGCTCATTGAGACCCTGATCCTGCTCACGTCCAGCTTCACCATCGGGATTGCCATCTGGGCGATGCGTCAGAATCGCCAGCGCATGGTGCTCGCCTGGTTGGCTCTCACGGCAGCGCTGGGGATGGCGTTCGTCAGCATCGAGTTGGTGGAGTTCGCGGGGGACGTGGCGGTGGGCTGGGGCTGGCACACCAGCGCGTTCCTGTCGTCGTTCTTTCTCTTGGTCGCCGCCCACGGTACGCACGTGACGATGGGCATCATCTGGGCTGTGGCCCTGCTGTTCCAGCTGCGTAAACGGGGTCTTACGACCGTGACACGTCGCAAGCTCTACACGTTTTCGCTGTACTGGCACTTTCTCGACATCATGTGGGTGTTTATCTTCACGGTGGTCTATCTGGGCGGCCGGCTGATCTAGCGCAGTTTGGACAAGGAGGTCGGATGATGCACGGTGGCGACGACCAGCACGAGACGGCCATGGAGCCGGGGTTTGATTTTATCAGCCCGCGCTTTGAAGAGCCGAAGTTTCCGATGCACCAGGTGTGGGGCTATGCCGCCTCGCTGGTGCTCACGTTTGCAGCCCTGTGGATGACGGTGAACCGCATCATGAGCCCGTCGGTGCTGCTGGGGGTGGTGCTGGCCATGGCGGTGGCGCAGGGGGCGCTCCAGCTGGGCGTGTTCATGCACGTGCGCGAGAGTCGGGGTCCCGCCTGGCATCTGCTGCCGCTGGGCATGGCGTTTGCGATTGGCATCGGGCTCGTGGGCATGTCCGCCTGGATCATGCTGTTCAAGTCAGGCGTGTCGTAGCGCCCGTGGACACCCGGCCCGCCGGAGCGCCAGTCACGTCAGTGGCCGCGGTGCGCGACGGGGTGAGGGGCCTGTTGGCGCATTGGGGCCTGTCTGCGGGGGACCCGGTGGTGCTGAGCCACCGGGGCAACCTGATCCTGTGGTGCCGGCCCCACGCGCTGGTGGCCCGGGTCGCAACGGCGTTTCCCGGGGACGATCCAGCGGCGTTCGATTCGGTGGGGCGCCGCGAGCTGGCGGTGGCGGAACATCTCCGACACCACCACCTTCCGGTCGTGGAACCCACGACGTTGCTTCCTGCCGGTCCGCATCCGGTTGCGGGGACCTGGATGACCCTGTGGACCCTGGCTGACCCGGGGGGCGCGATTCCCCCGGTTCCCCCCGCGCTCGCCCTGGTGTGCCGGCTCACGGCGGCGATGGAACAGTTCCCCGGCGAGCTCCCTGCTCGCGGAGCCTGGATCCATCCGCAGGAAGCGCTGGCGCGCCTGAATCCCCTGAGGTCGCGCGATGCCGAGGTGGACCGATTGGCCACCGAGGTGGAGCGCGCGGAAGATGAGATGGGGTCTCGGGCGCTCTCGCCCGCCCACGGGGATGCCCATGCGGGGAACCTGGTATGGACGGGCGGCACGTGGCGCTGGATCGACTTTGAAGATGTGTCGCGGATGCCGCGGTTTTGGGACGTGGCAACATTTGTCGCGCAGGGAGCACTCGGGCAGCCAGCGAGCAACCGGCTCGTGTTGGAGGCTCTGGCTTGCCCCGAAGTGGCCGCGGATCGGGATGCCTTCCGATGGGCGGTGTGGGCGCGCGTGACGGGTTCGGTGGCCACGGCGCTGGGGTTGGCCGTGGTCGGGCAGGGGGATCTGGACGCAGCACGCCGCCAACTTCGGCAGTTTACGGCCTTTCGGGACCAGTGGATGCGAAGCCCGGGGTCTTAGCGGCGCGCCGCGTCGGTCCGTGCGAGGCGCCGGCGAAGCCGTCGGTGCAGGGGGGCCACCAGCACGATGCGGGTTCCCTCGTGGGGGCGGCTCGCGATGGTGAGGCGGGCGCCGAGATTCGTAGCCCGCTCCTGCAGGTGGGTGAGGCCGTAGTGGTCGGCCGGCGTGCCTACGTCTGGCTCAAATCCCACCCCGTTGTCGCGAATCTCCACACGAAACTGGTGCGCGGAGGCGCGCCAAGACACGGAGGCGCGGGATGCCTGGGCATGGCGGGCCACGTTGGTGAGCGCCTCGCGGACAAAACTCAGGAGGTACGTCACCTGGCGGGAGTTCAGCTGGCGGTAACTGTGGTCCGCGAGGTGGACGTCCGCGATGCGCGCCAAGCCGAGATCCGCGATCATCGCGTTGAGCGCCTCAGGCCAGTCCTGCCGATCCTGCTTTAAGTCAAACACGTAGTGGCGGATGTCGTCCGAGATGCGCGCCACACGGTCCCCGAGGACATCCAGGGCGGTGCGCAGCGTCGTGAGGGTCGGGGGGGTTTCTGCCAGCAGGGTGTCAATGGTGAGCATGACGCCGTACAACGACTGAATGGTGCCGTCGTGCAGGTCCATGCCGATGCGCTGTCGCTCTTCCACCACGGCTAAGCGTTCCAGTTCCTCATTGAGCCGCGCGTTGGTGATGAGCACGCCCGCCTGGCCGGCCAAGAGGCCCACCAGCTCTTTGTCGTTGGCGGTAAAGGCGCCGGTGGGCTTGTTGGCGAGATACAGATGACCCAGCACCTGGTCGCGAAAGCGGACGGGCACACCCATGGTGGGGATGGGGGGAACGGCGTCATCGCTCAGCCGCGCGAGGGGATTGTGGGCCGTGGCGAGGTCCGGGGGGGCGCCCTCGTTCTTCAGGAGCTTCGCCTCGTGAGCGGTGAGGCCCGAGGTGATGAACCGCGCCGGCACGCCATCGGGATTCCAGACCGACAGCACCCCGCAGCGGGCGCCCGTGAGTTCGCGGGACAGCTCCACCACGCGCTGCAGGATCGCCTGCCAGTCGCGGTTGGCCGCCATCGTGGTGAGGGTTTCCTGCAGGAGGCGCAGGCGGTCGCGCTGCAGCGAGGTGGTTTCCAACAACCGGTCGGTCTCTTCGTACTGGGCGCGGATGCGGGTCAGAAACCCGTGCGAGTACAGAAACGTTAGCACCAGGGCCAGTAAAAAGGTGGCGCTGTCGGCTTGGGCCAGCGGCAAGAACCGGGAGAAGACCACGCGGTCCAGGACGGCCAGGAACACCAGCCCCCCCAACGGGCTCAGGTAGGCGACCCAATAACCCAAGGGCGTGAGTGGCGTCAGCGGCGGCCGGCGGGGAGAGTCTGGCGGCGGCGTCTCCACGGCTACGGCTGCGAGGGAGGCAGCGCCCCGCGACGCGCGAGATACGCGGCCACTTCCGCGCGCCGCGACAGGCCCAACTTCGCCAAGATGTTGCTGACATAGTGCTTCACGGTTTTTTCGCTGAGAAACACCTGCGCGCCAATCTCGCGGTTGGTGAGACCCTCGGACATCAGATGGAGGATGCGCTGCTCGCTGTCGGTGAGTTCGTCCAGAGGATCAGGCGCCGCGGGCGTGTTGACGCGGTGAAGCACCTTGGCGGCCACATTAGGATCCAACAGGGAGCCGCCGTCGGCCACGGTTCGAATCGCAGACAGCAGGGTCCGGCTGCGTGCGTTCTTCAAGAGGTACGCCGACGCCCCGGCCTCCAAGGACGCAAACAGCAGGTCGTCGTCGGAAAACGACGTCAGCATAATCACGCCGGTTGACGGAGACGCTGCCTTCCACTGACGGCAGACGTCGACACCAGAGCCGTCGGGGAGGCGGATGTCCAACAGCAGCACGTCAACGGGCGTGCCTTCCAGGAGCGCCAGCGCCTGCTCGACCGACGCCGCTTCCCCCACCAGCAGGCAGTCGGGCTGTGCTTCCAAGAGACGCGCCAAACCGACGCGCACCACCTCGTGGTCGTCGACGACGGCGACTCGAATCGCGGGACCGGTCTCGGCCATGCGTGTCCTCCTCACCGCTTGTGCGCGGTTTGCGAAACTCCTTACCCACAGTGTACCGCGATCCGCCGCTCTGCGCGCGCAAGAGGCTTAGCACGCCCCTCGAATACATGCAGACTCCGCCTGTTCCCCACCGCGTCGGGACCAGGTCGGCTGGCAGGGCCGGCTCTCGGACGGCGTCGGACGTGCCACTCTATCACGCGCCGGGGTGACGCGGCCGTCGAGTTGCCGCGCGGTTCGTGAAGGAGCAGGGGATTCCGTTCACCGAGAAGGAGGTCACCGGCTCCGACGCCACGTGGCAGGAGATGCTCCAGTGGACGGAGGGAGCACCGGGCACTGCGGTGCTGCTCATGGGCAGCCAGGTGTTGCGCGGCTGGCGCCCCGACCGCCTGTCCACCGCTCTCGGCCTTTAGCGGGCGAGCCATCCGCCCGGGAGCTTTTTTGTCCCAAGCACTGCCACAAGTGCTTGACGTCCGCGGGCCCGACTATCAATACTGAGCCGAGAAAGCCTGCAAACATTCTGATTACGGCTTAGGGCCGTAAAGGAAAGGGGCAAGATTGGTGAGTGACACGAATGGGGACGAAGGGCGCGTGAGTGAGTCCGAGATTGCCGTGCACTGGGGAGAGGAGGGGTACCTACAGCCATCCCCGGCGTTTGTGGCTCAGGCCAATTTGACCGATCCGTCCATCCGCGACCGCATGCGGCTCGAAAACTTTCCCGACTACTTTGCGGAACTGGCCGACCTGCTGACCTGGGACCGGCGATGGGATACGCTTTTGGACACCAGCCATCCGCCGTTCTGGCGCTGGTTCGTGGGGGGCCGGCTGAATGCGTCGGCCAACTGCATTGACCGCCACCTGGCAGACCGTCGCAACCAGACGGCTCTACACTTTGTGGGGGAGCCGGAAGACGAACCGATTCAGCACGTCACGTTTCAAGAGCTTTATGTGCGCGTGAATGAGTTGGCGGCGTACCTGCGGGATGAGGTGGGGGTCCAGGTCGGCGACCGCGTGACCATCCACATGCCGATGGTGCCGGACCTCCCCGTGGCGATGCTCGCGTGCGCTCGGCTGGGCGCGATTCATTCGGTGGTATTTGCCGGTTTCTCGGGCAAAGCGTGTGCCGACCGCATGGTGGATTCCGAGAGCCGTGTGCTCCTCACGATGGACGCGTACTATCGCAGTGGGCAGCTGTTGGACCACAAGGAGAAGGCGGATGTCACGGTGGCGGAAGCCGAGGCCCAGGGCCAGCTGGTCGACCGCGTCCTAGTGTTCCAGCGCTACCCAGGCCGCTACGAGAGCCACGCGCCCCTGCAGGAGGGCCGCGACGTGCTGATGGGGCCGGCGCTGGCGGCGTATCGGGGTCGGCGCGTCGATCCGGTCTCGATGCTGGCTGAGGCGCCCCTCTTTCTGATGTACACCAGCGGCTCGACCGGCAAGCCCAAAGGGGTGCAGCACGGAACCGGCGGCTATCTCGCCTATGCGGCGTGGACCACCAAGGTGATTCAGGACCTGCACCCCGAAGACGTGTACTGGTGCATGGCCGACATCGGGTGGATCACGGGCCATTCGTACATCGTGTACGGCCCGTTGGCGCTCGGTGCGGCGTCCACCCTCTATGAAGGGACGCCTACGCATCCGGACGCTGGGCGGCCCTGGCGCGTTGCCGAGGCACTGGGCGTCAACATCTTTCACACGTCGCCCACCGCCATCCGGAGCCTTCGCAAGGCCGGCGGGGGGAACCCGGAGCGCTACCAGTACCACTTCAAGCACATGACCACGGTGGGCGAGCCCATCGAGCCGGACGTGTGGAAGTGGTACTACGAGGAGGTGGGCAAGGGGGAAGCGGTGATCGTCGACACGTGGTGGCAGACAGAGAACGGCGGGTTCCTGTGCAGCACGGTGCCGGCGCTGGACCCGATGAAGCCCGGCAGTGCGGGGCCGGCGCTTCCCGGCATCCACCCCGTGATTTTTGACGAAGATGGTCAAGAGATTCCGCACGGCTCCGGCCGGGCGGGCAACATCTGCATCGCGAATCCGTGGCCGGGCATGTTCCAGACCCTTTGGAAGGACCCCGCCCGGTTTGTAGCCACGTACTTTGCCAAGTACAACCGTGACCCCGACAGCCACGACTGGCGGGACTGGCCGTACATGGCGGGAGACGGGGCGATGCAGGCGGCCGATGGCTATTATCGGATCCTCGGCCGCATCGACGACGTGATCAACGTGGCGGGACACCGCCTGGGCACCAAGGAGCTGGAATCGGCCGCCCTCACCGTGGCCGACGTGGCGGAGGCGGCGGTGGTGGCCGCGCGCGACCCCATCAAGGGCGTGGTGCCAGAGATTTTCGTGGCGCTGCACCCCGGCCGTGAAGGCGGCCCGGACCTCATGCGGCGCGTCTCAGAAGCCATCGCCAAAGAAATCAGCCCGATAGCCCGCCCGCGCCGCGTGTGGGTGGTGCCCGATCTGCCCAAGACCCGGTCAGGAAAAATCATGCGCCGCATCCTGATGGCCATCGCGAATGATAGCCCGGACGTGGGCGACATCACCACGCTGGCCAATCCGGAAGTGGTGGACGCCATCCGAAACCTGCATACCGCGGGATGACGGGGCGTGTCCGAGGTGCGCTGGCCGCGCCTCGGGCTCAGGTGGACGGCTCGGTGTCGATTGGCTCTCGTGTCTAATTTTTCGCGTCAAGGAGGAATCCGACGATGCAGAAAGCCAATCCCGCTCCTCTGGGGCTCGCGGGATTCGCGTTTACCACCTGGATGCTCAGCATGGTGAACGCGGGATGGTACTCGGCGCACGACCTCGGCCTGGTGCTGGCGCTGGCCATGGCATACGGCGGCACCGCGCAGATGGTGGCCGGCGTGATGGAATACGCTGCCGGCAACACGTTCGGGACGATGGCCTTCTTTTCGTATGGAGCATTCTGGTGGTCGTTCGCGCTGTTTGTGCACTTCTTCGCCGCCGGGGTTTCGGCTCAATATGTGGCGTGGTACCTCCTGCTGTGGGGTGTGGTGACGTTTTACCTGTGGCTCGGGACGTTCGACAAGACGCGTGCGCTCCAATACGTGTTCCTTGCGCTGTGGGTCACGTTCGTGCTGCTGGCGATCGGGGACTTCGGAGCCGGGGCCTTCTTCGGCACGCTGGGGGGCTATGTGGGCCTGGTAACCGCCCTGCTGGCGTTCTACACGTCGGCGGCCGAAATTGTCAACGTATCGCGCGGCAAGACCGTGCTTCCCGTGGGCCCCTACAACCGCGCAGCCTGAGGACCGCTCGTCGAGGGGCCGGGGGATTCCCCCGGCCCCTTTTCATGGCCAGGGAGCGATGCCCCGGTTGACGGTAGGGTGGTTGCAGCAGCCGTCCCGCCCGCGTGGCCAGATCCGAGCGCGTCGGCGACCACGACCCGCGAATGAAGTGGATAAACGCCAGACGACGGAGTCGGATTCGACGCCCTCCCTCGTCATCACCACCACGGTAGCCCGCCTGGCATGGTGTCATGGAGCACGCGAGAACCGCGGCCGCGGAGCGGCGGCATGCGCCCGGATACTGTCGTTGTGGCGGTGATGTGATAAAGAGGTAATAAACCTGTTAATAAAAAAGAACGTGCACTAAGTCGTGACGTGTTATGATGGCCCTAAGGAGTTGGGGCAGGTGGCTTTCACGGTCGACGAGTTTCAACCGCGGCCGCGGAGCGGCGGCATGCGCCCGGATACTGTCGTTGTGGCGGTGATGTGATAAAGAGGTAATAAATCTGTTAATAAAAAAGAACGTGCACTAAGTCGTGACGTGTTATGATGGCCCTAAGGAGTTGGGGCAGGTGGCTTTCACGGTCGACGAGTTTCACGACCTCGTTCGGTTGCTGGACCAGCACCCGGACTGGCGGCGCGAGATGCAGCGGTTGGTGCTGAGCGACGAAGTTTTGCGACTCCCGGGACAAGTGACGGCCCTAGCCGCCGCACAGGAGCGCACGGACGCACGCTTGGAGGCTCTCACGGATGCGGTGCACGAGCTGGTGTCGGCGCAGGCGCGTACCGAAGAGCGCATGACCGAGTTGGCGGC